>CAMVRE010000213.1 GCA_947169825.1 uncultured Verrucomicrobiota bacterium | reverse complement strand
GCGGACGCGCTCGGCCTCGAGGGCCTGCGCGCCGCGGTGCTCGCGCTGCCGCCGGGCGTCGCGTCCGTCGCGATCGGCGGCGTCACGCCCGGGCGCGCCGCCGGCATCTACGCGCAGGGCGTGGACGGCGTCTCGGTCGTCTCGGCCTTCTCGAAGGCGGCCGATCCCGGCGCCGTCGCGCGCGGCTTCGCCGCAGCGCGCGCCGCGCGCTAGGGCGCGGGGGCTTCCGCGGCCTCGGCGGCCTGCTCGAGGGCGGCCGGCTCGGCGGCCTCGGCCTCGGCCTTCGGCTTGAGCGATCCGATCGCGATCATCGCGAAGACCATCACGAAGATGGCCACGGTCTCGACGACGCCGAGCGCCGCCATGTTGTTCGCGAGGCCCTTGCCCGTCTCCGCCTGCGAGTCGGCCGCGCCGGCCGCCGCCTGGCCCTGCATCGCCGCCGAGGCGCCGATGCCGACGCCCGCGAAGATGCCGAGGATCACGGCCGCGACGCCCGCGCCCGGGATGCAGTTGCCGACGAGCCCGAGGATGACGAACATCAGGATCATCCCGTAGAGCGTCTGCGTGAGCGGCGCGCCGACGTAGGAGAACAGGATGTAGGGCGCCTGCTTGTTCTGGGCGTAGCACTTCTTCCACGCGCCGATGGCGGCGCAGGCGGCCTTGCCGATGCCGATGGCCGAGCCGGCGGCCGAGAATCCGACGGCGCAGACGGCGCCGGCGACGCAGAGGGCGGAATCGATTTCCATGGGATGTCCTTTGGGTTAGTGGTTTGAAGAGGTTGAAAAGGTTGAAAAGGTTGAAGAGAGTGGGATGGGGATCACTCCTTGCAGGGCCGGAAGGGCGCGTATTCGGTGCCGCTCCAGCTGATGCCCTTGGCCGAGGAGAACTCGAGCGTGTTGAGGCGGACGGCGTGGACGAGGATCGAGAGCGCGCCCATCACGAGGTTGAGCGCGTGGCCGAGCAGGAGGATGAGGACCATGCACGGCACCTTCGCCCAGAGCGGCATCGAGAGGCCCGCGGCCATCGTGTCGAACGTCTCCGCGATCTTCACGGCGGCGAGGCCGACGGCGAAGAGGCGGACGTAGGAGATGATGTCGCCCATCGACGAGATGACGTTGAGCGGCGTGAGGCAGAGCGAGACGACGTTCTCCTTGAGCTCGCTCCTCTTGTAGGAGAAGAGGAGGATGAGCAGGACCGAGACGCCCATGACGACGCCCGCCCAGGCCGGGAACGAGCACCCCGGCACCGCGATGGAGCACACGACGAAGTACATCCCGAGCAGGACGCCGCCCCAGCCGAGCTGGGCGAGGGCCTTGGAGTCGGGCCAGAGCTGCAGGACGTTCCAGACGCGCGCGATCTCGAGGTGGACGAGCCCGATCGTGAAGCAGAGCCACATGATGTTGCCCTGGTCGCCGAGCCAGCGCGCGGTCGGCAGGTCCCGCGCCATGAAGCCGGGCAGCCATTCGGCGGGCATGCCGAACCACGTGCCGGAGAGGACGCCCCAGAGGATCGTCGCGCCCGAGAAGACGAGCAGCAGCGTCGAGATGGCGCGCACGCCGGCCTGCTCCGAGGCGGCGAGCTTCCTCCGGACGGCGAACCAGACGGCGAGCAGTAGCAGGCCGTAGCCGGCGTCGCCCACGAGCATCGCGAAGAAGAGCGTGAAGAAGGCGTAGAACGGGACGCAGATGTCCGTCTCCGTGTACCCGGGCAGGATGCCGAGGCCGCCGAGGAGCGTGAGGATCGGGCGGAAGATCCGCGGCGGGCGCAGGAGGACGGGCGGCGCCTCGCCCTCCTCCGGGTCGCGCGAGGCGACGCCCCAGCCCTCCTCGCGCGCGGCGGCGAGCAGCGCCGGGAGCGCGTCCTCCGGGCACCAGCCGGCGAGGTGGGCGACGGGCCCCGCGGCGCGGAGGTTCTCGGCTGCCAGCGCCCATTCGCGGCGGCCGGCGAATCGCTCGGCGGAGGCGAGGACGGCGCCCTTCTCGCGAGAGAGCGTCCGGAGCGTGCCGGCGGCCATGCGCATGCGCGCCTCGGCGTCGGCGATGCGAGCGCGCGTCGCGGAGAGCGGCTCCTCGGGGAGCGGCGCGGGGGCGACGCCCTCGGGGAGCGGGGCGCCGACGAGGGCGCCGTAGACATGCTCCTTGGTCCGCGAGAGGACCTGCAGCGCGGCGCCCGCGGGGAAGGCGGAAAGGTCGAAGTCCGCGGGGACGGAGAAGAGCGAGACGGGGACGCCCTTCGCGGCGAGGGCGCGCGCCGCGGCGGGGTCGAAGTCGCCCCACGGCGCGAAGCGGGCGAGCGTCGCCTCGAGCGCCTTGCGCTCGTCGCGCGCGTCGATCCAGCGGCCGACGACGGAGAGGACGTGGCGCACAGCAGGGTCGTCGGAGTCCTCGGGGCGGGCGCGGCGGACCGCCAGGCCGTAGGGGTCGGCGTTCGCGGCGGCCTCGCGGAGGGCGTCCCGCGCGGTCTCGGCGGCGGCGATTCCGGCGCCGGCCGCGGCGATGGCGGGGGAATCCTCGACCTCGCGCTCGACCTGGACGGCGCCGAGCGCGGCGAGGCGCTTCAGCGCGGCCTCGCGCTCGTCCTCCAGGCAGAGGACGAAGACGCGCTTCATCGGGACGATCATGGCTCGTCCTCCTTCGTGTCGGGGGCGAGCCGGGCCTGGCGGCCCTTGGCGATCTTGCCGCGGGCGACGGAGGAGGTCTGCTCGTCGCCGAGGGCGACGTTGATGACGCGGATGTTCTCGACGCACTCGGGGATCTTGACCTTCTCGAAGAGGTTCACGCGCTGCGACGTGGTGCGCAGCTCCTCGGCGACGAGGCGGACCTGCTCGGCGGCGACCTCGCGCTCGGCGCGGAGGCCGATGAGCGACGAGGCGGCCTCCGCGGCGTCGTCCACCCACTCGGGCGTGGCGAAGAGGTCGACCTCGGCGCGGCGCAGGTCGACGCCCTCGTAGACGGGGATCTCGACGCCGGCGATGTTGCCGGCGCGCGTGCGGACGCGCTCCAGCTCGACGGGGACGGGCACGCCGGCGTCGGCGAGGAGGCCGATCCAGGGCTTCACGCCCTCGAGCAGCTCCTCCTCGCGGCGGGCGAGGTCCTCCTCGCGGGCGCGCATGCCGCCGAGCTCCATCTGCAGCTGCGACTTCTTGAGCTGCAGCATCGGGAGGAACCGCCGGTAGCGGGCGAGGGCGTCCTTCTGCGCCTTGAGTTCGGTTTTGGTGAGCTTGACCTTGGCCATGGCGCGGCGTTACTTCTTCGGCCAGAACTTCTCGACGACGTCGGTGCGGATGCCCGTCTCGGACGGGTCGAAGCAGTCGGCGAGGATCTCCCACCCGAGGTCGAGCGCCCGCTCCAGCGGGATGTTCACCGAGATGTCCATCATCTCCTTCTCGAAGCGGCGGCCGTACTTGAGGAGCTTCTCGTCCCACGCGCTCATGCGGAAGCCCATCGACTGCTTCTCGAGCGTCGAGCGGTACTGCGAGAAGAGCTGGATCATCGTGTCCATGATGACGCGGTGGTCGGGGCGGGTGTTCTTGTTCACCTGCTGCTTGAGGCGGGAGAGGGAGCCGAACGGCTCGATGCGCCCGCCCTCGAGGTAGAACTGGCCCTCGGTGATGTAGCCGGTGTTGTCCGGGACGGGGTGCGTCACGTCGCCGCCGGGCATCGTCGTCACCGCGAGGATCGTGATCGAGCCGGCGCCCTCGAAGTCGACCGCCTTCTCGTAGCGCGCGGCGAGCTGCGAGTAGAGGTCGCCGGGGTAGCCGCGGTTGGACGGGATCTGCTCCATCGTGATCGCGACCTCCTTGAGGGCGTCGGAGAACGAGGTCATGTCCGTGAGGAGCACGAGCACCTTCCGGCCCGCGATCGCGAACTGCTCCGCGACGGCGAGCGAGAGGTCCGGGACGAGCGAGCACTCGACGACCGGGTCCGCGGCGGTGTGGACGAACATCACGGTGCGGGAGAGGGCGCCGGACTGGTCGAGCGTGTCGCGGAAGTAGAGGTAGTCGTCGTTCTTCAGGCCCATGCCGCCGAGGATGATCACGTCCGTCTCGGCCTGCAGCGCGATGCGAGCCAGCAGCTCGTTGTAGGGCTCGCCGGACTTGGCGAAGATCGGGAGCTTCTGCGACTCGACGAGCGAGTTGAAGACGTCGATCATCGGGATGTTCGTGCGCACCATGTTGCGCGGGACGATGCGCTTGGCGGGGTTGACGGACGGGCCGCCGATGTCGACGAGGTTGTCGCGGAGGGCGGGGCCCTTGTCGCGCGGGTTGCCGCCGCCGTCGAAGACGCGGCCGAGCAGGTCGTCGGAGAAGGCGACCTGCATCGGGCGGCCGAGGAAGCGGACGCGCGCGTCGGTCGCGATGCCGCGGGCGCCGGCGAAGACCTGGAGCGAGACGTTCTCGCCGTCGATCTTGATGACCTGGGCGAGCGACGTGACGCCGCGGGAGGAGACCTCGGCGAGCTCGTGGTAGGAGACGCCGGAGGCGCGGAGGGAGACGACGCTGCCGGAGCTGGAGTCGATGCGATGGTAGACGGTGTTCATGCGGGAGCGCGCCCCTCGGGCGCGGGAAAGGGTGTGCGTGCGTTTC
>CAMVRE010000212.1 GCA_947169825.1 uncultured Verrucomicrobiota bacterium | reverse complement strand
GTACCCCACGATGTTGCTGCTCACGACTTCTGCCGCGCGCGCCGGCAACGCAACGAGCAAGGCCAAGGCGGCCATTGCCACTAGCTGTTTTGATTTCATTGTTTGTTTCCCTTTTGGGTTGGTTGTTTTTTCAGGGTCTTCCGGAAACGGAGAGTTTCCTTCGGACGCCCCCTATTCAAGCATTTTGCCCCCCGAATTGCAAGCGGAAAAAGCGGGATTCGCAACTTGCTGGAAATAGTTGATTTATGCGCGCGTTTGCGCGCCACGCGCGAGCGCGGGAACTTCGTTCGCGCGTTTTTCCAACACAAAGAACCCCCTCAAACTGCCTCTCCGGGCAGGCGCGTACGCGAGGCGCGCGGGGGGTGCCGTGCTCCGGGCGGTCGCTCAAGCGGGTTTTACTCACGCAGAGAACGCAGAGAGCGCAGAGCCATTACGCATAAGCGTTTTTGGAGCCCGCTGCGCGGGCTGGGAACAGGCGGCGCAGCCGGCTCCAAACCTCAGCGTCTCCGCGTTTTCGTTGTGACACTTGGCGTGTTTTCGTTGTGACACTTGGCGCGTTTTTGTTGTGGCACTTGGCGCGTTTTCGTTGTGGCACTTGGCGCATTTCTGGCCGTTGCATTCCACGCCGCCGTTCGGCTCCGCGCGGAGTTCGGGGCTAGAGCAGCTGCGAGAGAAAGGTGAGGGCGGGGACGGAGACGGGCTTGCGTTCGGCGAAGCAGTCGAAGCGGGCGAAGGGCGCGTCGCGGACGACCTGGAACGCGTGCGCGGCGCCGAGGGCCTTCTGGTAGTCGCGCAGGGCGTCGGTCGGCGAGTCGTCCGAGATCTTCGCCTCGACGAGGAACCACGGCTCCTTGTCGCGAGACACGAGGAAGTCGACTTCGCGCTTCTGCTTGTTCCGGAGGTAGTGCAATCCGAACTCGCCGTAGCCCAGGTCCGTCCAGCCCTCGACCGCCTTGAGCAGGTGGCAGGCGACCATCGTCTCGAACCGCTTTCCGGGATCGGCCACGCGGGCCCAGTCGCGCAGGAACCACTTCGGCGTCTTGCGGATGGCGTTCTCGACGTTGCGGAACCACGGGCGCACCTCGAACCCGTAGTAGAGGCTCTTGAGGACGCCGACCCAGCTCTTGACCGTCTTTTCGTCGGCCTTCACCTCGCCGGAGAGCGAGCGGTAGACGATCTGTTCGCCGCTCCGGTTGCGGAGCAGCTCGCCGAGGACGGAGAGCTGCCCGAGTTCCGCGACGCGCGAGAGGTCGCGCACGTCGTCGCGCAGGAGCTGCTCGTCGCGGAGGCGGTTCCACCGCGTCGAGAACCGGCGGCTCCGGCGCGAGAAGGGTTCCGGGAAGCCGCCGAACTCGAGCAGGGCGGCCCAGTCGCCGGGCGGCAGCCTCCGCGGGGGGCGGACGAGGCGGTCGCCCGGAAGGGAGACGTCGAGCAGCTCGGCGACGGAGAACGGGTGCATCCGGTAGGGGAAGTAGCGCCCCATCAGGCTGTCGCCGCCGCGCTTGTAGACGTCCATCCGCGCGGACCCCGTCGCGAGGATCCGGCACTTCTTCCCCCAGACGTCGAAGAAGCCCTTGAGGAACGTCTTCCACCGGCCGTACTTGTGGATCTCGTCGAACACGACGAGCGGCCGCGCGGCGGCGGCCGCCGCGCGGCCGAGTCCGGCGCGCTCCGCGACCGCCTTCTGCCCGGAGACGACCGCCGCGCGGACGTCGTCCTCGTCCCAGTCCAGGTAGACGTCGCCGAGCGTTTCGGCGACCGTCGTCTTCCCGGACTGGCGCGGACCGGAGAGGAAGGCCATCTGCCGGTTTTCGGCGAAGTGGTCGCGGAGGATGGTTTCGTAGAGGCGCGTGCGGTTGCTTCCCATGCGTGCGGAGTCTACGGGAAACGGACCGCCGCGTCAAGAAAATTCCGGAGGACACTCCGGAATGGTAATTACCAAACCGGAGAGGACTCCGGAATGGTAAAAATACGGGGACGGCGGCGACCGGCGGGCGCGACCTACCGGCGGCGGGCGGCGAGGTCGGAGCGGAAGCCGCGGCCCGGAAGGGGCTCGGGCGGGGGAAGGGGCGAGGAGGAGGGGAGGATGCGCCAGTAGGTCTCGGCGACGGCGCGGGGGACGAGGCCGCGGTAGTGGCGGTCGAGCAGGTCGGTGCCGCGGGCGTGGCCGAGGTTTAGGGCGGTGGCGGCGGCGTCGCGGAAGGCGCCGACGTGCATCGTGGCGTAGGTGTGGCGCATCGCGTTGTGCGCGGCGTCGTTGCCCCAGGAGAGCCCCGCGGGGGCGAGGCGGAGGGCCTTCCAGCGGCCGAAGGCGCGGGGATTGGACGAGACGGGGCCGGAGGCGGGGGATCCGGCCCAGTCGCGCCAGCGGCGGAGCCAGGCGACGGCGGAGGGCTCGAGCTCGACGAGACGGGGACGATGGCCGGCGGTGAAGCCCTTCGGTCGCGGGATGCGCAGGGTGCGGGCGTCGAGGTCGAGGTCCTCCCAGCGGGCGCGGTGGATCTCGACCGTGCGGACGCCGCAGAGGAAGCCGAGCGCGAGCGTGGGGCCGACGCCGGCTTCGAGCGGCCCCGGGTGGGCCTCCGCGACGCGGAGGATGCGCTCGACGCGCTCCGGCGGAAAGAAGGCGGGCTCGCGCCAGTCGACGCGGGCGGGCGCGATGCCGTCGGTCGGGGCGGCGTCGAGGAGCCGTTCGCGGACGGCCCAGCGGAAGAGGAGCCGGAGGCGGCAGAGGAGCGAGTTGCGCGAGACGGGACAGCGGTAGGCCGCCAGCGCGGACTCGATGTCGGTGCGCGTGACGGCGGCGGCGGGAATGTCGGCGCCGAGCCGGCGGCAGAGGAAGGTCCGCGCGCGGAGGAGCGCCTCGCGGCTGCGCGTCTGGGCGGGGGCGTAGGCGGCGAGGCGGCGGTCGAAGAGCTCGCCGAGCGGAATCGAGGCGCGGAGGCGGGCGCGACCGCTGCGGGCGCGGATGTGCGCGAGGGCGAGCTCGGTGAGCGTGGGGACGCAGGGCGCTGGGGAGGCGGGGGCGCAGGGCGCGGGGGGGGCGGCATCGTCGAGAATGGCCATCGCATGGACGGCGTCGAGCAGGCCGGGGCGGGTCGCGTAGCGGGCGAGGAGGGCGTCGAGGGCGACGATCGAGGCGCGGAAGGAGGGGGTGCGTTTCATTCGGGGTTCGCAGGTTCAAGGTTCGAAGGTTCGCAGGTTCGACGAGAATGGCGCGCGGGCGGATCAGCCATCGGCGGGCACGATCCTCCAGTATCGCTCGGCCGTCGAGCGGGCGACGAGCCCGCGGTAGTGCTCCTCAAGCATCTCGGTCGAGCGGCCGTGGCCGAGGTTGAGGGCGGTGGCGGGGGCGTTGCGGAAGGCGGCGACGTGCATCGTGGCGTAGGTGTGGCGCATCACGTTGTGGGCGGCGTCGTTGCCCCAGGAGTCGCCGGCGGGGCCGAGCCGCTCCTTCTTCCACGCCGTGAAGAGCCAGGGGCGCGGGACGACGGGACCGCGGGGCGGGCGGCCGCGGCGCTGCCCCGCGGTCCAGCGGCGCCACTTGCGCAGCCAGAGCGCGGCGTTGCGCTCCAGCTCGACGAGACGCGGGCGCGCGCCGCTCGTCCAGCCCTTGGGGCGCGGGATGCGGAGCGTGGCGGCGTCGAGGTCGAGGTCCTCCCAGACGGCGCGGCCGATCTCCACCGAGCGCACGCCGGCGAAGAAGCCGAGCGTGAGCGCCATGCCGACGCCCGCCGCGGCCGGGCCGGGATGGGCCTCGGCCGCGCGGAAGATGCGCTCCACGCGGTCGGGCAGGAAGAACGCCGGCTCGCGGAAGGGCTCGGGGCGGTAGTCGACCCGATCGAGGAAGCCGAGGCGGCAGAGCCCTTCGCGCTCGCCCCAGCGCAGCGCCGCGACGAGGCGCGAGAGGTGTCCGTTGTAGGTGCCCGGGTTGCCGTAGGGCGCGACCGCCGCGAGGAGGTCCTCCCGGCGAAGCGTCTCGATCGGACGGTCGGGTCCCCAGGCGCGCGCGGCCAGGCGCCCGAGCGAGCGGGCGATGCCGCGGCTGCACGTCTGCTCGGGACGGAGCCGCGCCGCGTAGCGCGCGAAGAAATCGCGCACCGCGATCGGCGGCGGCGCGGACGCCGCTCGGCGATCCGCTCGGCGGCGCCACTCCAGCGCCAGCTCCGAGAGCGTCGTCTCCTCCTGGTTTTCATCGAGCAGCGCGAGCGCGTTGAGCGCGTCGAACAGCCGCCGCCGGTCGAGGACCGTCGCGAGCGCCTCTCCGACCCGGGCGCCGGCCTCCTGAAACGTGATCTCTTTCATCGGACCTCCCTTCCTCGCCAGCCCTCGAAGGGCTTCGGGCGGGGAGAATACACCCAAACCGGTAGGGAAGTCCCCCGCGGCGCGGCCGCTTCGCGCCCGCCCGCGGCGGGCTTGGTGGCCGGCGCGATTTCATCGCGCCGGCGCGCGCGGCAGAAAGGGAAGTCCCCCGCGACGCGGTCGCTTCGCGCCCGCCCGCGGCGGGCTTGGTGGCCGGCGCGATTTCATCGCGCCGGCGCGCGCGGCAGAAGTCGTGAGCAGCAACATCGTGGGGTACCACAAGATG
>CAMVRE010000211.1 GCA_947169825.1 uncultured Verrucomicrobiota bacterium | reverse complement strand
ACCTTCGCGTCGGAGGTCTGCACGTGCGTGTGCGTCCCGAAGACGGCCGCGACGCGCCCGTCGAGGTGCCATCCCATCGCGATCTTCTCGCTCGTCGCCTCGGCGTGGAAGTCGACGAGCACCGGGACGTCGCGCGGGACGGGACCGGCGAGCAGGCGGTCGATCGCGAGGAACGGGTTGTCGACCGGGTTCATGAAGACGCGCCCGAGCAGGTTCGCGACGACGAACGCGCCGACGGGCGTCTCGATCCGCGCCCAGCCGCGGCCGGGGCAGGCGTCGGCGAAGTTGGCGGGGCGCACCGCGCGCTTCTCGCGCGCGAGCCAGGTGCCCGTCTCCCTCTGGTCCCAGGTGTGGTCGCCGAGCGTGATGGCGTCGGCGCCGGCCCGGAAGAGCTCGTCCGCGATCGGGCCGGTGATCCCGCGCCCGCCCGCGGCGTTCTCGGCGTTCACGACGACGGCCTGGACCTCGCCCCGCGCGCGCAGCCCCGGGACGATCTCCCGGAACGCGCGCCGCCCGGGCTCGCCGACGACGTCTCCGATGCAGAGGATCTTCATGGCCGCCGAGAATACCACGCCCCGCCGCGCGTTGCAAGGATGCGCGACCGCCCGGCCGGGCTTGCGGGCGCTCGCGCGTATATGCTACGATGCGCGCCATGAAACCGTCCACGTCCGCCGCGGATGCTCCCGCCGCCGCCGCGCGCCGACTGCGCCGCGCGATCCGCGTCGCCCTGCTGCAGCGCGCGGCGTGGGGCGCGCTGGTCTTCGGGCTCCTCCTCGCCGGAGGTGCGTTCTTCGCGCTCCGCGTCGCCGCGCCGTCGCTTTCCCCGCTCGCGCTCCTGTCCTGGGTCGCGCTCCCGGTCGGCGCGCTCTTCGCCGCCGTCGCGATCCCCGCGCTGCGCCGCCTTCCCTCCGAGGAGCGCTGCCTCGCCGCGGTCGAGTCCTCCTCGCGCGCCGGCGGCCTCGCGCTCTGCTCCGGGATGCCCGGCGCCGCCGCGTGGGCAGTCCCCGAGACGATCGAGCCCGCGGTCCGGTTCCGCCCGTCCCGCGGCCTCGCCGCCGCGCTCCCGCTCGCCGCCGTCTTCTGCGCGCTCTCGCTCGCGCTCCCCTCCTCGCTCTTCGAGAGGGTCCTTCCCGCCCCGCCCGACCCCACCGGCATCCGCGCGCTCGCCGCCCGCGAGGAGGAGCGCGTCGAGGACCTGCTCGACGCCGGCGCGCTCGACGAAGCGAAGGCCGCCGAGCTGCGCGAGTGGCTCGAGCAGGTCCGCGAGGGCGCCGAGAAGGGCGACGCCTCCCAGGCCGCCCTCCTCGAGGCGCTCGACCACGTCGCCCGCAAGCTCGACGACGCCGCGCTCGCCGCCGCCTCCGCCGCCGTCGCCGAGCAGAACGCCCTCCTCGCCGCCGAGGGCGTCGCCTCCGCCCTCGCCGACGCCGCCGCGGCCGGCTCTCTCGCGCCCGAAGGCGCCGCCGCCGCGCCCGCCGCCCTTTCCGACATGCTCCAGGCGATGCCCCTTTCGCCCGACACGCTCGCTTCCGTCTCCTCCGCCCTCCCTGCCTCTCCCGACTCGTCACTCGTCACTCCTCACTCGTCGCTCCTCCCCGAGCTTCTCTCCCTCCTCGCCAAGCTCCCGCCCGAATCCCTCTCCGCTCTCGCCGACGCCCTCTGCAAGGGCGAGCTCCCCGACCCCGGCGCGCTCGACGGCCTCTCGCTCCGCGAGCAGCTCGACCTCGACAACCTCCTCTCGCCCCTCGACGCCTCCGCCCGCGCCCAGCTCGGAAAGATGCTCAAGGACCTCCCGCCCGAGGCCCTCGCCCGCCTCGCCGCCCGCGCGTCCGGCTCGTGCCCCGGCGGCGCCGGCCAGCAGCTACCGCCCGAGATGATGCAACGCCTCGCGGAGATCCTCTCGCAGGTCTCGCCCGAGACGCTCGCGACGATCGCCCAAAAGCTCTCGCAGGGCGGCGGCGGCGGCGCGCCGTCCGCCGAGGACGCCCCCGAGCTCTCGCTCCGCGACCTGCTCGCGCTCCAGGAGATGCTCGAGGACCTCACCCCCGAGGCGCTCTACGACCTCGCCTCGCTCCTCTCCAAGCTCTCGCCCGAGTCGCTGCAGAAGTTCCTCGGCGGCGGCGGCGGCGCCACCGGCGGCCCCGCGGAGCTCATGACGCCGGAGGAGTTCCGGCAGTTCCTCGCCGCGCTCCACGAGGCATGGAAGCTCTCCTCCAACGAACTCGAGCGCCTGCTGAACTGCGGCGGACCCGGCTGCTCGCAATGCAAGCGCGCGCTCCTGCCCGGCGCCGGCGCCGCGCTCGACGCCCTCCTCCAACAGGCGCAGTCCGGCAGTTCCGCGGCGGCCGCGGCGGCGGCCGCCTGCCTCGGACTCTGCCCCGGCACCGGACCGGACGGCGACGGCGGCCCGCCCGCGCCTCTCGGCTTCACCGGCGCCACCCCGCCCGCCGGCCCGGAGTCCTTCCGCGACACCCGCCTGCAGAGCGCCGACGGCCCGCCCGATCCCTCGTCCGGCGTCCTCGTCGGCGTCTCCGCCGGCGACCCCGAGGTCTCCGCCGGGGCCGCTCCCGTCTCCGCCGGCGCGCTCGACCCCGCCTCCGCCTCCGCCGACGACGCCGGCGCCACCCGCGCCGCCCCCGTCCTCCCCCGCCACCAGAAGGCCATCGAGTCCTACTTCGGCGACGAACCATGAAACCGTTCCCGGCGAATCCCCGATCCGTTGCGTCGTCTTCTCCACGCGGAGAACCGCCGCGGATGATTCTCACGCGGAGTCCGCGGAGGGCGCGGAGGATTGTTTGATTTGGTTTTGTGGACGATTTTGAACAATTGAGATTTGTGGACAATCCCCTCGTTCCCGCCTTCCCCCTTGCCGGCCTGAAAGGACTCACCAAAAATGGACATCACCCACACCGAAACGAACACGCGCGAAGAAACGGCCGCCATCCTCCGGAATTGGCAGCGGCTGCGCTCGCACGGCGTGCGCCCCGAATGGTGCTACGCCGTCGTCGCCGTCTTCGCGTTCGTCGTCTACGCCACGACAACCTCGTCGAACGGACGCCTGCTCGCGGCGCTCGGCGCGCTCTGCCTCGTCTTCGCGGTCTGGCTTCCGTTCTATCGGAACACAACGATCCGCCGGATCCTCGACGCGATGGAGAATAACGGCGCCTTCTCGGAGCCGACGACGGTCCGGGCGACCGACGAAACGATGGAGATTGTCCAGGGGGATTCTCTGCGTGTGAAGAAACCGTGGCGCGCGTTCGGAAACGAATTCGCGTTCGTTCCGCACGGGCTCCTGATCCTGACGGACGGCCTCTTCTCGGCTGAACTCGGAAACGAGATTGTCGAGGCTGCGGGCAAGGAAACGCTGGCAGCCGTGTTGGAGCGCGCGGGACTCCGTCCGCGCAAGGCCGGTCTCGGCCGGACGGAAATCGTCCGATGCATCCTCGGCGCCATCCTTGGAATTCTGCTGGCGATCTTCCTTCTGCGCGGCTGACACGTCCCCCCCGCCGCCTTTACCCTTTCAACTGTAAACCCCTTCAACCCCCACTCCTCCCATGAACACGCACGAAACCCCTGCAAACACCCCCGAGCCGACCCTGCCGTCCCCGGAGGAAATCGCGCCGGTGCGCGAGGCGCTCGAGCACACGCTCGCCGAGCTGGACCGCATCCTGCTCGGCCGCCACGAACTGCACCGGCTCGTCCTCGCCGGCATCCTCGCCCGCGGCCACATCCTTCTCGAAGGCCTGCCCGGCCTCGGCAAGACCGCGCTCGTGAAGGCCGTGGGCGACGTCCTGCAGCTCGACTTCAAGCGCGTGCAGTTCACGCCCGACCTCATGCCCGACGACATCCTCGGCGCGCACATCCTCCAGACCGCCGCCGACGGCCGCCGCGAAATGGTCTTCCAGCCGGGGCCCGTCTTCTGCAACATCCTCCTCGCCGACGAGATCAACCGCGCCTCCCCGAAGACGCAGTCCGCGATGCTCGAGACGATGCAGGAGCGCTCCGTCACGCTCCTCGGCGCGACGCGCCCGCTGCCCGACCCGTTCTTCGTCCTCGCGAGCCAGAACCCGATCGAGCTCGAGGGCACCTACCCGCTCCCCGAGGCGCAGCTGGACCGCTTCCTCTTCCGCGTGCTCGTTGGAGACCTCGACACCGAGACGATGACCGACATCCTCGCCACGCGCCGCCACGGCGAGCCGCCGCGCGCCGAGTGGCGGATGCCCGCCGAGACGCTGCGGCTCTGCTTCGACGCCGTCTCGCGCATCGTCCTGCCGCGCCCCGTCGCCGCGTGGATCGCGCGCCTCGTCGCCGCCTCGCACCCCGACGCCCCGACCGCGCCCGAGGACATCCGCAAATACGTCCGCTACGGCGCCTCGCCGCGCGCCGCGATCGCGATGGCCGAGGCCGCGCGAGCCGTCGCGCTCCTCGACGGCCGCCCGTCCGTGGGCTTCGACGACGTCCGCTCCGTCGCGGTCCCGGTCCTCAACCACCGCCTCATCCCCTCCTACCAGGCGCGCCTCGACCACCGCACCCCGGCGTCCCTCGCCGAGTCGCTCCTCTCCTCCGTCTCCGAGTCCGGCCTCGACCTCCCCGACTCCGTCCGCGTCGGCTAGCCCCCC
>CAMVRE010000210.1 GCA_947169825.1 uncultured Verrucomicrobiota bacterium | reverse complement strand
TCGAGGACGAGTCCGGCGTCCACGCGGTGCGCGGCGGCGAGCGCACGACGCTCGCGGCCGGCGCGCCCGTCCGCCTCCCGGACTTCGCCGGGCATCCGCACGCCGCCCTCCTGCGCCGCATGCACGCCGACCTGCTGCTCTGCTGCACGCCGATGGGGCCCGTCCCCAACCCCTGGGTCTACCCCCGCCCGTGGTATCGCGACGCCGCGATGCTCGCCCTCGTCTTCCGCGAGACCGGCAACCTCCCGCTCCTGCGCGACTGGATCCTCGGCCTGCGCAAGCCCTACGACCGCAACAACGCCGGCGACGCCGAGCCCGACAACCTCGGCCAGGCGCTCTTCCTGCTCTCCCTCGTCCCCGCCGTGGAGGGCGGCGGCGCGTCGCACCCCCTCCTCCCGGCGATCCTGCGCGAGGCGGAGTCCCGCCGCGCCGCGGACGGCGCGCTGCGCGGACGCGTCGACGGACAGGAGCGCGCGGTCTATCCCACCAAGTGGCTCAAGTTCGGCCTTCGCGCCCTTGGGCTCAACGACTCCGCGTGGCGCATCCCCGCCGAGCGCGACGACTACGCCGACCTCTTCTGGATGGACTTCCGCAACGAGCCCGTCCTCTTCTCGCGCGACTTCGCCTCCGGCCCCGCGCTCGAACGCTACCCCTACCTCGCATGGGCGCAGGCGCACTTCCGCGGCGCGCCACCGCCGGAGGACCCCGCCACGCTCGCGTTCTCGCGCGAGGCGATGGCCTCCGAGGCGCGCTACGACCGCCTCCGCGCCCTCGCCGCCGCGGGCGTCGTCCCGGCGGACCACGCCTCCTCCTTCCTCGCGACGCCCCACTCCTGGCACGCCGCGGAGGTCTTCCTGCACCTGCTCGGAACGCGCTGACCTCTACCGGACGGCGGCGGCGGCGCGCTTGAAGCCCTCGGCCGCGCCGAGGATGGTCTTCTCCTCCACGCAGAAGGCGAGGCGGACGTGGCCCGCGAGGCCGAAGCCGCGGCCCGCGACGACGAGAATGCGCTCGGCGAGGAGCGCCTCGACGAACCTCGTCTCGTCCTCGCACGGCGACTTGGCGAAGAAGTAGAACGCGCCCTTCGGCAGGAAGAACTCGACGCCCGCGGCGCGGAGCTCGTCGGCCATGAGGTCGCGGCGACGCTTGTAGATGTTCGCGTCCACGCCCTCCTCGGCGCAGCTCTGCAGGATCTGCTGGCCGACGGCCGGCGCGTTCACGAAGCCGAGGATGCGGTTCGCGAGGATGAGGCCGCCGAGGAGCTCCTCCGCGCCCTCGATCGCGGGATTCACGGCGAGGTAGCCCACGCGCTCGCCCGCGAGCGAGAGCGTCTTGGAGAAGGAGCCCACGACGACCGTGTGCGCGTAGGCCGCGAACACCGACGGGATCGGCGCCCCCGTGTAGTTGAGCTGGCGGTAGGGCTCGTCGGAGACGAGGTAGATCGTGCGCCCGAACTCCGCCGAGCGCCGCGCGAGGACCGCGCCGAGCGCGGCGAGATCCTCCGCCGGATAGATCTGGCCCGTCGGGTTGTTCGGCGTGTTCACGATGATGGCGCGCGTCTTCGCCGAGATGGCGGCGTCGATCGCCGCGACGTCGAGCGAGAAGTCGCCGGGCCTCGTGGGAACGGGCGTGAGGACGCCGCCGAAGTTGCCGACGTAGTTTCCGTATTCGACGAAGTAGGGCGAGGGGACGAGCACCTCGTCGCCGGGCGAGAGGACCGCGCGGAAGAGGACGTTGAGGCCGCCCGCGGCGCCGACGGTCACGACCACGTTCGCGGCGGGCGTCTCGACGCCCTGCTCCTTCGAGACGAGCCGCGCGAGCGCCTCGCGCGTGGCGGGGTAGCCGGCGTTGGGCATGTAGCCGAGCGCGAACGGCCGGTCCGCGCCGGCGGCGACCCTCTCGAGCGCGGCCTTCACGGCGGGCGGCGGCGCGAGGTCGGGATTGCCGAGGGAGAAGTCGTAGACGTTGTCCGCGCCGAACTTCTTCTTCAGCTCGATGCCCTGTTCGAACATCTTGCGGATGGCGGAGCCGCCGGCGACGGCCTTCTGGACGGCGGGGGAGAGGAGCGTGCTCATGGGAGTAACGAGTGACGAGTGACGAGTGACGGGTGACGAGTGACGAGTGACGAGTGGCGAGCGTCGAATGGCGAACGGGGCGGAGAATAGCACAGCGCGGTCGTCGGGGCAAACGCCTATGTCACGAACGAAACGGTGCAGGCGGCCTTGACCGGGCCGATCGAGAGCACGTCGCCCGCCGCGAGGACCGCCGGCGCCCCGAGCGGCGCGCCGTTGCGGTAGGTCGGGTTGCGCGGCGCCTCCGGCGGCGGCAGCACCAGCCAGTCGTCCCCCGCCCCGCGCTCCAGCACGAACTGCGGCGCGTCGCCCGCGTAGCGCGCGTCGTCGCCGACGATCCGCCGCAGCGTCGCGCGCGTCACCGCGAACCGCCCGCCCGTCGAGAAGACGCCGTTCGGGCCGGAAAGGACCAGTCGGGAATGCCGAATGCTGAATGCTGAATGCTGAATGGGGGCGGCTCCGGACGATTTCGCTTTCGGGAGCGAAGGCGAAGGCGTCTTCGCTTCCGCGGACGGCGCGCCTGCGGCGGCGCCGCCGCGCCGCGCCTCCATCGCGGCGGCGTGGAGTTCGGCGACGGACGGGCGCTTCGACGGGTCGGGCGAGAGGGCTCGCAGGAGGAGGCGGCCGAGGCCCGGCGCGGCGACGCCGGGGAGCAGCGACGGCATCTCGAGGCCGAAGTCGTGCCTCCCCGCGAGGACGCGCTCGCGGTAGTCGCCCGGCTCGGCGTCGTCGCCGAGCGCCGAGGCGAACGGATGCGCGCCGGCGAGCAGCTTCCACAGGATGAGCGAGGCGGTGAAGGCGTCGGACGCCGTCGTCGGCACGTCGCCGCGCAGGTGCTCCGGCGAGAACCACCCCGGCGTCCCGACATAGCCCACGGAGGGGTCGCCGTGCCACGGCGCGCGGCGGTCGGCGAGGACGGAGAAGTCCATGTCGACGAGCAGCGGACGGAACAGCAGCTCCTTCCCGGAGCCGAGGCGCACCATCTGCACGTTCTCGGGCTTGAGGTCGGCGTGGACGATCTTCGCCTCGTGCAGGCGCGCGAGCGCCGCGAGGAAGATCGTCGCGACCATCAGCCGCTCGGGGCCGCTCAGCGCGCGGCCGCCGTCGCCGGCGTCGATGAGGTCGCCGAGGTTCCGGTTGCCGGACACGAACGGGAACACCTGGAAGATGTTCGGGTTGCGCGTCGGCCGCCCCTCGTGCTCGAACGTCGCGCTGAAGACGTCCGTCGCGCGGACGGTCTGCTGCGCGAGGACGGGCTCCGCGCCGAGACGGCGATTGAGCTCGATCTCGTAGCGCAGGTAGTCGTCGTACCACGGCTTCAGCGTCGTCGGCGACGTGTAGGCCTTGAGGAAGACCTTCTCGCCGTTCTCGTCGGTGGCGGAGAACGCGTTGGCGCACGCGCCCTTGCTCAGCAGCTTCAGCAGGGCGTAGCGGTGGCGGGGGCTGGCGACGCGGTCGCCGGGCGTGGGAACGATTGGCATGGCTAGCCGTCGAGGGCGTCGGCGGCGGCGGAGGCCGAGACCGACTTGGCGAGCATCTCGAGCGTCTTGCGGAAGTGCGCGCGGTCGCCGGTGAAGCGCGCGAGCGCCGCGACGGGCGTTTCGCCGGGCTCGACGGCGACGGGCGTGTATTCGCACTTGTCGATTTGCGAGAGGTCGTCGTAGCACTCCATCGCCGGCGCGAAGACCGAGAGGCGGATGCGCGCCTCGGTGACGGCGTTGGCGACGTCCGCGAGGCCCATCGACGGGTCGCCCGCGAAGGTCGGGTGGAAGGAGGCGTCGGTGAACACCACGACGACGCGCGCCGCCTCGGAGCGGTAGCGCCACGCGCGCGGGTCCTCGTCCTGCGCGCCCTTCGGCGCGGCGGGGAGGTTCGCGACGGCGTGCAGCGCGTCGAGGAGCGACTCGGGCTCGTCGCCGCCGCCGCCCGCGACGATGCGGTCGAGCTGCGCGCGCAGCTCCGCCGGGTCGCGCGTGAACGGGTTCGGGACGAACCACGCGTCGCCGTCGCACCCCGCGTCGCGGTAGGCGTAGACGGCGGCCCGCCAGTCCTTGAGCGGCGGCGCGGCGTTGAAGCCGACGGGCGTCGCGAGCGAGTCGAGGAAGGCGCCGATGTTGTCCTTCACGGCGTCGATGTTGGACTGCATGGAGCCGGTGGCGTCCAGCAGGAAGAGGATGTCGGCGACACCCTTGACCTTGGGCTTGTTTTCGTTTTCCATCTGGGGTTTCTTTAGGTTTGGTTGAAAAGGTTGAAGGGGTTGAAAGGTTGAACGGTTACCTATCATTCACGTCGTCCCGTCGTCCTGTCGTCCTGTCGTCCTGCCTTCAGACGAACAGATCCTCGAGCCAGTCGACGATGCGGCGGAGCGTGCGCTCGATGGCGGTGCCGCGGTTGCGCGTGGCGGAGAGCGCCTCGCGCGCCTCGCGCAGCGCGGCGCGGGCCCGGCGGTATTCGCGGCCGCTGTCGGCGGCCGCCCGGCGCGCCTCGCGGAGCCGTGCCGCGGCGTCGCGGACGTCGATGCGGATCGTCGTCGTCGAATTCATGATGGCGGGC
>CAMVRE010000209.1 GCA_947169825.1 uncultured Verrucomicrobiota bacterium | reverse complement strand
CGAGCGACATCACGGGCACGACGGAATACTACGGGCCCGGCGGCGGTTCCGGCGGTTTCAACGGGCTCGCCGGCTGGGGCGGCGACCAGTCGACGCTCGCGACCGAGGGCTGGATCTGGGGCTGCGGCTGGAGCCACAGCAGCGCCATGACCGACGCGGCGATGGTCGAGGCCGGCCTGAAGCAGCAGGGTCGCGACGGCTACGGCGGAGGCGGCGGCGGCAGCTCGAACAGCCACTACCAAGGCGGCAACGGCGGCAGCGGCGTGCTGATCGTCCGCCTCGCCCCGGTGACCACCGGCCCCGAACCGAAGGTCGTCATCGCGGGCACGGAGGACGGCGACCGGTCGGCCGTCGTCCATGCGTATCTGGCCTCCGTCGGCGACGGCGCCGCGACGGCGACGGTCTCCTACAAGTTCGCGACGAGCCTCGCGGGGCTCGAGACGGCGGAGGCGGTCGTCGCGGCGGCGGACGCCGCGACGGGCACGCTGGTGCCGATTTCGCTCACGGGCCTTCCGGGCGGCAAGCCGGTCTACGTCCGCCTCTTCGCGGAGAACGACCTCGGCGTCGCCGCGACGCCGGTCGACGCGACCGTGCATCCGCTCCTCGCGTTCTCCCCGGCGCTCTTCGAGCTCTTCGCCGAGTTCACCGTCGAGGGCTACCGGGGCTCGGAGGAGCTGGCGGACTTCCCCGTCCTCGTGCGCCTCTCCGAGGGGTCTCCGGTCGGGTTCACCTACGCCGACTGCGCGACGGACGGCTCGGACATCCGCTTCGCGGACGCGGACGGAAATCTGATCCCGCACGAATTCGAGACGTGGAACCCGGCGGGCGAGTCGCTCGCCTGGGTCCGGCTACCGGCCGTGACGGACGGCACGACGTTCAGGATGTACTATTGCACGGAAACGCCCGGCGTTCCCTCTTCGGAGGATGTCTGGTCGCGCTACGTCGCCGTCCTCCACGGCGGCGACGCGATCGCGAACGCGGTCGCGGGCGGCGTCGCGGCCACGGCCGGCTCGGACTCCGTCGCCGCCAGCGCCGAGGCCGGCATCGTCGGCGGCGGCATCCGCAAGTCCGCCTACAAGGCGATCGGCGTGAACGTCGCCGCCCCCGCGTCCAAGCTCACGGACAACGGCAAGTTCTCCGTCTCCGGCTGGTTCAAGCGCAACGGTCCCGGCGGCTCCCAAGGCAACGGCACGCACGTCCTCGGCGCGAGCCGCCCGGCGTGGAACAACGGCACCGGCTACCTGTGGCTGCAGGAGGGCACCAAATACATCTCCGTGGCCGCCAACAACAGCCACCAGTTCTCGGACTCCCCCAACGGCTACAAGCTCGCGGACCTGACGTGGGCGCACGTCGCGTTCGCCTACGACTACGGCGCCTCGCTCACGACGTGGTTCGACGGCGCGCAGGACAACCGCAAGACCTCCGGCGTCGGCGATCTCCGCAGTTCGGGCATCTGGACGTTCGGCTCCTACCAGAATGTGGCGAGCGACGACTCGTTCCGCGGCGACATGGACGAGCTGCGCATCCTCGACGGCGTGGCGACGGGCGACTGGATCCAGGCCGAGCACGACACCGTGGCGGACGCGGACTTCCTCGCGAAGGGCGCGGTGCAGGTGCTCAACCCCGACGCGCCGCGCATCGCCGCCCCGACGGTCGTCGAGGGCATTCTCCGGCTCGACGTGTCGCTCGCCTGCTCGGTCGACGGCGCCACGGTGCGCTACCGCGTCGCGGCGTCTGGCGAGGACATCGACGCCGCCGCGCCGGTCGTCCTGACCACCTCGTCCACGGCGGACGCGGTTCTCTCCTTCTCCCTCACGGACCTCGTCGGCGACGAGACCTACACGATCGTCTTCGAGGCGGAAAAGGACGGCGCCGCGGCGCGCCCGATCACGCGCACGGCCTCGCCCTTCGCGGCGACGGCGGCCTTCACGCCCTCCGTCGCGGGCAATGACGCGCTCTCGCGCACGGGCGGCGACGAAGTCCACGTCCTCTCCGCGAGCGGCACCTTTACGCTCGCCACGCGGCGCCGTGCGCGCCTCCTCGCGGTCGGCGGCGGCGGCGGCGCGGGCTGGGGTTCCTCCCCCGGCGGCGCCGGCGGCGGCGCCGGCGGCATGCTGGAGATCTCCGACGTCCTCCTCCAGCCCGGCACCTACCGCTACGAGGTCGGCGCGGGCGGCGCGCCCGGCAAGGCCGATGCCGAAAAGGGCGGCAACGGCGGCGACACCGTCCTCTACTGGGTCGACCCCGCCACGGGCGTCGAAACCGAAGTCGCCCACGCCTACGGCGGCGGCGGTTCGGGCTGCTACCAGTGGGGCAACTACGCCGGCAAGGCCGGCGGCAGCGGCGGCGGCGGCATGTATCGCGAGAACAACCAATACGGCGCCGGCGGCGCCGGCACGGAAGGCCAGGGCAACGCCGGCGGCGGCTGGACGTCCAACCCCGGCGTCACGGTCGGCGCGTCCGGCGGCGGCGGCGCGGGCGAGGCCGGCGAAGTCGGCACGACCGCCAAGGGCGGCGACGGCGGCGACGGCCGCATGAGCGACATCACCGGCGCCGAGGTCTGGTATGCGGGCGGCGGCGCGGGCGCGCTGCGCCGCAACGACGGCTCCGTGACGACGCCCGGCAAGGGCGGCAAGGGCGGCGGCGGCGACGGCGCCAATTACGGCTGGTATACGGGCGACGCGCGCCTCGACGGCGCCGACGGCCTCGGCGGCGGCGGCGGCGGCGGCCTCGCGTGGTATCACAACAGCAGCGGCAGCCAGTGGTACAACTGCTTCGGCGGCCGCGGCGGCGCCGGCACGCTCGTCGTGCGCTTCGCGGCGGACGCGGCGCCCGCGCCCGCGTTTGCGTCGGCCGAGGCCGCGCTCACGGACCGCACGGAGGCGACGTTCTCCGGCGCCGTGGCGTGGGAGGGCGACGGCGCGACGGGCGCGGACCTCGTCCTGACGCTGGGCGGCGCGTCCGAAACCGTCGCGACCGGCCTCAAGCAGGGCGACGCGTTCTCCGTCGCGAAGACCGTCGAGCGCGGCGCCACGGTCGCGTGGTCGATCAAGCTCGTGAACTCCCTCGGCGCCGAGTCGGCGGCCGTCGCCGGCTCGCTTGCCGTCCCGGCGGACGACCCGGTCGCGATCACGACCTCGGGCGAAACCGAGACGCGCACCGTCGGCACCGACACGGTGGCGATCTTCAACAACACGGCCGCGGCGGGCTCCTTCACGGTTCCGCCCGGCGGCGCCTGGGTCGAGATGCTCGTCGTCGGCGGCGGCGGTGCGGGCGGCCGCGCGTGGGACAACAACTTCAGCGCGGCCGGCGGCGGCGCGGGCGGCTTCGTCTACAAGCCCGCGCTCTTCCTCGAAGCGGGCACGTATTCCGTCACGGTCGGCGCCGGCGGCGCCGGTCGCGAGGGCGGCGTCAAGACGGACACCGGTCGGCCCGGCCGCTCGGGCGGCTCGTCCTATGTGACGCTCGGCGGCACGGACGTCGTGCGCGCCTACGGCGGCTCCGGCGGCGCGGGCCGCTACGCCGGCAACGTCACCAACGACACCGCGAGCGTCGGCTTCCCGAAGGGCAGCACCGGCGGCGCGGGCCAGGCCGTCGAAAGCAACTGGTCCTTCCCGGTCGAGGCGCAGCAGCCGACCGATCCCGCGCAGGGCAACCCCGGCGGCGCCAGCCGCAGGGCCGACGTGACGAACGGCAGCGGCACCGGCACCTACTGGTTCTTCGGCGGCGGCGGCGGCGCAGGCGCGCCGGGCGGCGACGGCGATCCGGTCGCCCTCCTCTCCGGCCGCGGCGGCGACGGCCTGCCGTGCTCCATCACCGGCGAGGAGGTCTGGTATGCGGGCGGCGGCGGCGCGGGCTCCGGCTACGGCGCGCCCGGCTCCATTTCGTATCCGGCGGCCGCCGGCGGCAAGGGCGGCGGCGGCTACGGCCAGCGCTGGAAGACCGAGTCCGACGCCGACAACAAGGGCACGGACGGCCTCGGCGGCGGCGGCGGCGGCGGCGGCGGCTACAACGGCAACAACGACAACGTGACCGCCTCCATCGCCGGCCACTCCGGCGGCTCCGGCACGGTGATCGTGCGCTGGCGCTCGCTTCCGCTCGGCACCATCGAGCTGACGCCGGACGAGCCGGTCCCCGGCTTCCGCCGCGCCACGTTCTCCGGCGTCGTGGACGCCGTGGGCGGCGACGGCGAGACGGTCGACGTGGAGATCGGCCTCGCGACCGTCGGCTCCGCCACGACCAACTGGACCGCCGCGGCCTCGGGCCTTGCGGTCGGCGACGCGTTCTCCGTCGCGGTCGACGGCCTCGCGGACGGCACGACCTATCTGGCGAGCTGGCGCGCCACGAACCGCGCCGGCGCGAGCGCCACGGGCGCGGCGGGCACGGTCCGCACGGTCGCCGGCGCGTATCTCGTCCCGGGCTCCGACGCCACGGGCGCCACGATCACGCAGGTCGGGCAGGACTCCATCTACACCTACTCCAACCCCGCCACGGCGGGCACGTTCACCGTCTCGCGCGCCGGCTACGCCCGCGTCCTCCTCGCGGGCGGCGGCGGCGCGGGCGGCACCTACCGCGGCGCGGGCGGCGGCGGCGGCGGCGTGATCGAGGAGGATCTCGTCTGGCTCGAAGCCGGCA
>CAMVRE010000208.1 GCA_947169825.1 uncultured Verrucomicrobiota bacterium | reverse complement strand
ACGAGATTTGACTCTGTGACTGGAGTTCAGACGTGTGCTCTTCCGATCTCCACCCCGGCCGCCATGCCTCGCCCACGCGCAGCCAGTCCCACGCCGCCGCGGCCCACTGCTCGAACTTCGTGGGCTCGGGGGGCGGCTCGTCCGCGGCCGCGGGCGGCCGCGAATGCTGAATGCTGAATGCTGAATGCTGAATGGAGGAAGGTGCGGCAGGCAACATTGGTACAATGCTCGGCCGCGCGTCCGCGCGGGCCGTCGCCCCTGCGGCGACCGGAGGAAGCGGAGGCGGGGCGCTTCGCGCCACCCCCCTCTCGGAGGGGGGCAATGAAGATATCTCCGCGGACTCTGTGCGGAGCATGGCCTCCGCGCTCTCTGCGCTCTCTGCGTGAGATTCAAACCCCGCGTGAGATCTGGCCTCTGCGTTCTCTGCGCTCTCTGCGTGAGATTCAAACCCCGCGTGAGATTTGGCCTCTGCGTTCTCTGCGCTCTCTGCGTGAGATTCAAACCCCGCGTGAGATTTGGCCTCTGCGTTCTTTGCGCTCTCTGCGTGTAGGACCCCCTCAGGCCCGCTTCGCTCGCCAGCTTCCCCTGCGGGGGAGCCAGACTTCGCGGACTCCGCGTGGCGCTTGAGGGATGCCACGTCGAAGGAGAGCGACTGCACGCGGTCGGCGAGGCGGTCAAGGGAATGGTTGATGCCGGAGAGGAAGGAAAGGACCGCGATGGGAAACGCGACCAGGACGAAGAGCCCGACGATGGCGAGGAGTGCTTCCATGGCAGGCGATGGACTAGGGGTTTGAACGCGAAGGACGCGCGGCCTCCGTGCGGGACGCTTGAGACGCGGGACGCGGGACGGGAGGCGTGGAGGGCAGCGAATCGATCGAGTCGTGCAGCTTCACCATGAGGCGGGTGAGCGTGGCGACCTCGCTCCGCGTGAAGGCGGACATCGCGCGGTTCACGAGCGCGGCGTAGTCGGGCTCGGAGCGGGCGAGCTCGGCGCGGCCGGCGGCGGTGAGCGACACCGCGTGGCGGCGGCGGTCGCCCGCGACGGCGCGGCGCTCGACGAGCCCGGCCTTCTCCATGCGGTCGACGAGGCCGGTGAGGTCGGACTTGTCGACGAGGAGGCGCTCGCCCATCTCGCGCTGCGAGAGGGGGCGGCCGGCGACGTTCAGCACGACGAGCGCGTTGAACTGCGTGTCGGAGACGGCGTGCGCGCGGAAGAACGTCCGCGCGGCGCGCTTGAGCTTGAGCCCGCTCCACCACACGCCCATCAGGGCCTCGTGGGCGGGGTTCGCGAATCGGTTCACTTCGTTGTAGTGGGGATGCTTCATCCTAGTGGTCCTCTCGGACGGTCTCGTCGTCGCTCCGCGCCGCCGGACCGTCCGGCGGGCCTGTTTCGCGATTTCGATCGGGAACAAGGCCGGTAGTCTACACATCAATAGTTTACATGTCAACTAATTTCTGAATGGCCTTGCCGCGGCCGGTCGGGGTGTGCCATAATCGCGGGCATGGAAAACGAAACCGATCCGCGGCGCGCCCGCATCCTGCCGTCGCTGCTGGCCGCCGACTACGGGCGGCTCGCGGAGGAGATCCGCCGCGCCGAGGCGGCGGGGGCGGACGCGCTGCACCTGGACATCATGGACGGCGCGTTCGTCCCGAACATCTCGTTCGGCCCGCCCGCCGTGGCGCTCGCGACGAAGGTCGCGCCCGGGCTTCCGCGCTGCGTGCACCTCATGCTGCAGCACCCGGAGCGGTATCTGGAGGACTACGCGAAGGCCGGCGCGACGACGATCCAGGTCCACGCCGAGTCGTCGTGCGACGTCGCCGCCGCGCTGCGGCGCGTGCGGGAGCTGGGCTGCCGCGCGGGGCTCGTCCTCAACCCGCTCACGCCGGCCGCCGCCGCGCTGCGGCACCTGCCGCTCGTCGACGAGATTCTCGTGATGACCGTCTACCCGGGCTTCGGCGGGCAGCGCTTCATGCGCGAGCCGCTGCCGACGATCCGCGCGCTGCGCGACGCCGCGCCGGCGCTGCCGATCATGGTCGACGGCGGCGTCTCGCGCGACACGGTCGCGCTCGCGGCGTCCGCGGGCGCGGACTGCTTCGTGGCGGGGTCCGCGCTCTACGGCGCCGCCGACATGGCGGCCGAGATCGCGCTGCTGCGCCGCCTCGCGGACGAGGCGGCGCGGTAGCGCCCGGGCGCTAGTAGGCCGAGTCGGGGAAGTAGTTCGCGGCGGCGTTCGAGGCGTCGATCACCTCGGCCGGGACGACGATGCGCGCCTCGGCGGGCGCCTCGCCCGCGAGGAGCTTCGCCGCCTCCTGCGCCGCGACGTAGATCATCTTCGGCGGGTAGGTGACGGTCTGCGTGACGAGCGGGTCTCCGTCGAGCACCATCTTCACGACGGCCTTGCTGCCGCCGCCGCCGAGGAGGATCTTCAGGTCCGTGCGGCCGGACTCCTCGTAGGCCTTCTTCGCGCCGAGGAGCACGTCGTCGTCGCCCGCCCAGACGGCGTCGAGTTGCGGGTGCTTCTGGAGGTAGTTCTCCATGAGGCGGAGGCCCTTCTCGGTGGACCAGTCGGAGACGCCCTCCTCCAGGAGCTCGATCTCCGGGTAGCCCGCGAGGACCTTCTTGAACGCCTCGACGCGGTCGGTGTTCACCTGGCAGAGCACGCCCTGCATGAGCGCGACCTTGCCCTTGCCGCCGATCGCCTTGGCGAGCTGCTCGCCGGAGACGCGGCCGAAGCCGGGGTTGTCGCCGACGACCTCGAGCGTCTGCACGGGCTCGGCGAGGCCGCGGTCCACGACGACGAGCTTCACGCCCCTGCCGGCGGCCTGCTTGCAGACCGGGGTGAGCGGCGCGGGCTCGTTCGGGAGGACGACGAGCGCGTCGACGCCGCGGACGAGCAGGTTCTCGATGCCGCTCACCTGGTCGGCGGAGTCCTTCGCGGAGGAGACGAGGACCTTCACGCCGGGATTGGCGGCCTCGATGTCCTTCTTGGCCTGGCCGGCCCAGTAGACGACGCCGCCCGTCCAGCCGTGGTCGGCCGCGGGGATCGAGATGCCGATCGTCTTCGCCGGAGCGGCGGAGGTGTCGGCGGACTTGGAGCAGGACGCGGCGAGCGCGGCGCAGGCGGCGGCGCAGGCAAGGACGGGAGTCGCTTTCATGGTGCGGGTGTCGGTTGGGTTCCGGGTTTCGGGCGCCCCGTTCCGGGCGGGGTGGTGCGGAAAACAAGCTCCATTCTATCGGACTCAGCAACTGGCGGCAAGCCGAAACTTCTTGGACAGTTCTCACTATTTGACGCCGCAACGTCGCGCACGGAAACCAGCCCTTCGCCTCCTGCTCCGGCCGCCTCCGCCCGCGATTTCTAATGGAGGGTCATCCTTCAATTTCACCGTGCGTGATTTTCGGCAGTATCTCCACTTCCAGAGCGGATAAACATCTGAAAATCACGCACGGTGGAATTGAATTTGGGCGTCACGGTCCGGAGCATACCCGAAGCCACGACTCGGACCGGAGGACGGCTATGCCGCGCGCGAGGCCCTCGCGTTCCTCTGGACGAGGACGGAGATCACGATCACGGCGCCCTTGACGCAGCCCTGGAGCGAGACGTTGACGCCCCAGAGGTCGAGGATGTTGGTGACGACGCCGAGGACGAGCACGCCGGCGAGCGTGCCGCGCAGCGTGCCGCGGCCGCCGGACATCGACGCGCCGCCGATGATCACGGCGGCGATGGCGTCGAGCTCGTAGAGCAGCCCGGCGTTGGAGGAGGAGATCGACTCGAGCCGCCCCGCGAAGAGCAGCGCCGAGAGCGCGCAAAGGCCGCCGGTCATCAGGTAGCCGAGGAAGCGCACGCGCCCCACTCGGATGCCGGAGAAGCGCGCGACGCGCTCGCTCGCGCCCGTCGCGAGCGCGTGGCGGCCGAAGGGCGTGAGCGCGAGCGCGACGTCCAGGAGGGCCGTGAGGGCGAGCAGCGCGAGGACGGGCGCCGGGATCCCGAGCGGCGCGCCGCCGCCGATCCGCCCGAAGAGCGGGTTCGTGGCGGGGAGCGTGCCGGAGTCGGCGAGGTAGAGCGAGAGCGAGCGGAAGATCGAGTAGGTGCCGAGCGTCGCGATGAACGGCGGGAGGCCGCCGGCCGCGACGAGCGCGCCGTTGAGCGCGCCGCCCGCGAGTCCCGCGGCGAGGCCCGCGGCGCACGCGACGGCGAACGAGAGCGCGGGCGGCCACGAGGCGGGGAGCGCGGCGCCGGCGAGGAGCGCGCAGACGCCCGAGAGCGCGAAGAGCGAGCCGACGGAGAGGTCGATGCCGCCCGAGACGATCACGAACGTCATCCCGAGGGCGACGATGCCGCCGTAGGAGGACTGCCGGACGATGTTCAGGAGGTTCTGCGGGTTGCGGAACGGCGCGCTCGTGAGCGCGCACACCGCCAGCAGCAGCGCGAGCGCGAGCCACGCCCCGCCCGCGGAGCGAAGCAGGCGCAGGGTCCTGGCGCGGAGGTTCGTCTCGTCCATCGCGTGGCGTGGTCCGACCGGCCCGGCGCGGCCCCGGCCGGAGCGGGGCCGCGGGGGAGGGGAGGGGACTACGGCTTCAGGACGAAGTCGATCTGGTCGCCGCCGTGGGCGATCTCCTCCTCGGCCCAGTGGGCGA
>CAMVRE010000207.1 GCA_947169825.1 uncultured Verrucomicrobiota bacterium | reverse complement strand
GGCCTAGGCCTTGTCGTAGACGGCGTCGACGGACTCGATCGCGCCGAAGTGCGCGGCGATCGCGGCGTCGTAGGCCGCGGTGTGCGCGAACGCCTTCTTCATCAGGCGGAAGCGCGTCGCGAGGGAGAGCCTGCCGCCCGTCGCGCGCAGCTCGGCGAGGAGCGCCGGGTAGTCGCCCGTGTCGGTGACGGACGCCACGCGGATGTAGTTCTTCGCGGAGGCGCGGATCATGCACGGGCCGCCGATGTCGATGTTCGAGCGGCAGTCCTCGGGCGAGACGCCGGGCTGCGCGGCGACCTTCTGGAACGGGTAGAGGTTGCCGACGACCATGTCGATCTCCGAGGCGCCGGTGCGCTTCAGGTCCGCCTGGTGGGCGTCGTTGTAGTGCTCGCCGAGGAGCCCGAGGTAGATCTTGAAGTCGAGCGTCTTCACGAGGCCGCCCTGCATCTCGGGCTGGCCGGTGTAGTCGGAGACCTGGACGAGGTGGTCCTTCGCCGCGTCGCCGAGCGCGGCGGCGAGCGCCTTGTAGGTGCCGCCGGTGCTGAGGAAGCGGACGCCGGGGCAGGCGTCGAGAAGACCCTTGGCGAAGTCCTCGATGCCGGTCTTGTCGAAGAGGCTGACGAGGACGGTGCGGATCGGGACGAGGTCGTCGATCCTGGTCACGTGGTTGAAGGCCATGTTGATGTTTTCCTTTGGTTTAGTCTCCCTTGAGGACGGCCAGGAGGCCGCTGCGGGCGAGGTTGACGATCGTGTAGGGGCGCAGGAGGCGGAGGAAGTCGTCCACCTCGTCCTCGCGCCCGACGAACTGCATCGTGACGGTCGTCTCGCGCACGCCGACGATCTCCGCGTGGAAGACGTCCGCGATCTCGAGCACCTCCGGCCGCTTCTGCTTCGGCGCGCCGACCTCGACGAGCACCAGCTCGCGCTCGATGTGCTTCTCCTCCGTGAGGTCCACGACCTTCACGACGTCGACGAGCTTGTTGAGCTGCTTGAGCACCTGCTCCAGCACGTGCTCGTCGCCCGGGACGGTGATCGTCATGCGCGAGAAGCGCGGGTCGGCGCACGGGCCGACGTTGAGCGTCTCGATGTTGTAGCCGCGGCCCGAGAAGAGCCCCACGATCCGCGAGAGGACGGCGGGCTGGTTCTCGACCGTGGCGTTGATGATGTGCCTCTGGTCCATGGCGCGCCTCCTACTTGAACTTGCGGATGAGGTCCTTGAGGGTCTTCCCCGGCGGGATCATCGGCGTGATGTCCGCCTCGGGCTCGACGATGAACTCGAGCACCCAGACGTGCGGGTCGGCGAAGGCCTCCTTGAGCGCGGGCTCGACGTCCTTCGGGTCGGAGACGCGGCGCGCCTTCGCGCCGTGCGCCTCGGCGAGCTTCACGAAGTCCGGCAGATAGGCGGGCAGCTCCGGGTCCGGCTCGATGCGCTCCTGCTTCATGCGGCCGGCCTGCGCGAGGTGCGTCATCGAATGGACGCCCTTGTACATCATGTCCTGCCACTGGCGGACGTTGCCGAGATACGTGTTGTTGAGGAGCACGACCTTGACCGGGAGCCGGTGCTCCACCGCGACGACGAGCTCCTGCGCGTTCATCTGGAACCCGCCGTCGCCCGTCACGCACACCACCAGCTCGCCCGGGCGGCCGAGCTGCGCGCCGATGGCGGCCGGGAGGCCGAAGCCCATCGTCCCGAGGCCGCCGGAGGAGAGGAAGTTGCGCGGCTTCTCGTGCGTGAAGAACTGGCAGGACCACATCTGGTTCTGGCCGACGTCGGTCGTGACGATCACGTCGCCCTTCGTGAGCCGGTCGACCGTCGCGAGGACGGACTGCGGCATGATCGCGCCGGAGGGCGACTCGTCCCAGGAGAACGGATCCTCCCTCTTCCACTGCTGGCACTCGGCGACCCACGCGGCGTGGTCGGCCTTGTTCACCTGCGGCAGCAGGTCGCGCAGCACGGGCTTGATGTCGCCCACGACCGGGAGGTCGCAGCGCACGCTCTTGGCGATCGACGTCGGGTCGACGTCGACGTGCACGATCTTCGCGTGCGGGGCGAACTCGCTCACCTTGCCGGTCACGCGGTCGTCGAAGCGCGCGCCGATCGCGAGCAGCACGTCGCACGCGTCGAGCGCCTTGTTGGCGGCGATCAGGCCGTGCATGCCGATCATGTGCAGCGAGAGCGGGTCGCTCTCCGGGAACACGCCGAGGCCCATGAGCGTCGTCGCCACCGGGATGTTCGCCTTGTGCGCGAGCTCGGCGAGCTCCTTCACCGCGTCGGCGCTGCGGACGCCGCCGCCGGCGTAGATGAGGGGCTTGTTGCTCGTGTTGACGAGCTGCGCGAGGCGCGCGAGCATCTTCGGGTGCCCCTCGTAGGAGGGCTTGTAGCCGACGCGGTCGAACTTCTCGGGGAACGGGACGGAGGTCTTGCCGATCTGCACGTCCTTCGGGAGGTCCACGAGCACCGGGCCGGGCTTGCCGGTCGTCGCGATGTGGAACGCCTCGACGATGATGCGCGGCAGGTCGTTCACGTCGCGCACGAAGTAGTTGTGCTTCGTGATCGGGCGCGTGATGCCGCAGGTGTCGGCCTCCTGGAACGCGTCGTTGCCGACGGCCTTGGTGGAGACCTGGCCGGTGAACGCGACCATCGGGATGCCGTCCATGTTGGCGGTCGCGAGGCCGGTGACGATGTTCGTGGCGCCGGGGCCGGACGTGACGATGCAGACGCCGGGCTTCCCGGTGGCGCGCGCGTAGGCGTCGGCCATATGGGAGCCGCCCTGCTCGTGGCGGGGGAGGATCAGGTGCAGCCCCTCGGACCTGGCGAGCTCGTCGAAGACGTCGAGGATCGCCCCGCCGGGATACGCGAAGACCGTCTCCACCCCCAGGCGCTCGAGCCCCTCGACGACGACGCGCGCACCCGTGCGGGGCGCCACACGGGCGGGCGGGGCCGCTTCGCGGCGGCCGGTTTCCGGTTTGGATTCGTTCTTCACGGTTTGGTTTTCCTGTGCGTCCGGCGGAATGCGCGAACGCGGGCGCAGAAGTATACGGAAACGCGCGCGGGTGTCAAACCGCTTGACTTTCGGAGGCCTTCGGGCTACCCTCTGCGCCCGTCGTCCGCCGCCCGCCCCGCGGGCCTCCGGGCGCCCTCCCCCACCCCAACAACCCGAAAGAGTACCGACCATGATCGTCACCACCAAGCAGCTCTTCGCGCACGCCTACGGCAAATACGCGATCGGCGCCTACAACATCAACAACCTCGAGCAGACCATGGGCCTCTTCGAGGGCAACGTCCGCTCCAAGGCCCCCTTCATCGTCCAGCTCTCCAAGGGCGCCCGCAACTACACGCACAAGCTCATGCTCGAGGCGATGATGCAGACGGCGGACAAGATCTTCCCCGAGGCCGTCTTCGCCGTCCACCTCGACCACGGCGACGAGAAGACCTGCATGGACTGCATCGCCTCCGGCGTCTACTCCTCCGTCATGATCGACGCCTCCGCCTTCCCCTACGAGGAGAACGTCGCGATCACCAAGCGCGTCGTCGACGCCGCCCACGCCAAGGGCATCGTCGTCGAGGCCGAGCTCGGCCAGCTCAAGGGCGTCGAGGAGGACGTCACGGCCGCCGAGCACGTCTACACCAAGCCCGAGGAGGTCGTCGACTTCGTCTCGAAGACCGGCTGCGACTCCCTCGCCTGCGCGATCGGCACCTCGCACGGCGCCTTCAAGTTCTCCGGCGACCAGAAGCTGCGCTACGACATCCTCGAGGAGATCCAGAAGAAGCTCCCCGGCTTCCCGCTCGTGATGCACGGGTCCTCCTCCGTGCCCCCCGGGGAGGTCGCCCGCATCAACGCCGCCGGCGGCGCCATCAAGGGCGCCAAGGGCGTCGACGCGACGCAGTTCCTCGGCGCGGCCAAGCGCGGCGTCACGAAGATCAACATCGACACCGACGGCCGCCTCGTCTGGACGCGCGTGCACCGCGAGTTCTTCCGCGACAAGCCGGAGAAGTTCGACCTGCGCGACCCGGGCAAGATCTTCATGAAGGAGTACGCCGACTTCATCTACGAGAAGAACTGCCTGCTCGGCTCGGCCTACCAGGTCGACGACGCGCGCGCCTTCATCGAGAAGAACAAGTAGGGCCCCCGCCTTCCTTCGCAGGGACCCGCGCTCGGCCTCGCCGCGCGCGGGTCCTTCCTTCTCTACCGCCCCGGCGCGCCGCCCCTTGCATTCCTCGGGGCGTTCCGATATGTTCCTCCCCGTGCGCGGCACCGCGGACGAGTGGCGGAACTGGCATACGCGGTAGACTTAGGATCTACTCCGAAAGGTTGGGGGTTCGAATCCCCCCTCGTCCACCAGTCGCCCCGGCGCCGATTCGCGCGAACGCGCGTCCGCCGCGGCGAATTGCTTTGCATTGCCGCCCGCGTTCTGCTAGGATAGGCCTCGCTCCGCAACCCACGCCGGGGTGGTGGAATGGCAGACACGGGGGACTCAAAATCCCTTGCCCATAAAGCATGCGGGTTCGATCCCCGCCCCCGGCACCAGCCCCAGCCCGCCCGTCCGAGTCCGATGCCCGAAGACCACGCCAGCGCTCCCGCGCCCGCGCCCGCGCCGCCCCGCGCCCGGCGGCGGACGGCGCCCGCGATCGCCGCG
>CAMVRE010000206.1 GCA_947169825.1 uncultured Verrucomicrobiota bacterium | reverse complement strand
CAATGAAACGCCTCTCCCTCCTCCTTCCTCTCCTCGCCCTCGCCGCCGCGCCGGCGCGGGCGCGGGGGAGCCGCGACGAGCCGCCCAACGCCGTCGCCGCGCTCGATCCGGCGCGGGTGCGGGCGATCGCGTTCTGCGCGCAGGAGGGCAACCCCGACGAGGCGGCGGACGACGCGATGCGCGCGTGCTGCCGCGTCGAGGACCCCGGCGCGATCGCCGAGGCGTGCCGCCTCCTGCGCTTCTGCCGGACGAACGGACCGGCGCGGGCGCGGGCGGCGACCGGTCCGCTCGGCCGCCAGGCGTTCCTTGACGCCTCCAACCGCGTGCTCGCCGTCACGGAGACGTGGCTGGACGCGGGGTCCGTCGCGATCGTTCCGGGCGAGGGGTGGTCCCTGTCGGAGGACGGCCGCCTGGAGCGCGACGACGCGCGCGCCCCGTCGCCGGACGCCGACGGCGCCGCGTGCTGGACGACGTCCTCCCGGTTCGCCGGTACGGTCCTCGACCGGATGCGCGCGAGCGGCACCGAAGCGGTCGGCCGGTTCGATGCGCGCTACGCGGAAATCGGCGGCCTCGACGCCGTCCTCTTCCCGCCGGACGCGTGCGCCGGCGGGAACGCTCCGGACGCCGTGCGCCGCCTCCTCGCGGAGTCCGAGGCGCAGGAGGACGAAGACGCGGAGGCGCGCGGCCGGCTGAAACTCCTCGTGCTTCCGGAAGTCCGGCTCCGGGACGTTCCCTTCCGCAAGGCCTGCCGGGAAATCGAAGGGCTCGTCCGCGCCAAGAGCGGGCGCGAGACGTTCCGGATCCGCGTGGACCGCCGCGCCCTCTTCGCCGCGTCCGACCCGCTGGCCGACGCCTGGCCCGGAAACGCCCCCACGATCCGCGACCGGCTCGTCCGCGCCGCCAAGGGCGAATCGGAGCGGGAGCCGCGGGTGTCGATCCTCGTCCGCAACGTTTCCGCCCTCGACACGCTCGAACTGCTGGCCGACATGGCGGGGCTCTCCGTCCGCTTCGACGCGTCCGGCGCGCAGTTCGCCGCGAGACGGAGCCCGGACCCCGAAGCCGACCGCGCGTCCCCCTCGCCCGCCGAGACGGTAGACGTCCGGCGGCGCGTCCTGGAAACGCTCGGCTCGACGCCGCTTCCCGCCACGGAAATCGTCGCCGCCGACACGGCCGAACTCGCGACCGGACTCCACGTGGCCTTCCTGTGGCGCGCCGCGGCGCCCGGAAAAGACCGCGACCTGCAGTTCGTCTTCGACGCGCCGCCGGAGCCGGTCGAGCGCGGAAAACGCCGAACCGGCGGTTCCATCCTCGTCTTCGGGTCGCCACTCCCAGGCGAGAAGCCGGAGAAAGTCTGGGCGCACGACTTCGCCGCGGATTCCCTCGCGGAGGAAACCTTCAAGCGCGACCACGAGAACGCCCCCGCGACCGCCCTCGCCGGCGGTCCGTCCTTCCGCGCCGTCCTTGACGACTTCGCCGGGGCCTTCGGCCTGAAGTGGTACGTGCGCGTGGACCTCGACCCGCTTGACGGCGCGTACGGCTCCGTTGTCTTCGTCCCCGCCGCGTCCGAACCCCACGCGGAGTCCGCGGAGGGCGCGGAGTCTGGCTCCCCCGCTGGGGGAGCTGGCGAGCGAAGCGAGCCTGAGGGGGTCCCTCACGCAGAGAGCGCAGAGAACGCGGAGTGAGTTTTCGTCTGGCGTCTTCTCCCGCTCCGCATTTCGATTCCACCGTGCGTGATTTTGATGCAAAACGCATCTCCAGGAGCGGAGAATTGCACAAGTTTTACGCACGGTGCGATTGAAGTCCGCCGCGGTGGAACCGGGGGCGTCCGGAACGGGTTTCGGGGCGGGAGCGGGGCGGAGGGGGCTGTTAATCAATTGTGGGAAAGTGTGGGAAATGCAAAAACGGGGTCGAACCCCCTTGACACGCCCCCGCCCCTCCTATATCCTCGCCCTCGTCGCAACCCGCCGTGGCGGGGTCCCCACCCCGCCACCACGAAAAAAGTTTAAAAATCGTGAACGTTTTGCCCCGAAACCGCGTCTATGGGGGTGAGGGGCCGCAGACCCCTCACGCAAAGTCCGCCATGTCCGCAAAGAAAGGAAACACGCAATGAACCATTCCGTCATTCGTCATTGCCGCGCAACGGCGTCGTCATTCGTCCTTGCGGCGGCGGCCTTCGCCGCCGCCGCCGACCCCGCCACGAACGCGCCGGCCGCGAAGCCGTCCGCAATCGCCCGCTTCGCGTCCCTCGACGACGCCTCGAAGTTCCTGCGCGACTTCGCCGCGGCGATCGGGTTTGCCGGCCAGGCCGACGACATGGTCCGGTCGATGCGCGAAGAATTCGAAGAAATCGGCACCGATCCGTCCCGGCCGATCGTCGGCGCGTTCACACGCCCCTTCGACGCCGCGATGGACGGCGTCGCGTTCGCCGTTCCCGGCGAAGAGCCGTCCGCGGAGCGGATCGGCAAGGCGCTGAAGCTCGAGGACGGCGTCGCGGCCGTGCGCGGCGAGGACGGCGTCTGGACCGATCCCGACCCCGACGGCAAGAAGATGGCGATGCTTCACCGCGACGGCTACAACGTCTTCGCCGACCCCCGCGAATGCCTCGCCTTCGCAGACGACCTCCTCGCCGCGGCCCGCTCGCCACGCTTCCCGGGCGCCGCCGGCGAATTCACGTTCCGCGCTGAACTCTTCCGGGACGCCCTGCTTTCGCACCCCGTCCGTTCCGACAGCACCGCGCCGTCGATGGACGTCGCCGCCGACCTCTTCGCGCGCTGCGGAACCTTCTCCTTCGGCGCGGCGTTCGACGCGACCGCCGGGCTCCTCGTCCCGTTCGCCGCGACGCCGCCCGAGTCCGACCCCGGCGCCTTCGCGTCCTTCGCCGCCGCGCCCGCGCTCGACCCCGCCACGGCGCTGTGGAGCGACGACGCGATCGTCGCCTTCGCCGCGTCCGACACAGGCCGCGCCTTCGGCGCCTTCTTCGATTTCTACGAAGAGTACTTCCGCTTCCTGCGCAGCGGCATCGAGGAGAACCTCCGCACGTCCGGACTGGACGAGGCGGCGATCTCCGCCACGCTCGCCGCCGACCTCCCGGAGATGTGCCGCCTCGCCAAGTCGGTCGGCGCGATGTCCGGCTTCGGCGGGCTCACGCCCGAGGGAGCGTCGACGATGCGGGGAATCGTCGACTTCGGCGACCCCGCCACGGCGGCGAAGTCCCGCGAAATCCAGCGCCGGATGTTCGCGGCGCCGGCGGCGACGAACCTCTTCGCCTTCGCCGAAACCGAGGACGGCTGGACCTGGGACTTCAACCCCGCCGCCGCGGTTCCGCCGGACGGAACGGCGGCGGCGGGCTTCCTCCCGGCGATGCGCCGCCTCTACGGTCCGAACGGGATGCACGGCGAAATGCACCTCGTTCCCGGCACGGCGGCGACCTACCGCTACGCGGCCGGACCGGCCGGGATCGAAACGCCCGCGATGCCCGCGGGACGCCTCGCGCTCGGCGCGCTGGACCGGTTCTCGCCCGGCGCGAAGACCGTCGCCGCGATGCAGATGGGGATGTCCGACTTCATCCGCGCGACGCTCTCCCCGACGGGACCCATTCCCGAAGGGGTGATCCCCCCGGGCGGCCGGATCCGGTGGGATCTCGGCGTGCGCGGCGGCGAGCCCGTCGGCCTCCTCGCGGTCGACCCCGCCGAACTGCGCGCCTACTCCATGCTCCTGTTCTTCGGCGTCACCCACGCGATGGCCCCCTCCGCCACCGCGCCCTCCGGCGACGACGCGCTCTTCGACGACTAGCCCCGCCCTCCCGCGTCCATGTCTTCCCCGCGATTTCCCTCCGCGCCTCGGAGACACAGGCGGCCGCCGCTGCCGCGACCGCCGCGTCCGAATCCCGCGCAGAGACCGCAGCGCCCGCGGAGAGCCCTGAAGGCCGGGTGCCGTCCCGGCCGGAAGGGGGTTCGGGGGAGGCGGAGCCGCCCCCGTCTGTTGCACCCCCTCCCGCCCCCTAGCCCTTCCCGCACCCCGCCACGCCGCATTCAGCATTGACCCCGCCCCCGCCCGCAATGAAACGAAAAGCCGCATTGCCTCGCTCTTCCCCACCGGGAATTATACTATACTCCGGATCATTACAAAACTTTCATTCCTTTGAACTGAAGAGAGGCGGAGGTTTAAGATGACCATACCATTTGAATTCTACCCGGCCAAAACAACTGGAACCAGCATAATTGTGCCCCCTGGATTAACACAGAAGGATGAACTGTTTTCTTTTTACGCAACAGCTTTTTGTTTTCCCGGATACTTCGGGTATAACTGGGATGCACTTGAAGAGTGCTTGCGAGACATGCAAAATTGGCATCCTAAAGAACGATGCTTTACTCTTCTTCATCAAGACATTCCATTAGTGGCAACACTGAACGATGCGAAAGTATACTTGGAAATACTGAGTGAAATCCTTACAAACCGGAATTCACTTATTAAGCAAGTGGTATTTCATTCGTCAGATTCTGCAATGATACAGTCACTACTTGGAATTCCTAATTCAACATCTCATGAATAATGGTATGGAGGACGATAGGTCATTCCCGTCCCGCCGCGCCCGTCCCCCACGCGGAATCCGCAGACGGCGCGAAGGAGCCCGCCCCGTGAACCCTCTTG
>CAMVRE010000205.1 GCA_947169825.1 uncultured Verrucomicrobiota bacterium | reverse complement strand
CGCGGAGCCGTCGGGCGCGAGGATCGTCGCGGTCCCCAGGTCGTAGCGCGCGGCGGCCTTCGCGTTGCGGACGGCGGCGATCTGCTCGCGCGCCGGGTGCGCCGCGCGCGGAAGGGCGGCGAGGCGCAGCAGCCAGGCGTGCGCGAACGCGACGTCGCGCGCGTCCACGCCCGCCGGGGCGAACGGCACGATGTCGAACGTCCGCAGTTCGAGGCGGTCCACGCCCCCGACGGCGAGCGAGTCGAGGCGGTTCGGTCCGCGCGGCTTCACGCGCACCGGGTAGTACAGCTCGGTCGGCGCGGCGATGAGTCCGGCCTCGACGTAGCGCGCGACGCTCCGCGCGTAGGACGGGGCGTCCGAGTAGTCGAAGACCGGGACGAAGTCGTTCCAGAAGCCCAGCTCGGAGCATCGCAGCGACGCGAACCCGCAGAAGAGCGGCGCGCCGCCGGCCGGGCCGCCGAGCCCGAAGAGCGAAGGGTCGGCCAAGGGGCTGGCGGCCATCAGCGCGACGAGGAGCCAGATGCGGTCGGCGGCCTTGGCGGCGAGCTCGCAGTAGAGCGCGTCGGCGTGGCGGCGCGGATCGCCGGCGCCGCCCGCGGCGGCGAAATCGGCGGCGAGCAGGTCGGGGCCGAAGGAGAGGTTCACGTGGACGCCGCAGAAGCACATCTTCCGGCGGCCGTAGCGCGCGGCGGCGTATTCGCGGTAGGCGGTCTTGCCCGCGCGCGGGCCGGTGAATCGCGCGGCCGGGATGTCCTCCTCGCGGCCGAGCGGCGGCGGGTTCGAGCCGAGCCAGAGCGTCTCCGGCTCCGGGAGGGCCGCGAGCGCCGCGCGCAGCCGCGCGTCGATCCGCTCCAGTTCCGCGACGGCCGCCGCGGCGCTCTCCGAGACGCCCGTGTTGATCTCCGTCTGGTTCTCGCAGAAGTCGCGCACGATGCGCGGGTCGTCCTGCGGGAACGGATGGGGCGTGAGCGACATCCGTCCGTCGCGCGTGACGCGCAGCGCCTCGCGCTCCAGCCCGAAACGGGCGGACCAGAGCGCGGCTCGGACGGAATCGGATTCGAGATGCAGCATGGCGTGGCGGGGGGGGGGCGGGGACGGTTCAGCCGAGCAGTGCGGCGGCGTTGTCGTGGTAGATGCGCCGCAGGGCTTCGGGCGGCAGGAAGGTCGCGCGCGTCTTTTCGATTTCCACGCTCGGCTCGTGGAAGGGCGAGTCGATCCCGAAGAGGACGCGGTCCGTGCCGACGGTCTCGTAGGCTTCGCGAATCTTGACGCTCATGGACGTGCCGGAGGTCTCCAGATAGACGTTCGGATAGCGCCGCGCGGTCTTGAGCGCGGCATCGACATAGACGCCATGCGCATGGCCCATGTGCAGCAGGACGATCGGGACGCGCGGATGGCGCTCGGCGAGCCAGCCGATCTGCCACGGCAGGGAATACGGCGGGTGGCCGCTGTGGACGAAGACCGGGACGCCCAGCTCTTCCGCAAGGTCGATCACGGGATCGACGAGAGTGTCGTCCGCCGGATAGGCGTCGAAGAGCGGGTGCAGCTTGATCCCGCGGAACCCGGCGGCGACATAGCGGCGGATGTCGTCGAGGGCGCCGCGGTCGGTCGGCGTGATCCACGCGATCGGAACGACGAGGTCCGGCGCCGCCTCGAAGGCCCGCAGGACGGCGTCGTTGTCGTGGGCGTTGGCCCCCGTGAGGAAGGTCTTTTCGATGTCGAACGCGGCCATCTGTTCCTTGAGGCGCGGCAGATCGAAATCGAACCGCGCCCAGGAGCCGAACGCGCCGATGTGGGAATGTGCGTCGATGATTTTCATGGAACGGGGAAACGACGAGTTCCGTTTTCAAACGGGCGGACGCGGAGCGTGGCGCCGAGGCTTTCCGCAAGGGCACGGCAGCGCGTCTGCTTGGCGAGGTCCGTGACGGGTTCGCCCACCACGGTAAGGACGACTTCGGGAACTGCCTGCGCCGCTTCGCGCGCGAAGCGCAGCAACGCGGGAAATGCGGCGGGGCCGAATTTCGGGCGGCAGAGCGCGAGGTATTCGTCCGGATCGTCGGTGTTGAGGCTGATCGAAATGCAATCGACTTTGCCGACGAAAAGCGCGGCGGTTGGACGGCCGTTCACGAGGTCGGAAAGGCCGTTGGTGTTCACGCGGACGCGGAGCGCCGGATCGAGCGCCTTGCGGCGCGCGGCGGCGGCGAGAAGCGCGTCGAGCCGTTCGGTCGGTTCGCCGTAGCCGCAGAAGACGAGTTCGCGGTAGCGGGTCCAGTCCTGCGCGTCGAGCGCGGCGTCGATCTCCGCTTGCGCCGGTTCGCGCTCCAGCCAGAGCGGCGGCGAGCCGTAGACGCCCGGACCCTTGGCGCGCAGGCAGAACGTGCACGCGCAGGGGCACCGGTTCGTGAGGTTCGCGTAGACCGCGTCTTTGATCTGGTAAACGATCGTCTGCATGGTCTGACTACGCAATGGCGCGCATGCCGTCGATGCAGACGGCGACGACATCGGCGAGGTCCATCCCGAGGAGTTCCAAGCCGCGGAGGATGACTTCGCGCGAGCACTTGGCGGCGAACTTCCTGTCCTTGAACTTCTTCAGGACGCTGCGCGGTTCGAGGTCGGAAAGGCCCGTCGGGCGCATGAGCGAGGTGGCCCAGACGATGCCGGAGAGCTCGTCGGCGGTGAAGAGGCTCTTCTCGAGGTCAGTCTCGGGCTTGATGTCGTTGCAAATGGACCAGCCGTGGCTCATGATGGCGCGGACGTCCGCCGCGTCGACGCCCTCGGCGAGGAGTTCTGCCTCGGTGTGCTTGAGATGCTCTTCGGGGAAGAGCTCGTAGTCGTAGTCGTGGAGGTAGCCGACGGCGCCCCAGTGCTCGACCTCCTCCGGCGGCTGGCCGAAGTGGCGCGCAAAGGCCTCCATGCATCCGCGCACATTGCGGGCGTGCAGCAGCAGATGCGGGTCGTGCGTTGTTGTCGCGAGCAGGCGCTCGGCTTGGGCGAGGGAAAGGGGCATGGTTTTTCTTTTCGGTGGTCGGTGGAGGCGCCGCGCCGGCCGCGGCGGCGGCCGGCGCGGCGGGCGGCGGCTAGAACTGGTACTGCGCGGAGAGGACGAAGCCGTCCCCGACGCCGAGGCGCGAGCCGGACTTGCTGCCCGTGTCCACGTAGGCCGCGACGAGCGTGAGCGACTCGGTGGCGAACCAGGCCGCATGCAGGTCGTAGTAGTCGTGGTTGTGGACGTCGTCCGCGTCGATGCCGCTCTTGTATTCGGCGCCGACGGTGAGCCAGGAGACCGGGATCAGGTTCACGTTCGCGAACCAGCCGAAGCCGTAGTCGCCGTGGCCGACGACGCCGTTCACCACCTCGTCCGAGGCCTGGACGCCCGCCGAGAGCAGGACCGGGACCGGGGTCGAGGTGACGAGCTTCGTCGCGACCGCGTAGAAGTCGGCGCCGGACTTGTCGAGGCCGAGGGCATCGGCGGTGGCGGCGTCGGTGTGTTTGTAAATGGCGCCGATAGCGACGGCCGGGAGCCAGGGCAGGTCGAACTCGCCGCCCTGGAGCAGCGCGAGCTTGGCGCCGAGGTTGTGCGTCGAGACCGAGTCGTCGCCGTATTTGTTCGCGTCCGTCCAGCCGTAGCCGTAGGAGAGTTCAAGGCGCTTTGCCACCGAGAACGACGCGGAGAGCGCCGCCCAGTCGATGTCGGCCGAGTCGAGGCGAGTGAACCACGTGCCGACCTGCGGTGCGGAGACGACCTGGTTGGTGCCGTCGTCGTAGGTGCCGGCTAGAAACGCCACGGGGTTGAACGCGATGCCGCCCTCGCCCTGCAGGCCGTTGAGCGGAACGCCCGCGACGGCGGAAGAGGCGAGAAGCGCGGAGGAGAGAAGGAGGGAGGATGTGGTCTTGTTCATGGTTCGATTCCTTTCGGGAGGTTGGCAGGTTCGCAGGTTGACTGGTTCGCGGGCCTGCCGGTGTTTGTTGGTGGGTGGTCGAACCGAACGAAGAGGTTGATGGTTGAAGTTGGTTGTCGGTTCAACCGAAGAGGTGGGTTGGCGTCCGCATTCGGGTCGGACATCGATCGGGTTTCATTTCTTGGCGAACCTCCTTTCCGCGGTGGGTGCTGGACTAATCACTACCGTTTTGGTTGTGAAAACGGCGCGGAGTCTAGCAAAGCGCGGTGCGAATTGCAAGCAGAAAATTTGACCGCATTTACAAATGATTTTTAACTCGTTTTCGACTGGGGGATGCAACGCCGAACGGGATGTACGGTGGAGTGAGTTCGTTATTCACAATTATTTTAGTAGTCTTTACTGGCGCGACTTGTTTCGCGTCTCCTTGTAGGGTGGCCGCCGGAGCGTCCGACGTCGCCTCCAAGCAGACCCGGGAGCTCGGCGGCGGGGTCGTTCATGGGGCGGGGAGCTTGAAGCCGGTCCCGACGAACTGGGCAATGTCGCGGCCGGTGTCGTCGGCGACGTCGACATTGACGACGCAGGAGCTGCGGCCGTCCTTGCGCCAGCGGGCGGTGGCGACGAGCCGCGAGCCCTTGGGCGCGGCGAGGAAGCTGACCGAGACCTGCTGGGCGACGGTCGAGCGGCCGGGGCCGTTCGTGAGCGCCGCGAAGGCGAAGTCGGCGAGCGTGAAGATTGCGCCGCCCATCACGCCGCCGTGCGCGTTGCGGTGGCGCTCCGCGAGC
>CAMVRE010000204.1 GCA_947169825.1 uncultured Verrucomicrobiota bacterium | reverse complement strand
TCGCCGTCGCGCGCCTCCCGCGCGCCCCGCCACGCTACCGCAGGAGGGGGCCGAACCCTGCGCGAGTCCACGGCGACCAGCCCTCCGCCTCCTGCTCCGGCCGCCTCCGCCCGCGAATCTGCAACACGGTCGGAGAACCCATGTTGACGGGTCATGCTTCAATTCCACCGTGCGTGATTTTCAGTGCTATCTGCGCTTCCAGAGCGGACAAACATCTGAAAATCATGCACGGTGGAATCGAATCTCGGTGTTGCCGTCCGGAGCATGCACGGAGCCGCCGCTCGGACCGGACGGCGAAGCCGCAGCGGGCGTGGGCGGTTCGCGGCCTTGCACGACGCGGCGGGGTGGACACCCCGCCACGTCGGCTGCGGCCGTATTCGCGGCTTCGCCGCTCATGGAAAGCAATGCCGTAAACGGGCCTCGTGGAACGCAAGGATGATGCAAGGCCGGCGAGTTGCGCGAAAGCGCAGGTCGCCGGCCTTGCGAAGCCGCAAGACTGGCCCGTCATTCGCGATCCCCGCCTCCGTAGCCCGAGCAGGGCGGAGAGCAAGCCGCGCATGGAAATTGCCGTCCGACGTCGTTGTGGTAAAAGAGGGGCAGCCAGACGCCGAACAAGACGCAGCCGGAAATGGGGATGCGCTCCGCGCTAGGCTAGGCGAGGCCGCGTTCGCGCATCAGCGCCTCGACGGCCGGGACGTCCTCGGGGCGGTCGACGCCGACGCCAAGCTCGGCGGTGCGGACGACGGCGATGCGGCCGCCGAGCCAGAGCGCCCGGAGCTGCTCGAGAGACTCGGCCCTCTCGAGCGCGCACGGCGGCGTGGCGACGAGCCTCCGCAGGAACGCGCCGCGGTAGCCGTAGATGCCGATGTGGCGCTGCCAGAGACCCGTGGCGGGGTCCGCCGCGCCGTCGCGCTTGAACGGAATCGCCCAGCGCGAGAAGTAGAGCGCGCCGTCCTCCGCGTCCATCACGACCTTCACGACGGTCGGCGCGGCGAGCTCGTCCGCGGTGCGGATCGGCGCGCACGCGGTGGACATCTGGAAGCGGCCCTCCGCGTCGAGGCGGAGCTTGTCGGCCACGGCATCGATGAGCGCCGGATCGATGAGCGGCTCGTCGCCCTGGACGTTCACGACGACGTCCCCGTCCGCCGCCTGCGCGGCGACGGCGACGCGGTCCGTGCCGCTCGGCAGGTCGCTCGGTGTCATCACGGCGCGAGCGCCGGTGCCCTCGACCGCGGCGGCGATGCGCTCGTCGTCGGTGGCGACGATCACCTCGTCGAGGGTTTTCGCGCGGAGGCACGCCTCGGCGACCCAGCGCACGAGGGGCTTGCCGCAGATGGGGGCGAGGCTCTTGCCCGGGAACCGGGTCGAGCCGTAACGGGAGGGAATGACGGCGATGGTCTTCATTTTCGAAAGACCCCTCCGTGCGGGCGCCGACTTTGTCGCGCCCGCGCGGAGCGGGCTTGGCGACGCGCTTGCGCGCGGCGGGGGGACGGGGTTGGAAGTTGCCGCCGATTCTAGCACCTTCCGAAACGAGGCGCAATCGAAGGACAGCGGCCGGGCGTTTGTTTTTCCTTGCGGTCGGGCGGGCGGGCGTGTTAGAATCCGCTTCACCCCCGTAACGCCGGGCCGATCGAGGCGGCGCTCCGAATTTCCGCAACGACTCTCCATTTCCGAAACAAAAGGAAAGAATCCATGAAAACGGCCATTTCCGTCTCGTGCACCGCCGCGCTCGCCATTCTGCTCTGCGCCCCCGCGTCCGCCCAGGAGGACGCCTTCGACAATGATTCCGCCGAGGTCGCCGACATCGAGGCCGTCGCCGACGCCGACGCGAACGACGCGGACCTCGAGGCGCCCGCCGAGGAGTCCCTCGCCCTCGAGGTCGACGATCTTCCCGCCGACCCGGCCGAGGCCCCGGACGAAACCGCGCCCGAAAACGCCGGCGACGAAGAGACCGAGCCCGCCGATCCGGCCGTGGAAGCCGAGGAGGCGGCCCCCCCCGCCGTCGAGGAGACGGTCGTGGTCGAGGTCCCGGCGGACGAGTCCTCGCCGGAGGACGCCGGCGACGAGGCCGCACCCGACGAGGAGCCCCCGCCCGACGAGGAGATCGCGGCCGAGCCCGCGCCCGCCGCGCCGGTCCTCTCGGCCGAGGAGGGCGAGCCCGTCGTCTCGATGGCGTTCGAGCAGTCCACGCTCGAGGATGTCGTCGCCGCCTTCCGCACCCAGACCGGCGCCAACATCGTGAACGGCTGGACGAACCAGTTCACGCAGCTCGTGTCCGTCCGCCTCGACGACGTGCCGTGGCGCCAGGGGCTCTCCTCGATCCTCGTGCCCTTCAACCTGCAGCTGCGCGAGGAGCCCCGCGGGTCGCACATCTACATCGTCGCCGAGCCGCGCCGCACCGCGCCGCCCCGCTTCACCGAGACCTTCGAGCTCAAGCACCTCGAGGCCCCCGAGGTCGCCAGGCTCTTCGCGGGAATCCTCCCGAAGGACTGCCTCGTCTACGGCGAACCCTCCGCCAACGTCGTCATCGTGAAGGCCACCGACGACCAGATCAACGAGTGCAAGTCCGTCCTCGAGAAGATCGACAAGCCCTCGCAGCAGGTCTACATCGAGGCGCGTTTCGTCCGCCTCTCCGCCGGCGCCTCCAAGAAGCTCGGCCTCAAGTGGGACTCCCTCGAGAACTTCGGCGTCTCCCTCTCCCATCTCTCGGGCGGGTTCTCGATGTCAGACGCCAAGCTCGCAACCTTCGGCGTCAAGGCCGACTCCAACGTCTCCTCGGCCGCCGTGGGCGACAGCCGCTCGCGTTCGTGGGTCGATGACGTCGAGTCCAGCTCCCGCGCCTTCGAGCAGTCGACCGCATCGGCCATCGGCCGAGGATCCTACCGCACCACGGCCAACTCGTCCGTGAGCGACGACTCGGTCTCCGTGACGCTCAACGACTCGACGCTCGCGAACCTCACCGCGAACGACCTCGGCTACCGTCACACGACCGGCTTCGGCGGCCAGCTCTCCATCTCCGACTTCGGCCTCGTGATGAGCGCGTTCGAGCAGCTCGACGGCGCGCAGGTCTTCTCCAACCCGAAGATCATCGTCCGCAACGGCAAGAAGGCCGTCGTCGACATGACGGAGAAGTATCCCAACGTCCGGATCGACTACCAGCAGTCCACCGAGAGCGGCCAGCGCGACTCCATCTCCTCCTCGCTCGCCACCATCCCCGGCAAGAACATCCCCTGGGTCGGCGAGGCGTTCTTCAGCTACGGCATCACGCTGGAGGTGACGCCCACCATCTCCCCCAACGGCCTCATCACCGTCGAGATCGTCCCGACCATCTCGGAGCTCGCCGGCACCAAGACGGTCTACGTGACGAGCGACAGCTCGATCGGCAACGACTACCCGATCATCGCGCTCCGCAAGCTCGACACGAAGTTCACGATGGAGGACGGCAAGACCGCCGTCATCGGCGGCCTCACCCAGACGTCCGAGAAGACGGTCGACTCCGGCATCCCGCTCCTGCGCCACATCCCGTGGATCGGCCCGCGCCTCTTCGGGTGGAAGTCCCGCGAGAAGACGCAGGACGAGATCCTCGTCTTCGTCACGGTCCGTGTCGCCGACCCCGCCACGGAGGCCTCCGACGGCCTCCCGAAGAACTCCGTCCTCGGACAGATGCTCATGGACGGCCGCATCAAGGAGCCCGGCGACCGCACCGAGGACGAGATGTGGGACCTCGAGCGCAAGCCCGTCGGCTACTCCGTGCCGTAGGTCTCCGGGCGCCATGGACGCCCTCCCCCTCCGGAAGCCCGAGTCCGTCACCGCCCTGACCGCCCGCATCAAGGGCGGCCTGGAGCAGTGGTTCCGCGACGTCTGGGTCGAGGGCGAGCTGAGCAACGTGAAGTTCATGGCGTCGAGCCCGCACGCCTACTTCACGGTGAAGGACGCGGGCGCGCAGCTGCCGTGCGCCTTCTTCCAGGCCGCGCGCAACGCCGCGCTGCGCGCCGTCCTGCGCGACGGCGCCAAGGTCCGGCTCCGCGGCGCGATCTCCGTCTACGCCCCGCGCGGCGCCTACCAGCTTCTCGTCCGCACCGCCGAGCCCGTCGGCGAGGGCGAGCTCATGCTCCGCTTCGAGGCGCTCAAGCGCGCCCTCGCGGCGGAGGGGCTCTTCGATCCGGCGAAGAAGCGCCCGATCCCCGCGCTCCCGCGCTGCGTCGGCGTCGTGACCTCCCCCACCGGCGCCGCGATCCGCGACATCCTCAACGTCCTCGGCCGCCGCTTCTCCGGCGTCCGCGTCCTGCTCGCGCCGGCGCGCGTGCAGGGCGACGGCGCCGCCGCCGAGGTGGTCGCCGGCATCGAGCTCCTGAACGCCCTCCCCGAGCCGCCCGACGTCCTCATCGTCGGCCGCGGCGGCGGCTCGCTCGAGGACCTCTGGTGCTTCAACGAGGAGATCGTCGCCCGCGCCGTCCGCGCCTCGCGCGTCCCCGTCGTCTCCGCCGTCGGCCACGAGATCGACTTCACGATCTGCGACTTCGCCGCGGACCTGCGCGCCCCCACGCCTTCCGCCGCCGCGGAGCTCGTCGTCGCCAGCCGCGCCGAGCTCGCGCAGCGCGTCTCGTCGCTCTCCGCGCGCCTCGTCCGCGCCGCGCGCGCCTCGACGGAGCGCGCCCGCGCGCGCCTCGAGGTCTGCGCCCGCTCCCGCGCCTTCGG
>CAMVRE010000203.1 GCA_947169825.1 uncultured Verrucomicrobiota bacterium | reverse complement strand
ACCAGGTGGCGTAGGTGGAGAACTTGTAGCCGCGGCGGTACTCGAACTTCTCGACCGCCTTCATGAGGCCGGTGTTGCCCTCCTGGATGAGGTCCAGGAACGAGAGGCCGCGGTTCATGTACTTCTTCACGATCGAGATGACGAGGCGCAGGTTCGCCTCGACCATCTCGGTGCGGGCGGCGTGGCCCTCGTGGAGGGCGGCGCGGAGCGCGGCGAACTTGGCGCGCAGCACGTCGTTCATCGACGCGCGGACGAACTCGTCGAACGGCATGCCCTTGCGGGCGGCGCGCTGGGGCTCGCGGAGGAAGGCGAGCGCCTCGTCGGTGAAGTCGACGGGCGTGAGGCAGCGGCGCTGGACGGCATCGATCGCGGCGAGCTCCTGCTGGATCGCCGCCTTGACGCGCTTGTTCTGCGAGCGGCCCTTCGTCTCCTCGAGGATGCGGTGCAGCTGCCCGTTGTGGAAGCGCCAGTTGGCGAAGTGCTCGTCGTCGCGCGTGGTGGCGAGCTGGGGGAGGATGTCGTCGGAGGAGGAGCCGGCGGCGATGCCGGCGAGCGCCTCGATCTCCTTCTGCTTGAAGGAGAGCTCGATGACGATGTTGAGGAACTGGTGGTAGTGCTGGTTGAAGCGGCGGACGTAGGGGGCGATCTGCCGCGCGACCTGGGTCTGCTCGGGGGACCGGCCTCCCTTCGCGCGGAGGATCGCCTCGACCATCCGCCGGCCGAGGCCGGACTCGGCGAACTCGGCATTCACGCGGGCGAGCGCCTCAGCGCGCGCCTTGAGCGCGGCCTTGAGCTCGGGAAGCTTCTTGAGGTAGTTGAAGCGCGAGTCGACGTACTTGTCGGTGACGATGCGGTCGAAGCGCTCCGTCCCGAGCTCGATCTGCTCGACGACCTTGTAGTAGAGGCCGGGGGCGAAGCCGAAGCGGTTGAAGAGCTCGCGGACGGTCTTCTCGGACTTCTCGATGCGCTTGCAGATGTCGACCTCCTGGTCGCGCGTGAGCAGCGGCGTCTGGCCCATCTGGTGCAGATACATCCGGATGGGGTCGTCGAAGGAGTCGGCGCGGGCGGGCTTCGCGGCGGCGGCCGCCGCGGCGGCCGCGGCGTCGGCCGCGGGCTTGGCGTGGTCGGCGCCCTCGGCGGAGTCGACGACCTCGATGCCGGCGGCCTGGATTTCGGCGAGGAAGGCCTCGATGTCCTCCCCCTTGTGGACGTCGGGGGGGAGCACCTCGTTGATGTCGTCGTTGGTGACGAAGCCCTTCTCGGCGCGCTTGAAGATCTCGCGCAGGAGCACCGCGTGGTCCTCGTGGCGGCGCCGGGTCGTGGCGCCGTCCTCGTCCTCGCCCTCGCCTTCGCCGGATTCGCCGAATCCGCCGAAAAGGGCGCCCGCGTCGGACGCGGCGATGTTGCCGAATCCGCCGCCGCCCTCGTCCTCCTCGCCGCCGATCGCGTCGTCCTCCTCGGCGCGGCGCGGCTCGACCTCGTTGAGGAGCTTGTCGAGGTCCATCTCGTTGGCGTCGCGCTCGATCTCGGAGGCCTCCTGCGCGGAGAGGTCGCCGGCGGTCGGGCCGGCGGGCTCCATGGCCCGCTGCTTGGCCTCCTCGAGCTGGGCGAAGTAGGCGGGGTCGTCGCGCGGGGTGTCGTCGCCGAGATAGTCGGCCAGCTCGTCGCGCACCTTCCGGCCGGGCTTGGCGGGCGGACCGACGGGCTTCTTGTGGTGCGAGCGCTTGGCGGGCTGCGCGGGCGCCGCGGGGATGCCGAAGTCGAAGTCGAAGTCGGCGAAGGGATCGGGCTCCGGGGCGCGGGGCGGCTCGGGCGGGCCGACGGGCTTCTTGTGGTGCGAACGCTTGGGCGGCTGCCAGACGGGGATCGGCTCCGGCGCCGGCTTCTTGTGGTGCGAGCGCTTGGGCGGCTGCGCGACCGCGGGCACCGGCGCGACGGGCGTCGGCTTCTTGTGGTGCGACCGCTTCGGGGCCGGGGCGTCGGGCTTCTTGGCCACCGCGGGCTTCTTGGCGGGCTCAGCTTTCTTCACAGGCGCGGCCGGTTTCTTGGCGGGCGCGGCTTTCTTCGCCGGTGTGGGCTTCTTTGCCGGCGCGGTTTTCTTCCCGGGCGCAGTTTTCTTGGCGGGCGCGGGCTTCGAATGGTTCGACTTTTTGGATGTGGACATATTCAGACGGCTTGAATGCCGTGATCAGTGACTCGCGGAATGATTCCGGTCTGGGAAAAATCGAAGAGGTGGAGAAAAATGGATGAACCTACTTCCCTGGCATCTTTGTGGCAGGATGGAGGCCATGGACGTAGAACCATGCCGCATTGGCATCCACTTCGGCAATCGAATTGCCAAAATCGTCGGTCGACGTTTCGACGACGGGAGACACCTTCTCGATGTGTCCGTCCAGGAATACAGCAAGGGCGGAACCCACAAGTGCACCTCCTGGCTTGTATTCAACCAGCGGTTCGTGCAGGGCGCAAATCATTTCCGACTTTGCAAAGCCCATGGTGATTTCGCCGCGCCCCGGCCAGGAGACATTCTTCGTGAACAGGGATATTCCGCCAATCGTCTTCGGGGAGAGGTCTCCATCATACGGTGACATGGGAGGATTGACGTCTCCGCCGCCCTTGCGTTGGTTGCCTTCCTGTCCGGACGGTGAGGGGAGGACTTCCGAGAAAAGAAGCAGACGATCCGGTTGCGGGACGTTCTTGAATTCGTCCCATCCCTTGTGCCCCCCGTCGGGGTTGTTGAAATTCTTTGACGAGTCGCACTGTGTGAGGGGGCCGGGCATGCCCATGTTGTTCATGTTGCGTCCGTTTCCGCCCCAGTCCCGATTGAGCGCCCCGCGGAAGTATCCGTTCATGGCGTAGGTTCGGTGAATCTGGGCGGATTCGGCTACGTCGTCGTCCATGAACATCTTCCGGTTGCGCTCCGTGACCGGGCAGTAGTAGCAGCGCTCGTCCCCGACGTATCCGTAGAGCGCACCGCCGCGAATGGCCGCCAGGGAGGTTTCGCCGATTCCGAGGTCGTCTGCGTATTGGCCTTCCACGAACGTCGAACCTCCGCTGTTGATGGTTCTCGGGTCGACAATGTCACCGGATTGGTGCACCCACATGATCCACGCAAGATCGCTCCGCGGGTTGGTCCCGGATCCGCCCGGATAGTCGAGGGAACCAAGGGACGGGATCTCGAAGGCGGACGCGAACGGCAGGGCGCCTCCTCGATCCGCCGCGAAGTGGATGACGGCCGTTTGGAGCTGCTTGAGGTTGTTCCGGCAATTCTGCTCCTTCGCGCTGTCCATGGCGCGGAGGAGCTTCGGCGCCAGGATGCCGGCGAGGATGCCGATGATGGCGATGACGACGAGGAGCTCGACGAGTGTGAAGCCGTGTTTCTTTTGCATTGCCAAGGATGTCCGTTGGTGGTAGATTCGGCTCGTCGCGGGCGCCCGGGGGCCGGTCAAGGGGTGCCGGGCGAACGACAAGGCTTAAAATTTTACCAAAATCGAAACGCGATTTCAACCGAAAAGATGCAAAAATCCGAAAAAAAGTTCCAGAGGGCGTCCGGACGCTCCGCGGAGGGGGCGGAGGACCGCGTTTCGCTGCTCGGGCTTTCGCTGCGCACGACGATCGGAGTATACCCGGAGGAGCGCCGCGTTTTCCGCGATCTGGAGGCGGATGTGCGACTTTCGGTCGATCTTCGCCCGGCGGGGCGGTCGGACGACCTCGCGGACACGATCGACTACGCCTCGCTCGCGGAGCGGCTGCGCGCGGTCGCGGCGGCGTCGCGCTTCCGCCTTCTCGAGGCGCTCGCAGAGGCGCTTGCCGCGGAGGCGCTGCGCGACCCGCGCGTCGGGGCGGTCGAGATCGCGCTGCGCAAGCCGGGCGCCGTTCCGGAGGCACTCGCGGAGGTCGGGATCGTCCGGCGCCGCGGGCGCGCGGTGCGCTGACCCGCTTTTTGCTGGCGGCCCGCGCGGCGTGTGTGGTAGACTCCACGCATCGGCCCGCGACCGGGCCGTGCTTTCATCGAGCGGGACCATCCCGGCCTTTCCGACCATCGAAACCCTTCCAACCAGACAGCCCAAGACATGTCCACCATCGTCATCGTCGGCTCCGGCATGATGGGAAGCGCGCTCGCCTTTCCCGCCCGTGAAAACGGAAACTCGGTCCGCCTCGTCGGCTCCCCGCTCGACGGGGAGATCATCGACGCCTGCCGCGCCACCAACCGCCACCCGAAGTTCGCCAAGCACTTCCCGGAGGGCGTCCCGCCGTTCCCGGACGGCGTCGAGTTCTACAAGATCGACGAACTCGACCGCGCGCTCGAGGGCGCGGACCTCGTGATCGGCGGCGTCTCGAGCTTCGGCGTCGACTGGTTCGGCGACGAGCTCCTGCCGCGCATCCCGGTCTCGGTGCCCGTACTCTCCGTCACGAAGGGCCTCTTCGACACGCCCGACGGCAAGCTCCTCACCTACCCGGAGCTCTGGCGCAAGCGACTCGCCGCGAAGGGCATCGTGCGCGACATCTGCGCGATCGGCGGCCCGTGCACGAGCTACGAGCTCGTGGCGCACGACCAGACCGAGGTCGCGTTCTGCGGCGCCAGCCTTCCGACGCTGCGCCGCATTCGCGCGATGATGGCGACGGACTACTACCACGTCTCGCTCTCGACCGACGTCACCGGCATCGAGAGCGCCGTCGCGCTCAAGAACGGCTACGCGCTCGGCATCGCGC
>CAMVRE010000202.1 GCA_947169825.1 uncultured Verrucomicrobiota bacterium | reverse complement strand
CGCGCAGTCGCCGCCGCCGCCGCCGCCGCCGCCCACGACGAGGATGCGCGCCGTGACGTCTTCGGGAATCGTGATCGTGCCGTCCGCGAGGAACTTCACGAGCGTCGTCTGGTCGGGGAGGACGTCGGTCGTCACGCTCGCGCCCGTCGTTATGACGTTGACGGGCTGGGGCGCGGCCGCGCGCGCGGGAGATGCCAGGAGAAGTGCGGCCGCCATCACGGCGAACCGCGCCCACCCGTTGAGGTTTGTTTTCGTCTTCATGTTCGATTTTTCCGGAGGCGCCCTCCCCTTCTTCCGGGGAGAACGCACGGGGCGAAGTATATTCACTCCCGCGCCCGCGTGTCAATCCCGCGGGGCGGCGGGGCGCGGCGATCGCCGCGCCCCGCCGCGTGCGCGTGCGAGAGGACTAGTGGATCAGCAGGATCGTGCCGGCCTGGCCGACGACGTCGGCGGCGACGCCGGTCGGGAGCTCGTCGGCCGAGTTCGGGGTCTTGCGCGTCTGCTGCGGGAAGCCGTAGGTGTAATACATCTTCACGCCCTTGCGGTCGGTCAGCGTGACGTTCTTCACGTCGATGCCGGCGTTCCACTCCAGCAGCTGCACCGTGCGGTGGCGGCCGCTCCTCAGGAGCGGGCTGTCCTTGTCGACTTCGAGCACCACCGGCACCTCCTTGCCCGCCGAGCGCCACGCGAACTTCTTGTTGTCCGCGGTGCCGCGCACGTAGTCGGCGTAGATCGGCGCGTCGTCGTCCGCGTCGTTCCAGCCGGCGAGCGGAACATGGAACGAGAGCGTGAGCGCGTCGCCGTAGCCCGGGTCCTCGCTTTCGCTGTAGGGCCGGCCGTAGCGGCGGATCCGGAAGACGGACTCGCCCTTGAGGACGACCGCCTGGGCGCCGGGCCTGGCGCCGCCGTTCACGCTGCCGTTGCCGCGCATGTAGTTGAGGTCCGGCGGGTTCGCGGTCGAGTCCTCGAGCAGCAGGCCGCCGTCCGCGACCCAGAGCGTGAGGCCGGCGTTGTCGCCGTCGCCGTTGCGCCACTGGATCGCCGAGCCGCCGACCGCCTCGAGCCACACGTTGGTGCCGCGGTTCTCCTGGTAGCCGCTCACCGAGAGGACGGCGCCGTTCTGCAGGCGCATCGTGACGTCCTGGCTGCGCGAGCCGCCGAGGGAGATGGTGTTCTCCTCGCGGACGGTGAGGCCGTCGAAGACGACGCGCCAGCCGTTCCACGCCGAGTTGTTGTCGGCGCCCCAGACGTTGCCGTAGAGCGTGGTCGAGCCGCCGCCTTCGCCGACGAACGCGAGGTCGAGCGTCGTCTTGTTGAGGTCCATCGTGGCGAACGTCCACGTGCCGGCCGGGACGTGCACCGTCGCCGCGGTGTCCTTGAGGAACACGACCTTGGACTTGGCGTTGTTCGGGTAGCCGAGCACGTCGGTCGTGTCCGCGACGCCGGAGACGGTCCAGTTCGCCGGATCGTTCCAGTCGCCTTCGGTCACCTCGGGCTTCCACGTGTAGGTGGCGGCGTCCTCGGTCGTGATCGAGTAGACGGGCGTCTCGCTCGTCCACGGCGTGCCGCCGGGGGCGACGTTCTCGGTCACGATCTTCCAGTAGACGGCGCGCGGCGCGCCGGGGATGGTGCCGACGATGTCGAAGGGCCCGGTGCCGGTGAGGACCTTGGCGGACCCCGCCACGGGGGCGAGGGAGTCGGGATCGTCGCCCGCCCAGATCGTGGCGGTCGTCGTGCCCGCGCCGTAGACGTTGAGCGTGCCGGAGGCGGTGATCGTGTGGTGCGAGACCGTGGCGGAGGCGATGGGCTTGAGGACGGAGCCCGCGGCGGTCTCGAACGCGACGGGGAGCGTCGCGTCGCAGCCGCCCGCGGCGTCGCGCGCGACGAGGCGCCACCAGCCGTTGGTGCCGGGGATGGTCTCGACGGTGGCCGTGAAGGCGCCCGACGCGTCGATCGCAACGTCGGCGGTCTGCGCGTCGGAGAGGTCTTCCCTGTAGCCCCAGAGGAGCGAGAGCGCGAGGTCCGCGCCGGTGCCGACGCTCTGCATCGTGCCGGAGACCGTCATGCAATCGCCGTCGGTCGCGGCCGAGGCCGGTCCGATGACCGGGTCGGCGACCGAGAGCAGGACGGGCGCGGACCACATCGTGTCGCCGCTCGCCGGGACGATGGCGACGCGCACGACCGGCGTCGCGGCCGCATCGATCGGGAGCGTGACGCTCAGCGTGGCGGCCGAGCCGTCGAGCGAGGCCTGCAGGAGCTGCGAGCCGGTCCAGTCGGCGACGGCGGACGCGGTGCCGAGGTCCTCTGCGCCCCAGACGGCCCAGCAGGCGCCGACGGGTTTGCCGGAGGTGGCCGCCACGTCGAGCGCGACGGATCCCGCGCCGGGCGTGGCGCCGGCGATCGCGATCGTGCGCGTGGCGGAGGGCCGCAGCAGCGAACCGTCGCCCGGGTCGACGAACGTGGCCATGTTCGCCTTGTCGCGCTTCTGCACGCCGGTCGTGTTCCAGCCGAGGCCCAGGTCGCCGACGCGGCCCGCGCCGCCGGTGCCGTTGGACATGATGATCTGGATCGGATACCAGCCGGTCGTCGCCTTCGTCACCTTCGCGAAGACGCCCGCCGCTGCGTAATTGGCCTGGGTGAGGACGACCGCGCCGTCGATCGTGACTTCGCACGTGTCGTCGATGCCGGAGGCCAGCGTGTACTCGACGCCGCCTTCGAGGAAGACGTAGCCCTTGTAGATGAAGCCGCCGTTCTCGGGCCAGGCGTAGGTCGTGCCGTTCTTCCCGCTCGTGGCGCTGCCCGTCGTTTCGGACATGATCACGCCTTCGACGAGCTCGGCCTTCGTTTCGTCCCAGACCATCGTGCGCGCGCCGGCGATGTCCCCCGCGTTGGAGACGCCCGTGACGCGCTGCTGCAGAAGGCCCCCCTCGACCGTGATCTCGCCTTGGCCGCCGTCGGAGGTCTCGAACGTGAAGACATCGGAGGTGCCGGTCTGTCCGCCGTCGTTCGTCGCGACGAAGCGCGCGTAGTAGCGGCGGCTGGGCCGCAGGGGCTTCACCGTCACGGCCGGGATGGCGCCGAGCGCGGCGTCCTCGGCGAAGGCGAACGTGTCGACCGTCGAGGCCGCGACGCCGCCCGCGAAGCCGTCGGGATCGAGCGTGTATTCAAGCGTGACGTCGGCCGCCTGGGTCTGCGCGAGCGAGCCGGCGGAGACGAGCGAGGCCGTGAGCGTCGCGTCCGCGCCGGTCGAGCCGGTGCACGCGCCGAAGACGACGACGGGCGGGACGTCGGCCTGGACTTCGAGATCCGGGACGTAGACCGTGTCGCTCCACGAGACGGTGCCGTCGGCGCCGACGCCACAGAAGCGGACGTAGACGGCGTCGGCGAGGTCCGCCGCGTCGAGCGTCGCCGGGATCGAGGTGGCGACGCCGGCGGCGGCCGTGCCGACGGAGCGGCTGTGCGCCCAGGCGGTGGCGTCCTCGCCCGCGTAGGCCGGGCCCCAGACGGCGATCACGTCCGTGAACGCGGGCGCGCCGGCCGCCGCGGTGGCGACGACGCTGAGCGCGCTCGCGGTGCGGATCGAGGAGGCGACGGAGAGCGCACGGCCGACGCCGGCGCGGGCATGGAGCGCGGGGGCGTCCGACTCGGCCGCGCCGTCGGCCTCGATCTCCCAATACATGGTGCCGTCGTTGATGCTGCTGCGCGCGTGGGCGCGGTTGAAGCGGATGCGGATCTGGCGCACGTCGCGCGCGAGCCAGTCGTTGCCGCCCGCCGCGAACTCCGCCACCGTGCCCCAGGTCGTCGACGCCTCCTGCTCGAAGCCGGAGCCGGTCAGCTCGACCCACGGCTCGTTGGCGGCTGAGCGCACGTCGATGCCTTCGACCGCGAGGAAGGACCAGTTGTCGTTCACACCCCAGCCCGCGTAGAAGCGCAGGGCCGAGACGGCGGACTTCTCGGGCAGCGTGAAGACGACGAGCGAGTTCGTGCCCGTGGCCCAGTAGCGGCCGTTCGTGCGGTTCACGACGCCGTCGATGAGGTCCTCCGAAGCGCCGCCCTGGTTGGACGTGCTGGCGCCCCAGGTCCCGTTCTTCCGGCGATTCTGCTGGAAGTTCACGATCGTGCCGTTCGCGGCGCGCAGGAGGTTGTCCACGAAGACGCCGGAGTCGTTCTCGGTCCATGCGTCGATCGTCCAGGATCCCGCCACGACGCCGCTCTCGGCGTCCGCGTGAAGTTCGCCGGCCGTGCGGAACGCGCCGGCGGCGACTTCGGCCGCGCCGCCCTCCGTGTTGGAGGCGACGACCGCGCCCACGTAGTCCGTGCCGGGCTTGAGGCCGGCGACCGTGTAAGCCGCGGCGCCCGTCGTGGAGACGGAGCCGAGCGCGTTGGTGTGCGAGTAGCCCTTCGCCGCGTCGTAGTCCGCGGCCTTGTCCCACGCGAAGGCGAGGTCCGCCGCCGCGGCGCCCTGGCCGAGCGACTGCACGTCGAGCGCGAGCGCGACGCCGCCCGCGGAGGGCTCGACCGCCTCGACCGCGACCTGCGGGTCGGCGGTCCGGGCGGACACGGTGCGCATGCGGACCACGACGATGCCGCTGCCGCCGGCGCCGCCCCAGTAGCACTGCTGTTCGGTCGGGACGTTGCTGTTGTGGCCGCCGGCCGCGCCGCCGCCGCCGCCCGAGCCGGTGCCGGGCGCGGCGTCGGCCGCCGAGACCGCGAAG
>CAMVRE010000201.1 GCA_947169825.1 uncultured Verrucomicrobiota bacterium | reverse complement strand
AGCTCGATCTCCTTGGCGACGGTCACGCCGTCCTTGGTGATCTGCGGGGCGCCGAACTTCTTGTCGATGACGACGTTGCGGCCGCCGGGGCCGAGCGTGGACTTGACGGCCTTGGCGAGTTTCTGGACGCCGGCCAGGACGCTCTGGCGAGCGTCGGTGTCGTACTTGAGTTGCTTTGCAGCCATTTTCGTTTTCCTTTCGTAAGTGGGGTTAGCCGATGACGCCGAGGAGGTCCTCCTCGCGGACGATCTGGTAGGTCTTGTCGTCGATCTTGACCTCGGTGCCGCCGTACTTGGGCATCAGGACCGTGTCGCCGACCTTGACGTCGAAGGGGATCTCCTTGCCGTCGTCGTCGCGCTTCTTGCCGATCGCGAGGACCTTGCCCTCCTGGGGCTTCTCCTTGGCGGTGTCGGGGATGTAGATGCCGCCTTTGACTTCTTCCTTGGTTTCGACGGGCTCCACGAGGACGCGCGCGCCGAGGGGACGGATTTTCATGTTTGGTTTTCCTTTGGTTTAGGGGTGGCCCTCCCGCGGCTGGCCGCGTTCGGGTCTTTGTTGTTGTTTTTGGGTTAGGTGGTTCGGTGGTCCGGCGGGGGCTATTTCATCTCGAAGTCCGCATCGACGATGTTGTCGCCGTCCTTCTTGCCCTTGGGGGCGTCGTCCTGCGGAGGCGGGGGCGGCGGGGCGCCGGCTCCGCCGGGGGCGGCGCCGCCGGCCTGGCCGTAGAGGGCCTCGGAGGCCTTGCCCATCAGCTCGTAGAGCTTCTCGGTCTTGGCCTTGATCGCCTCGTGGTCGGAGCCCTTGAGCGCGTCCTTGAGGTCCGCGACGGCGTCCTCGACGGGCTTCTTCTGCTCGGCGGTGAGCTTGTCGCCGGCGTCCTTGAGGGCCTTCTCGACCTGGTAGACGAGGGACTCGGCCTTGTTGCGCTCGTCGACCTGCTCGCGCTGCTTGGCGTCCTCGTCGGCGTGCATCTCGGCGTCCTTGACCATCCGCTTGATCTCCTCGTCGGAGAGGCCGGAGGAGGCGGTGATGGTGATCTTCTGCTCCTTGCCGGTGCCCTTGTCCTTGGCGGAGACGTTGAGGATGCCGTTGGCGTCGAGGTCGAAGGTGACCTCGATCTGCGGCACGCCGCGCGGGGCGGGCGGGATGCCCTCGAGGTTGAAGTTGCCGAGCAGCTTGTTGTCGCGGGCGAACTTGCGCTCGCCCTGGTAGACCTTGATCTCGACGCCGGGCTGGTTGTCGCTCGCGGTGGAGAAGGTCTCGGACTTGTGCGTCGGGATCGTGGTGTTGCGGTCGATGAGCGGGGTCATCACGCCGCCGAGCGTCTCGATGCCGAGCGTGAGCGGGGTGACGTCGAGCAGCAGCACGTCCTTCACCTCGCCCTTGAGGATGCCGCCCTGGATCGCGGCGCCGACGCCGACGACCTCGTCGGGGTTGACGCCCTTGTTGGGCTCCTTGCCGAAGATCTCGCGGGCCATCTCGACGACCTTGGGCATGCGGGTGGAGCCGCCGACGAGGATGATCTCGTCCGGCTTCTCGATCTTCGCGTCGCGGAGGCAGTTCTGGCAGGGGCCGACCGCGCGGCGGATCGTCGCGTCCGTGAGCTGCTCGAGCTTGGCGCGGGTGAGCGTGGCCTGCAGGTGCTTCGGGCCCGAGGCGTCCGCCGTGATGAACGGCAGGTTGATCTCGGTCGAGGCGGCGGAGGAGAGCTCGCACTTGGCCTTCTCGGCGGCCTCCTTGAGGCGCTGCTTGGCCATCGGGTCGGCGGAGAGGTCGATGCCGTTCTCGCGCTTGAAGTCATCGACGAGCCAGCGGATGACGATGTCGTCGATGTCGTCGCCGCCGAGGTGGGTGTCGCCGTTGGTGGCCTTGACCTCGAAGACGCCGTCGCCGATCTCGAGGATCGAGATGTCGAACGTGCCGCCGCCGAAGTCGTAGACGGCGATCGTCTCGTCCTTCTTCTTGTCGAGGCCGTAGGCGAGCGACGCGGCCGTGGGCTCGTTCACGATGCGCAGCACCTCGAGGCCGGCGATGCGGCCGGCGTCTTTGGTGGCCTGGCGCTGCGAGTCGTTGAAGTAGGCCGGGACGGTGATGACCGCCTGGGTGATCTTCTCGCCCAGATACGCCTCCGCGTCCGCCTTCATCTTCTGGAGGATCATCGAGGAGATCTCGGGCGGGGAGTACGTCTTGTCTCCGATCTTCACCGCGGCGTCGCCGTTGGCGGCGCGGACGACCTCGTAGGGGACCTTCGAGATCTCGTCGGCCACCTCGTCGTAGCGGCGGCCCATGAAGCGCTTGATCGAGAAGACGGTGTTCTTGGGGTTGGTGACGGCCTGGCGCTTGGCGGCCTGGCCGACGAGGCGCTCGCCGGACTTGGTGAACGCGACGACGGAGGGCGTCGTGCGGTTGCCCTCCGCGTTGGGGATGACGACGGGCTCGCCGCCTTCCATGACGGCCATGCAGCTGTTGGTCGTTCCGAGGTCGATTCCGAGAATCTTGGCCATGTTGTGTTCCTTCTTTCGGTTTGTTGTTTTTGAAATGGTTTTCGGCGCCCGCTCCGGGACGGAACCGGGCGTTGCCAGAAGACAAGCACGCCCCGTGCCACAACATACGATGTAGCGGGCGCGCGGCGCGCGCGCTCGCGCGAAAGACCATTGCAGGGCAAGGGCGCGAAACCTTCGCGCATTCGCCTCCGATTTTCAACAGAATATCCGCTTGACAAGCGGAGAAATCAATCAAAATCACACACGGTGAAATCGAAATTGAAACACAGTTCCGACCATGCGGAAACCGCGGCTAACGGACCTCCCCTACCCTGCCATTCGCCCACGTACGGACTGTGACAAGGTGTCACATGCCTGTCCCAGACTCCGTCATCCTAACGCGGGTCAATGTCCCACGAACGACAGAGGAGCCCGCAAACACAACTCCGCGATTGAACGCCGGCGGGCGTTGGTGTAGAATGCGCCGCCGTTCGCGCAACCACGCGGGCACGCATCGCATGAACGACGAATCCAACGCCGCGGCGGCCGGTTCCGCCGCCCCTTCCAAGCACTTCCTCGAGCAGTGGATCGAGGACGACGTCCTCGCCGGCCGCACCGGCGGCAAGGTCGTCACCCGCTTCCCCCCGGAGCCCAACGGCTACCTCCACATCGGCCACGCCAAGGCGATCTGCGTCGACTTCGGCATGGCGAAGAAGTTCGGCGGCGAGTGCCATCTGCGCCTCGACGACACGAACCCCAGCAAGGAGTCCGACGAGTTCGCCGAGAACATCAAGACGGACATCCGCTGGCTCGGCTTCGACTGGGGAGAGCACTTCTACAGCGCGGCCGACTACTTCGACACGATGTTCGAGATCGCCGAGAACCTCGTGAGGAAGGGCCAGGCCTACGTCTGCTTCCTCTCGCAGGAGGAGTGGAAGAAGCACCGCGGCATCCCGACCGAGCCCGGCATCCCCAGCCCGTGGCGCGACACGCCGCCCGAGGAGAACCTCGCGCGCTTCCACGACATGCGCGACGGCAAGTACAAGGACGGCGAGTGCTGCCTGCGCGCGAAGATCGACATGGCGTCGCCCAACATCCACTTCCGCGACCCGGTCATCTACCGCATCATGCACACGTCGCACTACCACCTCGGCGACAAGTGGTGCGTCTACCCGATGTACGACTTCGCGCACCCGATCGAGGACGCGCTCGAGGGCGTCACGCACTCGATGTGCACGCTCGAGTTCGAGGTGCACCGCCCGCTCTACGACTGGGTCGTGGACCGCATGGACGAGATGGGGATGCTCGTCGAGCGCGGCGGGATGAAGATCCGCCCGCACCAGCGCGAGTTCTCCCGCCTCAACATCACCTACACCGTGATGAGCAAGCGCAAGCTGCACGAGCTCGTCGACCTCGGGAAGGTCTCCGGCTGGGACGACCCGCGCATGCCGACGCTCTGCGGCATGCGCCGCCGCGGCTACCCGGCCGAGGCGGTGCGCGCGTTCTGCGAGGGCGTGGGCGTCACGAAGTTCATCTCGACGACCGACGTCGGCATCCTCGAGCAGGCCGTGCGCGACGTGCTCAACCGCACCGCCCCGCGCCGCATGGCGGTGCTCGACCCGGTGAAGCTCGTGATCGACAACCTGCCCGAGGGCGAGACGCACGAGTGCGACGCCGTCAACAACCCCGAGGACCCCGCCGCCGGCACGCGCAAGGTGCGCTTCGGCCGCGAGCTCTGGGTGGAGCGCGCCGACTTCATGAAGGATCCGCCGAAGAAGTTCTACCGCCTCGCGGTCGGCCGCGAGGTGCGCCTCAAGTACGCGTGCCTCTTCACGTGCACCGGCGTCGTCGAGGACGCGGCCGGCAACGTGACGGAGATCCATGGCACGTGGGACCCCGCGTCGCTCGGCGGCAACGCGCCCGACGGCCACGCCGTGCGCGGCACGATCCACTGGGTCGACGCCGCGACCGCCGTCCCGCTGCCCGTGCGCCTCTACGACCGCCTCTTCCAGGTCGAGAACCCGGACGCCGACGCCGACCGCGACTTCAAGGAGTTCCTCAACCCCGACTCGTGCAGGGAGGCGACCGCGCTCTGCGAGCCCGCGCTGCGCGACGCGACGAGCGCGGGCGGCCCCGTGCAGTTCGAGCGCCTCGGCTACTTCTTCCCCGACCCCGTCGACAGCAAGCCCGGCGCGCCGGTCTTCAACCGCACGTCGACGCTCCGCGACTCCTGGGCGAAG
>CAMVRE010000200.1 GCA_947169825.1 uncultured Verrucomicrobiota bacterium | reverse complement strand
GCCCGGCGAAGGTGGCCAGCAGGATCCCGTCGCGAAAGGCGCCGGGATAGTCGCGAACGGCCGCCTCGATTCTTTCGGGCTCGGCGGCCCAGATGCGCTGGATTGAGGTGTACATCGGTTTTGGGCGCGGATTCTATCCCCGTGCCCGGCGCGTGGCAAGCGTCCTCCGGAGGTGCGCGCGTCGCTTGCGTCCGTGTGCGCGCTTCGTGTAGAATCCGGCGCACGAGGGAGCCACCATGAAAAGCACAAGCATTCTCCTCCTCCTTGCCTTGTTCGCCCTGCCGGCCGCCACGTTCGGCCTGGAGCCCGGCGCCCCCGTCGTCATCCGGACGCGCGCCGACCTGGAGGGCATCGCCACGAACCGCGTCGGCGCCTACGCCCTCGGCGCCGACATCGACCTCTCCGGCGCGCCCTGGAAGCCCCTCTTCCGGGACGGGTCCTCGCCGTTCGCCGGCACGCTCGACGGCAACGGCCACGCGATCTCGAACCTGACCGTGGACATCGGCGGCTCCTACGCCGGCCTCTTCGGATGCGTCGGCGCCGACGCGACGATCACCAACCTCACGCTCGCGAACCCGAACGCGAAGGGCTACGGCAACGTCGGCGCCCTCGCGGGCGAGGCGAACGGGGCGACGATCGCCGGATGCTCCGTCGTGGGCGGCACGGTCGTCGCCGGGACCGGAGGGGAGGCCGGACTGCTCGTCGGCTCTCTCCGGTCCTCGACGCTCCTTCGCTGCTCCGCGCTCGGCACCGTCGAGTCGCGGGGCTACAACGCCGGCGGGCTCGTCGGCCATCTCGCCGGCACCAACTCGTCCCTCTCCGAATGCTTCATGTGCGGCGCGGTTTCGGCGCCCGCCTCCACGAGCGTCGGCGGCTTCGCGGGCAGCGTCGAGGGCGATCCCGCCGTCTCCGACTGCTACGCCCTCGCGGACGTGAAGGGCGGCGGCTGCGTCGGCGGCTTCGCCGGGCAGCTCAACGGCAGCGACGCCTCCTTCCTGCGCTGCTACGCGGCGGGCACGACCGCCGGCTCTTCGGACGTCGGCGGCTTCGTCGGGCGGCAATACCGGGGCGAGCCGGCCTTCGAGGACTGCTTCCGCCTCGAGGACGGCCTCGGCGACGTCGGCTCGGAATCGCGCGGCGGCATCGCCGCGCTCGACGCGGACGGGATGCGCTCGACCAACGAGTTCGCGGCCTTCCATGCGGCGGACCGCGGCTGGACGCAGGCCGACGGCCTCACGCAGCCCTACTTCGCGTGGGGGCTCGTGGACGGCGGCATGACGCTCTCCGGCCGGACCGTCGGCAGCGGTTCCGGCGCCATCGAGGGGCTCGGCGTCTACGCGCCCGGCACGGCGGTCGCGATCGAGGCCGTCCCGGAGGACTCCGCGTTCCTGTCCTGGACGGGCGACGCCGCCTACGACGACCGCGCCAGCGCCGCCACCATGGTGCTGCTCGACAACTTCCGATTCGTCGCCGCCGAGTTCGGTACGCTGATCACCAACCGGCAGGAGCTCGCCGACATCACGAACGCCCTCGCCGGCTCCTACGCGCTCGGCGCGGACATCGACCTCTCGGACGAGGCGTGGACGCCGCTCGGCTCCTCCTCGAAGCCGTTCACCGGATCGCTCTACGCGCAGGGCCACGTCATCTCCGGCCTCCTTTGCGACGACCCCTCCGGCAACTACGCGGGACTCTTCGCCGCGGTCAGGGACGCCACGCTCGACGGCATCCGCCTCGTGGGCGTCTCCGTGGCCGGCCGCCAATACACCGGCGCCCTCGCCGGCGACGTGCAGGGCGCGACCGCGATCCGCACCTGCTCCGCCGAGGGCGTCGTCTCCAACGGCCAGGGCTACGCCGGACTCCTCGTCGGCCGCGTCGGCGGCTCCGGCGCGACCTTCGAGGGCTGCGCGGCGACCGGACTCGTCGAATCCTCCGGCGGCGACGTCGGCGGTCTCGTCGGCGGCGTCTACTCCGCCACGGTCGCGTTCCGCGGATGCGTCGGCGACGTGGCGGTCCGCGGATCCTCCGGCGACGGCAAGGGCGGTTTCATCGGCTCCGTGCAGGGCGGCAGCGCCGCGCCGACGTTCTCGTCCTGCCTCGTCTTCGGTGCCGTGACGGCCCCGGACTCCACCGGCGTCGGCGGCTTCATCGGCTCCGCGAACAAGGCGTGCGCGTTCTCCGGGTGCCTCGCCAGGGGCGCCGTGTTCGGCAAGACCGGCGTCGGCGGATTCGTCGGTTCGGCCACCGGCGGAGGTTCGAGCTTCGATTCGTGCGGCGCGGCGGGCGGCGTGAAGGCGACGGGGAGCCGCGCGGGCGGCTTCGTCGGACAGAGCACTGCCGCGGGCATCCGCTACGAGCGGAGCATGGCCGTCGGCGGCGTGGCGGCGACATCCTCCGACGCGGGCGGCTTCGCGGGCTACGTCTCGTCGTCCAACGACTTCCTTCGCTGCATGGCGGCGGGCGCGGCGACCGCCGCCTACGACGTCGGCGGCTTCGCCGGCAAGCTCTCCGGCGCCGGCACGACCGTCGCGGAATGCTTCGCGCTCGGCGACGCCACGGCCACCCGCGCCGGCGACGCCCTCGCGGGCGGCTTCGCGGGCGACGTCGCCTCCGCGGCCGCGTTCGGCGACAGCTACTCGCTCGGCGCCGCCAAGGGGCGGCAGGTCGTCGGCGGCTTCGCCGGGCGCAACGGCGACGGCGCCACGACGCTCGCGCGCTGCTACGCGGCCGGGCTCGTCGACTGCTCCGGCGCCTACGCCGGCGCCTTCGCGGGCCAGCTGTATCGCACCCCGGTCTTCGCGGACTGCGCGGCTCTGTGCGACGGCATCCACGCCGTCGGCTCCTCCTCCGCAGACTCCTCCGCCGAAAACGCCGGCATCGCCGAATACGACGCGGAAGGGATGAAGAGCGCGGCCAACTTCGCCGCCTGGCTCGCCATCGACGATGCCGACGGCGCCGTCTGGAACCAGACGGACGGCGTGACCCAGCCCTACCTCGCCTGGAGCGCGGCGAACGGCCTCGAGGTCTTCGCCTCCGCGGGCGGCTCCGCCCCCGGCCGCGTCGAGGTCGAGGGCGCGGGGCAATACGACCCCGGCTCGACCGTGACGGTGGGCGCCGAGTCCGACGAGGGCTTCTTCGTCGCCTGGACCGGCTCCACGCCCTACGCCGACCCGGCGAGCGCCACCACCACCATCGTGCTCGACAACCACCGAGTCGCCGCCGCCCGGTTCGGACGGCTCATCGCCACCGCCGACGAGCTCGACGCCGTCCGCGACGACCTCGCCGGCGTCTACGGCCTCGGCGCGGACATCGACCTCGCGGGCGTCGACTGGACGCCGATCGGCACCTCGTCCGCCCCGTTCGCCGGCACGCTCCACGGCTTCGGGCACTCGATCTCCAACCTCGTCGCCACCAACGCGCCCTCTGCGCAGGGCTGCGGCCTCTTCGGCTGGACCGACGGCGCCACCCTCGACGGCATCGTCCTCTCCGGCGCCGTCCGCGGCGGGGGCAACTACACCGGCGGCCTCGTCGGCAACGCCGCCGACACCCGCATCGCGGACTGCGTCCTCGACGTGGACGTGGCCGGCACCGGCGCCGTCGGCGGCTTCGCGGGCCGGATCGCGTCCGGATCGCTCGTGGAGGACTGCGCCTTCGTCGGCACGGTATCGGGCTCCGCGACGCAGCTCGGCGGCTTCGCGGGCTGCCTCGCCGGCACGCCGTCCGTCGTCCGGTGCAGCGCCGTCGGAATGGTGCGGAAGACGACGGGCACAGGAGGCGGCTACGTCGGCGGGTTCGCCGGGCAGCAGTCCGGCGGCCTTGTCGCCGACTCCTACGCGCACGTCTCCGCGGACGCCGGCGGCGCCGGCTACGCGGGCGGCTTCGTCGGCTGCGGATCGTCGGGCTCGCGGATCGAACGGGCCTACTGCTCCGGCCAAGTGTCCTCCTCGGCGACCGACTTCGTCGGCGCGTTCATCGGCTGCCTCGCCGCCAATGCCGTCGTTACCAATTGCTACTACGACGCCGGCGCAACGGCGCAGCTGGCGCGAGGCCTGTCTAGCAAGGCGGCGGTCGACTGCCCCGGCATCGACCCGGTCGCGTCCGCGGACATGACGATTCAGGGGTCCTTCGTCGCCTTCGACTTCGCGGAGACCTGGCGGATCGACGACGGGACGATGCCCTACCTCCAGCAGCCCTACGAGTTCGCGATCGCCGGCTACGCCACCTGGCTGAAATTCCGGGCCGGACTGCCGGAGGACACGCCGCCCGAGGCGATGGTGAACGGCATCCCCGCGGTGGCGCGCTATCTCTTCGACATCCCGCCGGACTCGACGACGAACGAGGACGGCGACCCGGTGCTCCGGATCCACATCGCGGCGGACGGCTCGCCCTGGCTGAGCTTCCCCGCGCGGAAGAATCCGAACGAGCATGGTGCGGTGTTCTACGTCGAGTCCTCGCCGGACGTGGACGACTGGACCGAAGCGAACGTCGTCGTTTCGCCCAAGATCGACCTGGACGCCGGCGTCTACGACCCCGGCTACGACCCCGTCCCGGAGAAGATGTTCTTCCGGTATCGGATCAAGATCCCGAACTAGGGCGGTTCGGCCCGCGCGTCAGCCGACGACAAGCAGGTCCGACCAGCGCGTGGTCGGGCAGGGCGAGAGCAGGTCGCGCTTCATCTTCCACGGGCGCTTCGTGCCCGACGCGGCGAGGAAGACGGTGCCGCGGCCGAACTT
>CAMVRE010000199.1 GCA_947169825.1 uncultured Verrucomicrobiota bacterium | reverse complement strand
GGGCGAGCCCGGCGCCGCGTGGGCGGCGGCGGCGGAGGGGCGCGTCGCCGCATGGCATCGCGACAGCGGCGCGGTCCGCCCCGACGTGCGCTTCCGCGCGCTCTGCGGCGGCGGACGGATCGCGGTTCGATTCGACGTCCGCGGAGACCGCTTCGTCCGCAGCGTCGCGACCGAGCCGCAGGGCCCGGTCTGGAAGGACAGCTGCGTCGAGTTCTTCGTGCAGCCGGCGGAGGCGGCGGGGCACTTCAACTTCGAGGTCAACGCGGGCGGCGCGCTGCACGCGTCCTACATCGTCGACCCGCGGCGCCTGCCGGAGGGCGGCTATGCGGACTGGGCGCCGCTGCCGCCGGAATGGATGGCGCGCGTCGCGGTGCGGACGTCGCTCCCGCGCGTCGTCGATCCTCCGATCCCGGGGCCTCTCGACTGGTGCGGGGAGATCTCGATTCCGCTGGTGCTTCTCGCCGCGGTGTCCTCCGCGCCGTGCTCGCCGCGCGCCGGCGACGAGTGGCGCGGCAACTTCTTCCACTGCGGCGACGAGACGCCCTCGCCGCGCTGGGGCGCGTGGAGCGACGTCGGGGAGCGGCTCGACTTCCACCAGCCGGAGAAGTTCGGCGTCCTGCGCTTCGTCTAGTCGCGCCGGGAGACGGTGGCGCGGTGGAACCAGACGCCCGCGCCGGCGGGGTTCCAGCGCAGGAGCGCGTCGCGCCAGGGGCCGGGGGCGTTCGCCTCCGCCTCGTGGCGCGGGAGGGAGCGCCCCTCGGCGTCGAGGACGCGCAGCGGCGAGGTGCGCTCGACGGGGAGGTATTCGGTCCACTCGACGGGGACGTCGTGCAGGAAGCCGTCGCCGCCGCGCTTCTCGACGTAGTCGACGCGCTCCTCGGCGCGGAAGCCGTGCGCGGTGATCTCGACGACCTGCGCGCCGCCGTCCTGGTGGCGCAGCGCGGCCTTGAGCAGCGAGCGCGTGGCGCAGTCGGGGTGGCGGAACGCCTCCTCGCCGTGGTAGTTGGCGATGGACTCGTGCTCCGGCGCGGAGGGTGCGCGGTCGGCCGCCTTGCGGTAGATCGTCTCGTGCGTGCGCGTCTGCTGGTAGAGCGGGATGCAGAGCAGCGGCGCGAGCGAGAAGTAGAGGTGCCTGAACCAGTCGTTGCAGAACTCGTTGAAGCGCCGCCGCGACTCGGCCAGCTCCAGCGACCGGAACTGCTCCGGGCGCGTGTCGAGCTCCGCCTCGCGCAGGTGCGCCGGGTCGACGCGGTTGAGCATCCGGTCCTTGCGGAACGCGAAGTCGTCGCCCCAGCCGAGCGAGCGGTCGCGCAGCAGCTTCACGGTCTGTTCCTGCGCGAGCGGCGTGAAGAGCAGCCGGAACTGGACCGGGTTGTCGCGGTCGACGGCGTGGAAGAGCACGTCGAAGTCGCGGTTGGCCATCAGGGTGAAGGGATGCTCCGGGTCGAGCTTGCGGGCTCGCTTCTCGAGTCGACGGACCTCGGCCTCCATCTCGCGGCGCAGCGAGCGCGAGTCTTCGCGGCCGGAGAGGGGGGAGGGGAGGCGCGAGAAGCGCAGGTCGGGCGCGGCGGGGTTGCCGTAGAGCAGGAAGCGCTCGTTCTCGAAGACGGGGCAGGGCTTCTCGACGGACGCGCGGAGCGTCTCCGACTTCGGGACGCGGTGCAGCTTGCCGTCGGCGCCGCGCTCGAGCTCGGACCAGGAGATGCTCAGCGAGCCGTGGTAGGTCTTCGTCGTCCACCGCATCGCGAGCGTGTCGGCGAGGACGAACGGGTTGCCGGAGATCTCGCCGCTCGCGGTGCCGAGGACGGACCGCGAGCCGAGCAGCTCGTCGTCGAGGCCGAACGTCTCGCGCAGGTCGCGCAGACGCCCGGCGGTGAAGAGCGGGTCGAACTCGATGCGCGGGAGGGTCCTGTGCGCGATCTCCGCCGGGAGGCCCCAGTCGAAGAGGCGGTTGAGAGGCTCCATCTGCTCCCAGGCGGCGGCCTCGGCCGCGTCGAGCGCGCTCCCGAGCCGCGCGACGGACTCGCGCAGCGCCTTCACCGCGGGCCGCAGCACCTTGCCGAAGAGCCCGAAGAAGGCGGCCGAGACGAGCGAGCCGCCGAGCATCGTCCAGGCGCTCTCGGCGTTCGGCGCGCGCCCCCCGCGCACGGCGGTGGCGACGAAGACCGCGACGACGCCGGCGGCGAGGATCGCGAGCGCGAGGACGAGGTTGCGCAGGAGCGTGCGCGACGAGAGCCGCGACTTCTCCCGCTCGAGCTCCTTCTCGAGCCGGCGCACCTCCGCGACGAGGCGCTTGTTCTCCTTCTCGTCCACGCCGGACTCCGCCACGAGCGCCTCGAAGCGCTCCGCGACGTTCTTCCGGTGGGCGTCGCGCAGCTCGCGCCGCCACAGGTCCAGGGGCTCGTAGACGTCCTCCACCATGCCCCCCAGTCTACCATACCCCGCACCGCGCCGCAACGCGCCCGCGGGGCCGAAATGGGCGGGGAGCTAGAAGAACGTGCCGCGGGCGCGCTCGCGCGTCTCGGCGGAGGCCGTGAACGGGATGCGCGTCGTGTAGCCCGCGCGGGCGGCGACGATCATCTTCGTCGGCCAGCGGAAGATGTCCGCGTTCCACTGCGCCACGGTGTCGTTGTAGAGCGTGCGCGCGGCGGTGATCTCCTTCTGGAGGTAGGAGTTCTGCTGCATCGCGTCGGCGATCGCCTGGTGCGCCTTGAGCTCGGGGTAGGCCTCGACCTGCGGGAAGAGGCGGCCGCAGATGGAGTCCACCTGGCCCGCCACCTGGTTGCGCAGCGCGTCGCCCGTCGGCGTGCCCTCCGGCGCGCGGCCGCCGCGGTAGGCGGCGACGGCCTTCATCACGTCCTTGTCCAGGTCGATCGCCTTCTCGACGAGCGGGGCGACGTTCTGCAGGATCTGCACGCGCTGCTCGAGGTAGTTGTCGATCTGCGAGGCGTCCTGCTGCAGCTTCTGCTGGAGGCGCTGCAGGTAGTTGCGCGCGGAGATCTTCATGAAGAGGAAGACCAGCCCGGGCAGGATGCCGCAGACCCAGAGCAGGACCTCGAAGAGCGTCGAGCCCCAGCCGACCCGGACGGGGATCTGCTTGTCGATCACGTGGATGTCGCGCCCCTCGCTGCGGACGGGGCCGGCGGTTTCGTCGAGTTCGTTGGCCATGGCGGTTCGCGGGTTGTGGTGTTCTACTTGAGGAAGAGTTCGACGGTCGGGACGACGATGTCCGGCTGCACGACCGGGAGGCGCAGCGTGAGCGTGCCGGCGGGCAGGTCCTCGCTGTTCCAGGTGGCGTGTCCGTTCTCGAACCACGAGAGCTCCGAGCCGTCGTGCAGGAACTGCGCGTAGGCGACCTTGCCCGCGAGGTTCGGCAGGTGCAGGCGCTGGAACGGCCAATCGAGAATATGGACGTAGAGGCGCTTCGTCTTCGGGTTCCACGTGTAGCGCGTGCCGTCCGCCTCCGGGAACTCCGCCGGCGCCATCGTGCAGCCGTAGATCGATTTCGAGTTGCGGTCCATCCACCGGGCGTAGGCCTCGAGGCGCGTCATCGCGCGATGGTCGAAGTAGCCGCGCGCCGTGGGGCCGACGTTCATGATGAGGTTGCCGCCGCGCGCGACGTGGCGGATCAGCATCTCGATGCACTGCTTCTCGCTCTTCCACGTCGCCTCGTCGCGGTGGTAGCCCCACGAGCCGGAGAAGGTCTGGCAGCCCTCCCAGGGGGCGATCGAGCCGTCGGGCCGGCGCGGGGGATGCTCGGGCTGGAACTGCTCGGGCGTCGTGATGTCGCCGGCGCCGGGCAGGTCGAGGCGGTTGTCGAGGATGATCTGCGGCTGGAGCTTGCGCGCGAGGGCGACGAGCTTCTCGCTCTCCCAGTCCTTGCGGCCCTTGCCCTTCGTGCCGTTGAGCTCGTCGTTCGGGTAGGAGAAGTCGAACCAGAGGATGTCGATCCTGCCGTAGTTGGTCAGCAGCTCCGTCACCTGGTCGCGCATGTATTTGGCGTATTTGCGGACGTCGCGCTTCTTGTTGATCTCGGCGATCTCGGCGGCCGGGCGGTTGCGCAGCGGGTGCTTCGGGTCGATCGGGAACTCGGGGTGGTGCCAGTCGAGGAGCGAGTAGTAGAAGCCGATGCGGAGGCCCTCGGCGCGGAAGGCGTCGACGATCTCGCGCAGGAGGTCGCGCCCGGCGGGCGTGTTGGGCGCCTTGTAGTCCGTGAACTTGCTGTCCCAGAGGCAGAAGCCCTCGTGGTGCTTTGTGGTAATGACGAGATACTTCATCCCGGCGGCCTTCGCCGCGCGTGCCCACGCCTTCGCGTCCAGCAGGTCCGGGTCGAAGTGTTCGAAGTATTTGCGGTAGTCCTCCGGCGCGATCTGCTCGGAGTGCTGGACCCACTCGTGGCGGGCCGGGAGGGCGTAGAGGCCCCAGTGGATGAACATGCCGAAGCGGGCTTCGGTGAACCAGTCGGTGCGGGAGGGTTTCTTCTTCATGGTCGGAGGGGAAGGGAAGGGGAGTCCGGTTGCGCGCGAGTATAGCAGAAGGCCCCCGCGCGACCAAGCGAATTTCGTAGCGCGCCTACCCGGCGCGGGGGCGGCGCAGCGCGCGCGGGAGCGCGACGAGCGCCGCGAGGAGCAAGGCGGCGGAGATCGCGAGCGTGAGCCCCGCCGACGCGGCGTAGGGCAGCGACCGCGACAGGCCCGCGACAACGTAGCCGACGGCGCTCACGGCGCCGACGAGCAGCGCGTAGGGCAGCTGCGTCC
>CAMVRE010000198.1 GCA_947169825.1 uncultured Verrucomicrobiota bacterium | reverse complement strand
ACGGCGGCGGCGGCCGTCCGGACCGCGCTTTGCGCGGGCGGGGTGTTCTGCGAAGGGTTCGGGGGCATGGCTTCCGTTTCCGGCAACGCGCCGCAGTCTAGCAGAAGCGGCGCGGCCGCGCAACGCCGCGAACGGGCGAGGGGCGCGGGCCCTACGGCGCGGGGAGGCAGCGCCGGATCTGCTCGATCGTGGCGGGATTCAGGAGGCCGGTGCGGTCGACGTCGACGTTGAGCGTGACGGCGCAGCCGTCGGCGAGGCGGCGCGCGAGCCAGGGGCGGAGGAAGCCGTCCTCGAAGCGCGGGGAGGCGAAGCCGCGGCCCTGGTGGACCCAGTCGCGGTTGTCGGCGGTGAGCCAGAGGTGCATTTGCATCCCCTGCGCGTTCGTGCGGCCGCAGAGCGGAAAGTCGACGAGCTCCTCGCCGCTGAAGTACTCCTGGCACGGCGTGTAGACGAACGTCCCGCCCTGCGAGTTCACGGAGACGAGCGCGTCCGGGTTGCCGGCCTTCGCCGCGAGCGCCATCTCGCGGAAGGGGAACTTCCAGTCGCCGAGCGGGACGGTCGCGACGCGGTGCGGGCCGGCGTCGGAGACCATCCCGGGGCTGTCGAACCACCACCCCGCCACGTTGGGCCCGGCGGCGAGCGAGAGGTCGCGCACGATCGCGACAGCGTTGCTTCCGAATTGCTCGAGCCGGCCGTCCGCGTAGCCGGAGGCCTTCGCCCACTCGCGGTCGGAGCGGTCGCCGGACTGGTTGTAGTAGAGGATCGTGCGGATGCCCTCCGCGGCGAGGGCGTCGGCGATCTCGCGCAGCAGGTTGCGCCTCGTCGTGCGGCCCGGCAGGATGCGGTCGAGCGCGGGGCACGGCGCGGGCGGATGCTGGTCGGCCCAGGACGAGGTGAAGATGACGTGCCGCGCGCCGGCGTCCCTGAGCTGCGCGACGAACCGCGGCACGTCGAACGCGTCGACGGCCTTCTCGAAGTCGCCGCGCCGTCCGTCCTGGTCGGTGGTCCGCGTCGTCCAGTGCACGCCGATCCCGAACGATCCCGCGAGCCAGTCGGTCGACGCGCGCGGATAGCCGTTCGTCGCGTCCGCCGCGCGGAGCGCCTCCGCGACGCGCCGCTTGAACGGCTCGCCGAAGACGGCGCGCTCCGGCGTGCAGTCGACGAACGCCTCGGGGTCGATCCGCTCGAGCGCCTCGCAGGGCGAGAAGTCGACCGTCCCGCGAATGCCGGAGCAGCGCTTGAACGCGAGCGTGTCGATCCGCTCCAGGCGCGAGCCCGGCGCGAAGGAGAGGCCCGACAGGCGCGAGCATCCGTAGAAGGCCTCCATTTCGATCACCCGCACGCCCAACGGGATCGCGAGGTCGCCGCGGAGATTCCTGCAGCCCATGAACGCCGCGCGGCCGAGTTCCTCCAGCCGCGACGGCAGCGCGAGGGCGTTCGTCGCGTTCTCGCACGAGTAGAACGCGGCGCGGCCGATGGAGCGGACCGTGTCCGGAAGCGCGAACGAGCGAAGCCCGTAGTGCCACGCCGCGAAGCTGCCCTCGATTGTGGTGGGCTTGAGACCGGTGTCGGCCTCGACGCGCGGGAGCGAGTCGAGCGACCAGTCGTCCTTCGGCGCCTGCCAGACCTTCTTGAGGACGATCCCGCCCTCATGGAGCGGGTCCGGCTCGACGCCGATCTCGATCGGCCCGTCGTGGATGGAGCCGCGCTCCTTGTCGACCGTCCACGCGGCGCGCGCGGCGGAGACGGGGACGAGGACGGAAAGGGCGAGGAGGATCGGTACTCGTTTCATGGCGCCAAGTCTACCACACCGGCGCCGGCGGCGAAAGCCCGGCGTCCGGACGAAAGAGGATGCATTCGGCCGCCGTTCCTGCTAGAATTCGCATCCCATGAAGACGCAAACCAGGCAGACGGACGCGGCTGGCGCCGTCGTCGTCGAGGGCGGCATCGCGAAATCGCCGGCGGGGCGGCTCCCCGACGAGGCGCGCGCCGAGGCGGAGGCCGCCTATGGCCGCGCGCCGTCGGACCGCGTCTGGCGGATCGACGAGGGCACGTCGCTCGACGAGGTCAACGCGGCGGAGCTCGCGCCCGGCACGACCGTGCTCTTCCGGCGCGGCGGCGTCTGGCGCGGGCAGCTCCGCGTGCGCTCCGGCGTCCCCGGGCATCCCGTCCGCTACGGCGCGTGGGGCGAGGGCCCCGCGCCGATCGTCCAGCCGAGCCTCGACCGGAGCGCGCCCGGATCGTGGCGGCGCGAGCCGGACGGCCTCTGGCGCGCGGAGACCGGCTCGGCGACCGACGTCGGCAACGTCGTCCTCGACCACGGCGACGCGGGCTGCCTCTTCAAGCGCGGGTCGCGCGCGGAGCTGCTGCGCGACCGCGACTTCTGGTTCGACCCCGCCGCGGGCGCCGTGCTCGTCCGCTCCGACGCGGGCGACCCCGCCGCGCGCTGGCGCTCGGTCGAGCTCGCGCGCAAGGTCCATTGCGTCGACGAGGCCGCCGCGCACGACGTCGTCTACGAGGGCCTCGCCGTCCGCTACGGCGCCGCGCACGGCTTCGGCGGCGGCGGCGTGAAGCGCGTCTCGATCCTCGGCTGCGAGGCCTCGTGGATCGGCGGGGGCGTGCTCTACGTGGACGACCTGGGGAACAACGTCCGCTACGGCAACGGCATCGAGTTCTGGGGCTGCGCGGAGGACGTCCGCGTCGAGGGCTGCCGCGTCCGCGACTGCTTCGACGCCGGGCTCACGGACCAGAGCAGCGAATCGGGGACGATCCAGCGCAACCTTCTCTGGCGGAACAACACGGTCGAGCGCTGCGAATACTCCTACGAGTTCTGGGTCCAGGGGGAGGGCAGCGCCGCGGAGGACATCCGGCTCGAGGGCAACGTCCTGCTCGACGCCGGCGCGAGCTGGGGGCACGGGCAGCGCTGGAACCCGGGCGGCGCGCACCTGCGCTTCCAGGACACCACCGTGCCGACGCCGGGCTTCGCCGTGGTCGGCAACCGTTTCTCGCGCGCGACGGAATGCCTCGCGCGGCTCTTCAACGACTGGCGCGGCCAGGCGGTCTTCCGGGACAACGTCTGGGAGAGCGCCGGCGAGCCGGTCTGCGTCTGGCACGCGCGGCCCCGCGCCGGCCTGCGCTTCCTCTGCCCGGACTACCTCGACCGCAACCACCGCGACGACCGCGCGGAGATCGAGTCGCAGGGTCCCGGCGGGCGCGACTTCCCGGCCACGCCCGAGGGCTTCCGCGCCTTCGGGGAAACGTTCGGCTTCGGTCCGGGCGAACGACTCGAGGAACCGTCATGCAAACCGCGGACCTGTTGACCTTCCCCGGCTTCGTGGACGTGCACGTGCACTTCCGCGATCCGGGCGCGCCCGAGGCGGAGACGACGGCCAGCGGTCTCGCCGCGGCCCGGCGCGGCGGTTTCGCCGCCGTCGTCACGATGCCGAACACGGATCCGGCCTGCGACTCGCCGGAGGGCCTCGACTACCAGCGCCGCGCCGCGCGCGCGGCCGGATCGGAGACGATCCTCCTTCCGTCCGCCTGCATCACGAAGGGACGGCTCGGCCGCGAGGTCGCGGACCTCGAGGCCCTCGCCGGGGCGGGGGCCGCGTTCTTCACCGACGACGGCTCCTATGTCGCGGACGACGCCGTGATGGAGGAGGCGATGCGCCGCGCCGCGAAGCTCGGGATGTGCGTCTGCCAGCACGCGATGGATCCGAAGGAGACCGGCCGCGGCGTGGTCCGCGACTGCGCCTTCGCGCGGGCGCATCGTCTGCCGACGATCCCCGTCTCCGCCGAGACGGCGGCGATCCGCCGCGACCTCGCGCTCTGCCGCGTCACCGGATGCCGGCTCCACGTCCAGCACCTCTCCACCGCGGAGGGCGTGGAGCTCGTCCGCTCGGCGCAGCGGGAGGGGCTTCCCGTCACGGCCGAGGCGACGCCCCACCACCTCCTGCTCTCGTGCGACGAGATCCCCGGCGACGATGCGAACTACAAGATGGCCCCGCCGCTCGGCACCGCCGAGGACCGCGCGGAGCTGCGCCGCGCGGTGAAGGAGGGCGCGCTGATGTTCGCCACGGACCACGCGCCGCATTCGGCGGCGCGGAAGGCGGGCGGCTTCGCCGGCGCCGCCAACGGGATCGTCGGGCTCGAGACGGCGATCCCCCTCACGTGGACGGCGATGGTCGAGGAGGAGGGGATGGACCCCGAGGCCTGGGCACGCGCGTGGTGGAAGATGCCTCGCTCGATCCTCTCGCCCCGCGCGTCAAAGATGCTCGAGTCCGCGCCCGGGACGCGGATCGCGGTCGGCGAATGGCGCGTCGTCGACGTGGCGGGGTTCTCTTCGCGCTCCCGCAACTGCCCCTACGACGGATGGGAATCTCGTTGCTGGCCCGTGTCCGAATCGATCCGAATCCGCCCGAAAGGAATGCCTTGACCCCCGAAACCAGACACTCCGTCCTGCGAACGGTCCTGCCGCTGGCCCTTGCGCTCACGGGCTGCGCGACGAGCAGGGGAGGGGAGACGGACGAAATCGTCCTCTCCGACGCCACCGGCGCCGCAGCGGTTGTCGCGCCGGCGGCGGGAGGGCGCATCCTCGCGTTCCGGCCGGCCGGGGCGGCCGGAAACGTCTTCTGGACGCCGCAGCCGGGCGACCTGGTCCTCTACGGATGGAACAACCACGGCGGCGAGAAGACCTGGATCGGCCCGCAGGCGCGGTGGAGCGGAATGGCGGGCAAGGGCTGGCCGCCGCCCGCGTTCTTCGACCAGGACCGCTACGAG
>CAMVRE010000197.1 GCA_947169825.1 uncultured Verrucomicrobiota bacterium | reverse complement strand
GATGCGCGCGGCGTCCGCGGAGTCGTTGCCGCCGATGTAGAAGAAGTAGCCGACGCCGCGCGCGAGGAGCGCGGCGAGGATCCTGTCGCAGTCCTCCTCGGTGGGCTTGTGACGGCAGGAGCCGAGCGCGGAGGACGGCGTCGCGGCGATCGCCTCGAGCTTCGCCGGCGAGAGGCGGCGCAGGTCGAGGAAGTCTCCCTTGAGGATGCCGTCGATGCCGTGGCGGGCGCCGAGGATGCGGCCGACGGCGGGACCGGCGGCCTTCGCCGCGAGGACGACGCCGGCGAGCGACTGGTTGATGACCATGGAGGGGCCGCCCGACTGGGCGACGGCGAGATTGCGGAGCGGTTTCATGGCGGCGCATTCTACCCCCGCCCGCCGCGGAAGGCAAGCGCGCTTGCGCGCGCAGGGAGGTTCTGCTAGACTCCCGCGCCGTTTTCCGCACACCCCGCCACGACACCGCATGAAGATCGTCGTCTGCATCAAGCAAGTCCCCGACTCGGACAAGGTGACCATCGACCGCGCCACCAACCGGCTCAACCGCGCCGGCGTCCCCGCCGTCATGAACCCGTTCGACGAGAACGCCCTCGAGGTCGCCCTGCGCCTCCGGGACGCCGTCCCCGGCTCCACCGTCACCGTCGTCTCGATGGGCCCGCCCCAGGCCGAGGCCGTGGTCCGCGAGGCCATCGCCCGCGGCGCGACGGACGGCGTCCTCGTCTCCGGCCGCGAGTTCGGCGGCGCGGACACCTGGGCGACCGGCTACACGCTCGCGCTCGCGATCAGGAAGCTCGGCCCCGCCGACCTCGTCCTCTTCGGCAAGCAGGCGACGGACGGCGACACCGCCCAGGTTGGCCCCGGCATCGCCCACCACCTCGGCCTGCCGGTCCTCACCTACGCCAAGGCCGTCGAGGCCCTGCCCGGAGGCAAGGCGCTCAAGGTCGTCCGCGCCACCGAGGACGGCCACGAGGAATGGGAGGTCGACCTCCCGTGCGCGCTCACCGTCGTCAAGGAGGCGGGCGAGCTGCGCATCGGCTCCCTGAAGAGCAAGATGGCCGCGAAGAAGGCGCAGATCCCGGTCTGGGGCGTCGCCGAGCTCGGGCCCGACCCCGAGCTCATCGGCCTCAAGGGCTCCCCCACCCGCGTCACCAAGGTCTTCGCCCCGCCGGTCAAGACCAACCGCGTCCGCCTCGAGGGCACCCCCGCCGAGCAGGCGGAGAAGCTCGTCGGGATCCTCGCCGAACGCCACCTCGTCTAGGAGAAACGACCATGAACGAAATCTGGGTATTCGCCGAGCAGCGCGAGGGCGCGCTGCAGTCCGTCTCCTGCGAGCTGCTCTCCGAGGGCCGCGAGCTCGCGGCCAAGTCCGGCTACGAGCTCTGCGCGCTGCTGCTCTCCGAGAACGGCGCCGCGCTCGCGCCGGAGCTCTTCGCGCACGGCGCGAGGAAGGTCTACGCGATGGACGCGCCGCAGTTCGCCTACTACCAGAACGACTTCTGGTCCGCCGCCGTCCGCCAGGCGGTCGAGGCGCGCCGGCCGGAGATCCTGCTCTTCGGCGCCACGTCGATCGGCCGTTCGCTCGCGCCGACCGTCGCCGCCGCACTGCACACCGGCCTCACCGCCGACTGCACGCAGCTGGACTTCGACCCCGAGAGGAAGCTCCTCCTCCAGACGCGCCCCGCGTTCGGCGGCAACATCATGGCGACCATCACCTGCGAGGGCACGCGCCCGCAGATGGCGACCGTCCGCGGCAATGTCTTCAAGAAGGTGCGCGAGGACGGCGCCGCGGGCGAGGTCGTCCCGCTCGCGGCCGACCTCTCGCAGGTCCCCTGCCGGATGCGGCGCCTCGCCGCGGTGAAGGAAGGCGGCGAGGACGTCGACCTCGCGGGCGCCAAGACCATCGTCTCGGGCGGCCGCGGCCTCGGCGCGCCGGAGAAGTTCTCGCTCGTGCGCGAGCTCGCCGCCGAGCTCGGCGGCGCCGTCGGCGCCTCCCGCGCCGTGGTCGACGCGGGGTGGATCTCCGCGCTCCACCAGGTCGGGCAGACCGGCAAGACCGTGTGCCCGAAGCTCTACGTCGCGCTCGGCATCTCGGGCGCGATCCAGCACCTGGCGGGCATGCAGAGCTCCGACTTCATCGTCGCCGTCAACAAGGACCCCGCCGCGCCGATCTTCGAGGTGGCGGACGTCGGGATCGTCGGCGACGTCGACGCCGTCGTCCCCGAGCTCGTGAAGATGCTCCGCGCCCGCCGCGCGTAGCGCCCCGCGGGAATCGCCGGTCTACGAGCCGGGATGGACCGCCTTGCCGCCCGCCGCGCAGAGCGGGCAGGCCGCCGGCTCCCACGTCACGGGCTCCATGCGCAGGAGCGAGAAGTGCGGGATCGCGCCGAACGACGCCTTCCCGCCGCTGCGGTCGACGAGCGTCACGGCCGCGAGCACGCGCCCGCCGAGCCCCTGGACGATGTCGATCGTCTCCTGCACGCGCCCGCCGCGCGTCACGACGTCCTCCGCGACGATGCACGGCTCGCCGGGCTCGATCGCGAAGCGGCGCATGACGAGCCGGCCGTCCTGCTTCTCGGCGAAGATGCACTTCCGGTCGAGGGCGCGCGCGACCTCGTGGCCGACGAGGATGCCGCCGAGCGCGGGCGAGACGACGGTCGTCGCCTCCCGCGCGATCTCCGCCGGGACGAGCGCCGCGAGCGCGGAGCAGAGCGCCTCCGCCTTGCGCGGGAAGCGAAGCAGGTTGGCGCACTGGAAGAACTCCGGGCTGTGGAGCCCCGAGCGCAGTTCGAAATGGCCGCGCAGCAGCGCGCCCGTCTCCTTCAGAATGCCGTAGACTTCTTCCTCGGTCATCGTCGTCGTCCTCGATCGGTCCCGCGCGCGAAACGCCGCGGAAAACGCCGGCCATTCTAGCGCGCCGCCCCTTCGCGCGCAACCGGCGTCAGAAGGATGCGGAGGGGAGCCAGCGGCGGGACTCGAGGACCCGGACGGAGAGGAAGAGCAGGAACGCGGCTCCGGAGAGGGCGACGAAGAGCGGGCGGGTGTCCGCGACGCCGCGGGCGAAGGCGACGAGGGAATACGGGGCGAGCGCGGAGTCGAACGGCAGCTCGACCGCCCCCGAGACGGGCATCGAGATCCCGAGGCCCGCGATCAGCGTCGCGGCGCCGGCGGCGGACTCGTGCCGGCAGAGCAGCGAGAAGAAGAGGCCGAGGGCGGTCCAGAGGACCGTGGCGCAGGCGATGGCGCACCATCCGGAGGCGAGGGCGCGGGGGTCCCACGCCGGCGGCGGCGCCGCGAAGCGCAGGTAGGCGTGGAAGACCGGGAGGCAGAGCGCCAGGGCGACGAGCGAGAGCAGGCAGGCGGCGGAGAACTTCGCGAGGACCGTCTGCGCGTCGCTCACCGGCGCGGTGAGGAGCGTCTCGAGCGTGCCGTTGTGGCGCTCGCGCGCGAAGAGCCCCATCGTGAAGAACGCGGCGGGGAGCGGCGCGGCGAGCGCGAGGGGCATGCAGAACAGCTCGGGCAGCGTCCCCGGTCCGCCCTCGGCCTCGCGCAGCGCGAAGACGAAGAAGACCCCGACGAGCGACGCGCACGCGGCGAAGACGCACCAGGTCGCGGTCGAGCGCAGCGCGACGCGGCATTCCTTTCGGAAGAGGACGAGGGCGGGCGAGCTCATTGTGCGCTCCAGCGGTCGAACCAGTCGGCGAGGGAGCCGGCGAGGGGGATGTTGGTCGTGTCGGCGGCGAGCCGGCCGCGCTCCAGGAAGAGTACGCGCGTCGCGGCCGCGCGGACGAGCCCGGCGTCGTGCGTGGAGAAGAGCACGAGCCGGCCGTCGGAGACCTCCGGGGCGGCGAGCAGGCGGGCGAAGGAGCGGGCCTGGACGGCGTCCGCCGCGGCGAGCGGGTCGTCGAAGAGCAGGACGTCGGGCTCGTGAAGGATCGCGTCGGCGAGGCCGACGGCGTGGCGCTGGCCGGCGGAGAGGGCGCGGATGCGGGCGTTGAGGATCGGCGCGAGGCCGCAGAAGGCGGCGACGTCGTGGAGGCGGCGGCGCAGATGGCGCCCGGACATCCGGCGCAGATGGCCACGGAAGCGGAGGTATTCGGCGACGCGGAGGTCGGGGTCGAGCGGAGCGCCCTCGGGCAGGTAGCCGACGACGGAGCGGACGGCCCCGCCGCGGGAGAAGAGGTCGAACCCCGCCACGGACGCCCGGCCGGAATCGGCGGGAAGGAAGGTCGAGAGCACGCGCAGCAGCGTGGTCTTGCCGGCTCCGTTGCGACCGACGACGGCGATGCGCTCGCCCGCGTCGGCGGAGAAGGTCACGCCGTCGAGGGCGGTGTCGCGGCCGAAGCGGCGCGTGAGTTCCTGCACGTCGAGCATCATGGACGCGTATTCTACACGATGCCCGCCCGCGCGGCAAGCGCGCCGGCGCGAGGCGCGCGTCATTCCGCCGCGAGAAGGCGGAGGGCGAGGATGGCGAGGGTGGTGGCGCGGACGGAGTCGCCGTCGGCCTCGGTCCAGCGGAACACGCCGGGGGGATCGGAGACCTGCAGGGCGAGGAGGCGGTCGGCCAGATGGTTGCGCCAGTCGACGGGGAAGAGGCCGAGGGACGGGTCGGCGAGGGCGCGGCGCGGAAGGGACGAGGCGAGCAGGGCGGCGAGCAGGGCGCTCTCCGGGTCGAGGGGATGCGCCGCGTCGGGCGCGGCGCCGCTCGCGCGGAAGCGCAGGTCGAGGCGCGCGGCGAGCCAGCGGACGTGGGCGAGGACGTCGGCGGGAGGAGGATCGTCCGGGACGCCGCGCCGGCGGG
>CAMVRE010000196.1 GCA_947169825.1 uncultured Verrucomicrobiota bacterium | reverse complement strand
GCGCTCTGAAATGCCTTTTACAATTTTCCGAAACGTTTGTCCACAAAAAAATGCACGAATTTGAAAAAAAGTTTTTCGGCGGTGGAAGCGTCGGCCGTCGCGTGCGGAATTTTCGCGGACGATCGAGCGCCGTTCCGCGGGGCGTTGACGATGATCGAGGCGCCTGCGATCGCTACCGCCGGCGGCCGCCGAGGAGTCCGGAGCGGAGGAGGAAGTAGAGGAGCGTCGCGAGCGAGCTCACCGCGGCGGCGATGTAGGTCATGAACGCGGCGTTGAGGACCGCGGCCGCGCCCTTCTCCTCGTCGGGCGAGAGCAGGCCGCACGCGACGAGCTGGCGCTTGGCGCGCGCGCTGGCGTCCCATTCGACGGGAAGCGTCACGATCGAGAACGCGACGGCGCCGGTGAAGAGCACGATGCCCGCCTTGACGAGGAGCCAGCCGAGCCCGGCCTGGCCCGTGGTCGCGACCGCGGCGCCCGCGGCGGGGTCCGCCGGCGTCGCGGCGACCATCGCGAGGCCGATCGCGAAGACGACGAAGGAGAACTTCGAGCCGAGGTTGGCGGCGGGGACGAGCGCCGAGCGCACGCCCATCCACCGGTAGCCCGTCGCCTTCTGCAGCGCGTGGCCGGCCTCGTGGCACGCGACGCCGAGCGAGGCGAGGCTGCGGCCCTCGTAGACGTCGGCCGAGAGGTTGAGCGTGTTGTCCGCCGGGTTGTAGTGGTCGGTGAGGACGCCCGCGGTCTTGCGGATCATCACGTCGTTCACGCCGGCGCGGGCGAGCATCGTCGCGGCGGCCTCGGCGCCGTTCATCCCGCAGGAGGCGGCGACCTTGGCGTATTTGGCGAACGTGCTCTTGACCTTCGCGCTGAAGACCATCGAGAGCACCAGCGCGGGCAGGGAGAGAATGAGGTAGAGCGGATCCATCATGGCGGGGGAAGAGTGACGAGTGACGAGTGACGAGTGACGAGCGGGGCGACGAACGATCAGGAATTGGCGAGGGCGGTGCAGATCGCGGTCTCGAGGATGGCGCGGTCCTCGGCGGAGCCGGAGCCGACGAGGCGCTCGTGGGCGTGCATCAGGGCAACGCGGGCGGCGCGGACCTGCGCGCCGGACCAGAGGCGGGACTGCTCGACGATGGAGCCGCGCAGGAAGGACGGGCGCGCGAGGACGTCGGCCTTGCCGAGCGCCTCGACGGCGGCGCGGTCGGCCGGGCCGAGCGCGGGCGACCACGAGCGGCCGTCCGGCGCGAGCAGGCCGCGCTCGCGCGCGTCGGCGAGGAGCGCCAGGTCGAGCAGGCGCGTCTCGAGCATGATCAGCAGCGCGATCTCCTTGACGCCCTTGTTGGAGAGAAGCTTCGCGACCGTGGCGAGCGTGCCGGCGAGGTCGCGGCGGCCGAAGACGTCCTGGATCTCCCAGATCTCGCCGTCGGTGCTGACGGTGCAGATCTCGGCGACGTCTGCCGCGGTGGGCTCCGCGCCGCCGGTGTAGGCGAAGAGCTTCTCGAGCTCGCGCATCGCGGTGCCGACGTCGGTCCCCACGCGGCGCACGAACGCGGCGAGGACGGGCGCGGACATCGTCCAGCCGTTCTTCTCGAGCGCCGCGGCGGCGCGCTTCTGGACGGCGCCGGCGGTGCCGCCGGCGGCGTCGACGACGCGGGCGCGGCCCTCCTTCGCCATCGCGGAGAAGCCGTTGAAGAGGACCGAGTTCTTGGCGATGCCGGTGCCGGAGACGACGAGCGAGACGCCTGCGGGGAGTCCGTTCTCGCGCAGCTCCGTGCGCCAGTCGTCGAGCGCGGCTCGGACGTCCTCGGACCGGGAGGTGCGGTCGGTTCCGGAGAAGGACACGCCGCGGAGCCAGACCACGGTCTCGGCGGCGAAGAAGCCCGGCTGGAGGATCGCCTCGCGCACCTGGCGCAGCGCGGCGAGCGCGTCGTCGACGCGGTCGACCGCGCCCGCGACGCGCGTCACCTTGAACTCGTCCTCGCGCCAGCCGGGCGAGAGCTCGTCGAGCGCCTCGCCCGCGGCCTCGTCGACGAGGAAGGGGTCCGAGCCGACGACGAGCACGAGCGGCGGGCACGGCCCTTCCGCCGCGCCGCCCCTCGAACCCTTCGCCGCCTTCGCCGCCATCTCGGGACCTCCGGCGGCTAGCGGGGAACCGCGGGGAAGAGCGTCCCCTCGTCCGCGCCCTCGAAGACGCGCACGAGGACGTCGCGCCGGCGGCCGTCCGCGATCACGACGTTGCAGCCGGCCTGCACGCAGGCGGCGGCGGCGCGCAGCTTGCTGTCCATGCCGCCCTTGGAGACGCCGCCCGCCTCGGCGGGGCGCACGAGCGCCATCGCGGCGCGGCCGATCGACTCGACGTAGGGCACGCGCGCGGTGCGCCCGCCCGCGGCGGGGCGGCGGAGGCCGTCCACCGCGGAGAGCATCACCAGCAGGTCCGAGCGCGTCTGGCGCGCGACGAGGGAGGCGAGGTGGTCGTTGTCGCCGAGCGACATGTAGGCCTTCACCTCCTCGTCCGCGACGGCGTCGTTCTCGTTCACGACGGGGACGACGCCCGCGCGCAGCAGGTGGTCCATCGTGCGGCGCATGTTGGCCACGGAGAGGCGGCGGTCGAAGTCCTCGTGCGTGAGCAGGAGCTGGCCGACGCGGACCTTCTCCGCGGCGAAGAGCTCGTGGTAGAGCGTCATCAGGCGGACCTGGCCGACCGCCGCGCACATCTGCAGGTCGGGGACGGCGGAGGGGCGCCGGGCGATGCCGAGCGCCTCCATGCCGGAGGCGATGGCGCCGGAGCTCACGAGGACGACCTCGCACCCGCGGCGGCGCAGGGCGGCGACCTGCGCGACGATCGCGGCGAGGCGGCGGCGGTCGGGCCGGCCCTTGGCGTCGACGATGACCTTGCTGCCGATCTTGACGACGATGCGCCGCGACTCCGGCAGCGTCTGCCGGAACTTCTCTCCGCTGTCCTCTGTCTTCTTCATGGCGTGGGTGCGATGGCCCCGATTAAACCACGAATCACGGGAAAAATCAATCGCCTCGCGCGCACGCGAGGCGCGCGTGCGCTTTTCCTTGACCCGGAGGGGGCTTTTCGGTAGACTCCCGCGCATTCGCAAAACCAAGGAAAAGAAAGAAAAGGAAAACGACATGGCCGACACGACCAAATACGTCTACTTCTTCGGCGCCGGAAAGACCGAAGGCAACGCCGATATGCGCAACCTCCTCGGAGGCAAGGGCGCCAACCTCGCGGAGATGGCCTCCCTCGGCCTCCCGGTTCCGCAGGGCTTCACGATCACGACCGAGGCCTGCACCCGCTACTACGACGACGGCAAGACGATCGGCGAGGACATCCAGGCGCAGATCAAGGACTACGTCGCGAAGCTCGAGGAGTCCTGCGGCAAGAAGTTCGGCGACGCCAAGAACCCGCTTCTCGTCTCCGTCCGCTCCGGAGCCCGCGCCTCGATGCCGGGCATGATGGACACGATCCTCAACCTCGGCCTCAACGAGACCGTGGTGCAGTCGCTCGCCGAGCAGTCCGGCAACCCGCGCTGGGCGTGGGACTGCTACCGCCGCTTCATCCAGATGTTCTCCGACGTCGTGATGGAGGTCGGCAAGAAGTACTTCGAGAAGCTCATCGACGAGATGAAGGCGAAGAAGGGCGTCACGCAGGACGTCGAGCTCACGGCGGACGACCTCAAGGAGCTCGCCTCGCAGTTCAAGGCCGAGTACAGGGAGAAGATCGGCCAGGACTTCCCGACGGACCCGAAGGTCCAGCTCGCCGAGGCGATCAAGGCGGTCTTCCGCTCGTGGGACAACCCGCGCGCCAACGTCTACCGCCGCGACAACGACATCCCCTACAGCTGGGGCACCGCGGTGAACGTCCAGATGATGGCGTTCGGCAACCTCAACGACGAGTCCGGCACGGGCGTCGCCTTCACGCGCGACCCCGCCACGGGCGAGAAGCGGCTCATGGGCGAGTTCCTCATGAACGCGCAGGGCGAGGACGTCGTGGCCGGCGTCCGCACGCCGATGCCGATCGCGAAGATGGCCGAGGTGATGCCCGAGGTGTTCGAGCAGTTCAAGGACGTGTGCCAGAAGCTCGAGGCGCACTACCGCGACATGCAGGACATGGAGTTCACGATCGAGAACAAGAAGCTCTTCATGCTCCAGACGCGCAACGGCAAGCGCACCGCCAAGGCCGCGCTCAAGATCGCCTGCGACCTCGTGGACGAGGGCGTCCGCACCGAGGAGGAGGCGGTCTGCATGATCGACCCGCGCAACCTCGACACGCTGCTGCACCCGCAGTTCGACGCGGCGTCCCTCAAGCGCGGCAAGATGGTCGGCCGGGGCCTGCCCGCCTCGCCGGGCGCCGCCTGCGGCAAGATCGTCTTCACGGCGGCGGACGCCAAGGCGTGGCACGAGCGCGGCGAGAAGGTCGTTCTCGTGCGCCTCGAGACCTCGCCGGAGGACATCGAGGGCATGAAGGCGGCCGAGGGCATCCTCACGGTGCGCGGCGGCATGACGAGCCACGCGGCCGTCGTCGCCCGCGGCATGGGCGAGTGCTGCGTCTCGGGCTGCACCGAGATCGCGATGGACGAGGAGGGCAAGACCTTCTCGCTCGGCGGCAAGACGTTCCGCGAGGGCGACTGGCTCTCGATCGACGGCGCCACGGGCGCGATCTACGACGGCGTCGTGACGACCGTCGACGCGCGCATCGAGGGCGAGTTCGACCGCATCATGACGTGGGCGGACAAGTTCCGCCGCCTCCACGTCCGCACCAACGCCGACACGCCGCGCGACGCGCGCAAGGCGCGCGAGCTCGGCGCCGAGGGCATCGGCCTGTGCC
>CAMVRE010000195.1 GCA_947169825.1 uncultured Verrucomicrobiota bacterium | reverse complement strand
AGATGCACATGACGCACCTCACCTCGGCCTCCGACGCCTCGGGGATGCGCCGCCTCGGCCTGCGCGTCACCTGCGACCCGCTGTGGCCGGACAAATCCAAGCTCGTCAGGAGGTAGCCATCCGATGACCCGTTTCTCCATCGTCACGACACTCACCTTCGTCCGCGCGCCGCTCGTCCTCGCCGGCTGCGGCTTCGCGCTCGCCAACCTCGCCGCGCCCCATCCCGCGCTCCTGGCCGCCGCGATCCTGCTGATGGCGGTCTCCGCGCTCACCGACCTCTTCGACGGCAAGCTCGCCCGCAAGTGGCGCGTCGCGAGCCGCCTCGGCGCCCTCGCCGACCCGCTCATGGACAAGGTGTTCTACCTCGCCACCCTGCCCTGCGCCACGTTCATCGCGCTCTGGTGCGAGGACGCGGTCCACGCCTCGATCCTGCTCGCGCTCGACGTCGTCTCGATGCTCCGCGACCAGTGGTCCTCGTTCCTCCGCTCCGTCGGGAGCGAGTTCGGCGCCGACGTCCGCGCCTCCTTCGCGGGCAAGCTGCGCACGTTCCTCGCCTTCCCGATCATCATCCTCGTCCACCTCCAGCTCGGCCTCCGGGCGCTCGCCCTCCGCAACCCGGCCTTCGAGGGGATCCCGCTCGCGCCCGACGCCGCCGTGTGGACGCTCGAGGGGTTCCTGCTCCTCCTCACGGTCTGGTCCGGCGCCGTCTACACCGCGCGCTTCTGGCCGTTCGTCCGCCGCGCCGCGCACCATGGCTAGATACCGCATCCTCGTCGCCTACGACGGGACCGACTTCTCCGGCTGGCAGCGCCAGGCCGACCGCCGGAGCGTCCAGCAGACGATCGAGGAGGCGCTCCTGCCGCTCTCGCCCGGCGGCGCGCCGGTCGACGTGAACGGCAGCGGCCGCACCGACGCCGGCGTGCACGCGCGCGGGCAGGTCGCGCACTTCGACCTCGCGCGCGAGATCGCCGGCCCATCGCTGCGCCGCGCGCTCAACGACCGGCTGCCGGAGGACGTCCGCGTCCTGCGCGCCGAGCCCGCCCCGCCGGACTTCGACGCGCGGCGCTCCGCGCACGGCAAGGAATACCGCTACCGCGTCTGGAACGCCGAGGTCGCGGACCCCGTCCTGCGCCGCTTCCGCCTCCGCGTCTCCCGGGCGCTCGACCTCGCCGCCATGCGCCGCGCCGCCGCGTCGTTCGTCGGCGAGCACGACTTCGCCGCCTTCACCGCCAACCCGCAGCGGCCCGTCGAGTCGACCGTCCGGCGCGTGTTCTCCGTCGAGGTCGCCGCCGAGGACGACTCCCCCGAGGTCGAGATCCGCGTCTCCGGCGAGGGCTTCCTCTACAAGATGGTGCGCTCGATGGCGGGCTTCCTCCTCGCCGTCGGCACCGGCAAGGAAAGGCCGGAGGCCGTCGCCGAGGTCCTCGCCTCGCGCGTGCGCACCGCGCGCGTCGAGAGCGCGCCCGCGCACGGGCTTATCCTCTGGCGCGTCTGGTACGGCGACGCCCGCGTCCTCCCGCCCTCCGACCGCGACCTCTTCCCGCCCTTCGGCCCTTCCCCCGCGCGGTAGCGGCCGCGCTCCGCGCGGCCACGGCTTTTGCGGAACCGCCCTAGCCGTGCAGCGAGCAGGGGCCGGAGACGCAGCCGCCCCGGCACGACATGACCTCGAGGAAGTTGCACGGCAGGCGCCCCGAGGCGTAGAGCCGGATCTGCGCGACCGAACGGCGGTCGAGGCCGTCGACGTATTTCGCGTCGAGCCGGAAGCCCTCCGGGAGCTCGGAAGCGAGGCCCTGCAGGACCGACTCCGTGACGCCGCAGCTGCGGGCGTAGTTGCGCGCGTCCTCCCGCGCGGGGCGGTCGAGCTTCGCCGGGGCGAGCGCGGAGGGGACGATCCCGCGGGCGGCGAAGACCGCGCCGAGCTCCTCGAAGGAGACGACGTAGTCGACGCTCCCGCGGCGTAGCGCCTCGTCGCGCTTCGCGATGCAGGGGCCGATGAAGGCGACCCGGTTGCCGGGGCGCCGCTCGCGGGCGATGTCCGCGGCGAAGGCCATCGGCGAGGGCGTGTCCGAGACGAACGGGAGCGCCTGCGGGACGTGCTTGCGCGCGAGGTTCACCCACGACGGGCAGCAGGACGTCGTCATCAGCCGGGCGCCGCCCTTCATGCGCGCCACGAACTCGCGCGCCTCGTGCTCCGTCGTGAGCTCGGCGCCGCGCGCGACCTCGATCGTGTCGTCGAACCCGAGCCCGCGGATCGCGGCGAAGAGCTGCTCGACCGTCCCCTCGAACTGCCACGCGGCGGAGGGCGCGACCACCGCCGTGATCCTCTCGCCGTCGCGCAGCGCGTAGAGCAGCTGCACGAGCTGCGACTTCTCCATGATCGCCGAGAAGGGGCACGAGGAGAAGCACGCGCCGCAGAAGATGCACTTCGCGAAGTCGATCCGCGCCTGGCCGTTCGCGTCCTTGCGGATGGCGCCGACGGGGCAGGCGGCCTCGCAGGGGACGGTGATCTCGACGATCGCGCGGTAGGGGCAGGCCTGCGCGCACTTGCCGCAGCGGACGCACCGGGCGTTGTCGATCGAGGCGTGCATGCGCTCGACCGTGACGGCCTGGGCGGGGCAGTTCCACGCGCAGGGGCGGGCGAAGCAGCCGCGGCAGTTGTCGGTGACCGCGAACGCGCGCTCGCGGCAGCCGTCGCACCCCGCGGAGCAGACCGTGAGCGGATCCCCGCGCGGCGGCGGGGCCTCGCGCATCTCCTCCAGGTAGCTCCGGAGCGTGCGGGCCTCGTCCGTCTCCTCCTCGCAGGAGAAGCCCATGAGCGCCATGAGGCGGTATTTGAGCACGGCGCGGTCGTGCCAGACCGACGAGCGGCTGCACGGCCCGCCGCGCGGGCGCATCTTCACGGGGATGCGGTCGATCTCCTCCTCGAGCGTCCCGCCGTCGAACGCCCGCACGAGGCGTTCCATCAGTTCGCGTCGGATGAGTTCGGCACCGGTCTTCATGTCGGAGGGGGATGGGGCGTTCCGCGGTCGGGCCGCCCATTCTACCAGTCCGCGCCGCTCCGCGCAACCGCTTGCAATCCGCGGGGGGGATGTGCTAGACTGCGCCGCACTTGCCGCGGGTGTAGCTCAACGGTAGAGTGGCAGCCTTCCAAGCTGTCTACGTGGGTCCGACTCCCATCACCCGCTCCATTTTCCGATCGCCCGAGAAAGGACCGTTCCCATGAAGACCTTCCGCTTGTTGTCCGGCGCGCTCGCCGCCGCCCTCGTCGCGCTGCCCGCCCTCGCGGGCGATTCCGCGCCCGCCGCCGATCCGGCCGCGGGCGCGGAGGCGGCGGCTCCCGCCGCCGACCCCGAGGAGGCGTTCTACCGCCTCTTCGCCGAGCTGCAGGAGAAGTTCGAGGCGGGCGACCTGGAGGGCGTCGCGGCCGGATTCAAGGCCGCGCTCGCCGACCCCGTCCACGCGTCGAACGCGCCCCGGATCTTCTCGGTCTACCTCGGCTTCCTGCTCCAGACCTCGCAGCTCGAGGAGGCCAAGTCCGCCTACCTCGGCGCGCTCCGCACCGACCCCGCGTGGGCCGAGCCCTGCTCGGGCTACATCTACGGCTACCTCTCCGAGACCGGCGACCGCGCGGGCGCCCTCGACTGGGCGCGGACGATCCTCACGCAGGACGTCCCGGAGCCCTACCGCGTCTCCGCCACCGAATGGCTCGCGACCGGCCTGCTCGCCGCGGGCGACCGCGCCGGGGCCTTCGCCGCCGCCACGAACGGCCTGGCGCAGTTCCCCGCGGAGGCGTTCGCCCCCGTCGCCGAGCGCTTCGCGCAGTCCGCGCTCGCGTCGAAGGACCTCGGCACGGCCGAGGACTTCCTCGCCGCGATCGAGGCGCGCGAGGGCTACGCGCCCGCCGCCGCCTGCCTCCGCCTGCGCCTCCTCGGCGCGCGCGGGAGGTTCGCCGAGGCCGCCGCCGCCCTGCCCGGCCTGCGCGGCCAGGCGCCCGATCCGGACCTGCTGCGCGCGCTGCGCGACGTCTTCTCCGCCGCGAAGGCCGCCAAGGACGACGCCGGGCTCGACGCCGTCGCCGCCGTCGGCGCGCTCGACCCCGCCTTCGAGGGCGCCTCCGGCATCCGCCTCGCCTCCGCGCGCGAGTGGCTCGGCGTCCCGCTCCGCGGCGAGGGCGGACCGGCGCTCTACGCGCAGCGCTTCGACCGCCTCCTCTCGCTCGACTTCCCGCCCTCCCAGCTCTACGGGCTCTGGACGCGCTACTTCTACGACGTGCTGGACGACCTCGACTCCCTCCGCGCCGTCGCCGCTTCCGGCCGCGAGCTCAAGAAGCGCCTCCCGGACGACGCCGACCGGGAGATGATGCGCGTCTACGAGCTCGACGCGGACTTCCTCCTCAAGGACTACGACGGCTGCCTCGCCCTGCTCGACGAGGGCATCCCCGACCACGATCCCGCCTGGCACGAGATGATGAAGACCAAGGTCCTCGCGCACCGGGCCGAGGCCGCCGGGGACTGGGCCGGCGCCGCGAAGGGCTACGCCAGGTTCCTCGCCATGCTCCCCGAGGAGGAGCAGCAGGACCCCACCACCGGAATCGTCTACAGCCGCCTCACCCTCGTCGGCAACAACCAGCGCCGCATCGCCGGCCTCTGGGAGAAGGCGGGCGACGCCGCCAAGGCCAAGGCCGCCCTCGCCGCCGCGCGCGACGCCTACAAGAAGGCCCTCGCCGGCAACCTCGCCGGCAAGGAGACCGCCGAATACATCGAAAAGCAGCTCAAGGAGCTGGACGAAGAATAATGCTGAATGCTGAATGCTGAATGCTGAATGCTGAATGCTGAATGCTGAA
>CAMVRE010000194.1 GCA_947169825.1 uncultured Verrucomicrobiota bacterium | reverse complement strand
TCGCCCTGCGGCGCAACGTCACGCGATCGATGCTGACGATGCTCGGCATCGTGATCGGCATCGCCGCCGTCATCACGATGATGGAGATCGGCAACGGCGCCGCGGAGCAGATCTCCTCCAAGATCGCCAACATGGGCTCCAACGTGATCATGGTCCGCTCCGTCGCGCTCCAGCGCGCCGGCGTCTCCGCCGGCGCCGGCACCGGCATCACGCTCACCGGCGCCGACTGCGACGCCATCCTCGAGGGCTGCCCGTCCGTCGCCGCCGCGACGCCCTCCGTCCGCGGCTCGTCCGTCCAGGCCATCGCCGGCGGCGAGAACTACCAGCCCGAGCAGGTCGCCTCCGGCTCCGCCGACTACTTCGACGTGAACGAGTGGTCGTTCGAGGACGGCGGCCCGTTCACCGAGCGCGACGTGAGCGCCGCCGCGACGGTCTGCGTCCTCGGCACGACCGTCGCCGGCGCGCTCTTCCCCGACGGCTCCTCGCCCGTCGGCCGCCGCATCCGCCTCAACAACGTCATCTTCACCGTCTGCGGCGTCCTCAAGCCCAAGGGCGCGAACCTCATGGGCATGGACCAGAACGACATGGTCGTCGTCCCGTGGACCACGATGCGCAACCGCCTCGCGCGCTCGGGCGGCACCGCCTCGACCGTCTCCGGCTCCGCCGCGCACGCGCGCGGCGACGTCTACGCCGCCGCGTCCGTCCAGCTCTACCCCTCGCGCGACGCGACGCAGACCGCGAACTACCTCATGCCGATCCGCTTCGACAACGTGAACAACATCCAGTGCAAGGCCGTCTCGGCGGACCGGGTCGACGCCGCGATGGAGGAGATCGCCGCGCTGCTGCGCCTGCGCCACCGCATCCCGGCGGGCGGCGAGGACGACTTCGAGCTGCGAAACATGAGCGAGATGCTCGAGGCGCTCACCTCCACCTCGACGCTCATGACCTCGCTGCTGCTGATCGTCGCGCTCATCTCGCTCGTCGTGGGCGGCGTCGGCATCATGAACATCATGCTGGTCTCCGTCACCGAGCGCACGCGCGAAATCGGCCTGCGGATGGCGGTGGGGGCGCGCGGGCGCGACATCCTGCTGCAGTTCCTCGTCGAGTCGCTGCTGCTGTGCCTCGCGGGCGGGCTGCTCGGCATCGCGTGCGGGCGGGCGACCTCGATCGTCGTCTCGAGCGTGAAGGGCTGGCCCGTCTCGCCCTCGGCGGCGGCGGTGGCGGTGTCCGTCGCGGTCTCGGCGGCGATCGGCGTCGGGTTCGGCTTCTACCCGGCCTGGCGCGCCTCGCGCCTCGACCCGATCGACGCGCTGCGCTACGAATAGCGCTAATACTTCAGCCCGAAGTCGATGAACTCCGCCTCGATGCCGAACCGCGCGGCGAGCCACCCCGCCACGGCGCGCGGCCCGAAGCGCTCGGTCGCGTAGTGCCCGGCGGCGACGAAGTCGATCGGATCGTTGCGGACGGCGTGGTAGTCGGCGAGGCCGAGCTCCCCGGTGACGTAGGCGTCGAGCCCCGCGGCGACGGCCTGCGAGAAGTCCTCCGCCGCGCCGCCGCTCACGACGCCGACGGTGCGGACGAGCTCCGCGCCGGCGTCGACCGTCTCGAACCGCCCGCCGGGGCAGGCCTCGCGGACGCGGCGGTGCAGCTCCGCGCGCGGGATCGCCTCCGGGAAGCGCCCCTTCACGCCGATCGTGAAGCCGCGCCATTCGGCGAAGGGCTCGAGCCCTCCGAGCCCGATCGCGCGGGCGAGGCCGGCGTTGTTGCCGAGAACCGGATGGGCGTCGAGGGGCAGGTGCGCGGCGTAGAGTGCGGTCCCGGAGCGGACGAGCGGCGCGACGAGCCGGTAGTTCGGGCCGACGATGCGCGCGAGCGAGGCGCCCCAGCTGATGCCGTGGTGGACGAAGCAGAGCTGCGCGCCGCGCCGCGCGGCCTCCGCGAAGAGATCCGGCGTGGCGTCGACGCCGCAGACGGCCCTCGAGACGCCGTCCGGAGCGCCGTCGACCTGGAGGCCGTTGTTGGAGGGGTCGCCGGCGAACGCGGCGAGGCGCAGCTCCTCGTCGAGCGCGCGCACGATGTCCTGCAGGGGCACTGCCTTCATGGGAAACTAGCTCCTTCCGAATCTCCGGTCGAGGTCGCGCAGCGACGTGAAGACCATCGTCGGGCGGCCGCCCGGCGTGGCGTAGGGCAGGCGGCACGCCGCCAGCTCCATCAGGATCGGCACGAGCTCGCGCGCGTCGAGCGGCTTGCGCGTCCGCACCGCGGAGCGGCTCGCCGCCGCCGCGACGAGCTCCTCGCGCCACCGCTCGCGCCCCTTGCGCGGACCGGCCTCCTCGAGCGCGCGGGCCGTCTCCTCGAGGATCGCCTTCGCGTCCGCGCCCGAGAGCGCCGCGGGGAGCGAACGCACGAGGAACGCGTCGCCGCCGAAGTCCTCCAGGTCGAAGCCCATCTCCTCGAAGACCGGCAGCAGCGAACGGACGCGCTGCGCGTCCACGGGCGGCAGCGCGACGGTCTGCGGCAGCAGCAGCTTCTGCGCGGGCGACTCGGCGACCTCGGGCGCGGCGCGCAGGAGGCGCTCGTAGAGCACGCGCTCGTGCGCCGCGGCGGGGTCGACGACGGCGTAGCCGCCCTCCGTCTCCACGAGCGCGTAGCCCGAGGACAGGCTCCCGATCAGCCGGAACTTCGTCCACGGCGCGGGAGTCGAGTAGGGGTCGGACGGTCGCACCGTCGCACCGTCGCACGGTCCCGCGACCGGACCGTCCGACCGTGTGACCGTGTGACCGTGCGACGCTTCGGGCGGCGGCGGGAGCGGCGTGGCGGGGTCGGGCACCCCGCCACGCGCGGAGGGAAGGCCGCCGCCGGGGACCGGCGGGGCGAAGGTGCGGTCGTCGATCGGCGCGAAGGTGGGCTGCACCGGGCCGGGCGGAAGGGCGGGGCCGAAGCCGCCGAGGCGGTCGGAGGCCGGCGCTTCCGGCGCCCGGGCCGCGGGAGGCGCGGGCGCGGCGCCCGGGACGCCACCGAGCGCCTTGGCGAGGGCGGCGAGGACGGCGTCGCGGACCGCCCCGACGGCGCGGAAGCGGACCTCGCGCTTGGTGGGGTGGACGTTGACGTCGACCTCCTCGGGCGGAAGCTCGAGGAAGAGGAAGAGGACGGGGCGGCGGCCCTGCGGCAGGTGCGGGTAGGATTCGCGGATGGCGGCCTGAACGACGGGCGCGGTGGAGGGTCGGCCGTTCACGAAGACGTACTGCCCGGCGGTGTCGGCGCGCGTCTGCGAGGGGAGGCCCGCCCAGCCGGTCACGCGGACGGCGGGTGTCGCGTGGTCGATCGGGACGAAGCCGTCCATGTAGCCCGCGCCGAAGAGGTCGTCGAGCCGCTCGCGCAGCGAGGAGGCGGGGCGGAGGCGGTGGACGGGGTCGCCGTCGCACACGAGCGAGAAGGCGACGGCGGGCCACGCGATGGCGTGGACGAGGAACATGCCGCGGACGTGCGCCTGCTCGGTGGCGTAGGAGCGGAGGAAGGCGCGGCGCGCGGGGACGTTGAAGAAGAGGTCGCGCACCTCGACCGTTGTGCCGGGGGGCGCGCCGCAGTCGCGCACGGCGACGGTGCGGCCGCCGACGATCTCGACCTCGGTGCCGGCGTCGTCCTCCGCGCGGCGCGTGCGCAGCGTGAAGCGCGAGACGGACGCGATCGAGGGGAGCGCCTCGCCGCGGAAGCCCATCGTGCCGATGCGCGCGAGGTCCTCCGCCGTGCGCAGCTTCGAGGTGGCCTGGCGCTCGGGGGCGAGCAGCGCGTCGTCGCGGCCCATGCCGGAGCCGTTGTCGGAGACCGAGACGAGTCGGCGCCCGCCCGCGGTGATCGTGACGTCGATGCGCGTCGCGCCCGCATCGAGCGCGTTCTCCATCAGCTCCTTCACGACCGACGCGGGGCGCTCGACCACCTCGCCCGCGGCGATCTTGTTGGCGACGTCCTCGCTCAGGATCCGGATGTGGGAACCAGACGGCATCGGGTCGAAGGGTTGAAGGGTTGAAGGGTTGAAGGAGTTGAAGGAGTTGAAGCGGTTGAAACGGTTGAAGCGGTTGAAAGGTTGAAGGGTTGAAGGGGTTGACCATTCAGCATTCAGCATTCAACATTCAGCATTGTCCATCAGAGTCCGAGCAGCCTTGCGACCTCCGGGTCCTTCTCCCGGACCTCCTCGGGCGTGAGGCCCATGAGCTCGTGGGGGAAGACGAGCCAGGAGTCGGTCTCCCTGAGGTAGAACTCGGGCTTGAACGGCCAGCGGGAGCGGGCGGGCTTGTAGTAGAGCGTGGCGAAGCGGAGGTCCTTTACGAAGGGCTTCAGCGTCTCCTTCACGGCGGCGACCGTGTCGCCGCTGTCGAAGATGTCGTCGACGACGAGGACGTGCTCGGCGTCCCGGAGGTGGTCCAGCAGGACGCCGAGGTTCTCGACGACGGGGTGCTTGTGCTCGCCGATGCCGGTGTAGGCCTGGGTCTTGACGGCGGTGTGGTAGCAGTCGACGCCGAGGTAGTGGAGGAACTCCTGGATGGCGACCGCGACGGGCGTGCCGCCGCGCCAGAGGCCGATGATGACGTCGGGCCGGAAGCCGGAATCGTAGATCTTGCGCGCGAGGGCGAAGCTGTCGCGCGTGAGGCCGTTGCTGTCGAGGAAGATCTTGTCGCTCATGTCGGGGAGAGGAGATGACGCCGCCGATTCTAGCACAACGCCGCGACCCGCGCCACCGACCGAGGAGCCGGGGACGAAAAAGCGGGGACGCATGCAAGACGGACCGGCCGCCGAAGCTGCTTCGGCGGCCGGTCCATGGAATCTGGCGGAGGGGGAGGGATTCGAACCCCCGTTACCTTGCGGTAAACAGCATTTCCA
>CAMVRE010000193.1 GCA_947169825.1 uncultured Verrucomicrobiota bacterium | reverse complement strand
ACGCGCCGGCGAGGCCGGCCACGCCGTAGCCGCCGCCGCCGCCGCCCGCGGCGACGATGCCGTCGAAGAGCGTGAGCGAACCGTTCGCGCCCGAGGCGCGGCCCGTTCCCCTCGCGCCGCCCGCGCCGACCTTGACCGCGTAGATGCCGGGGACGAGGACGAGGTTCGTCGAAATCACCTGGCCGCCGCCGCCGCCGCCGCCGCCGTAGTCGTTGTTGGAAAAGCCGGCGCCGCCCGCGCCGCCGCCGCCGACGACCAGCACCTCGGCCATGCCGCCGCGCGTCACGGTGAAGCTCTGCGCGGTGCTGTTTGCGTTCGTGAAGGTCCAGACGGTGAACGGGCCGTCGGCCGCGACGATGTCCGCCGTCGCGGACTCGCCTTCGCCCCAGTCGTCGAGCGTCCGGAACGCATAGTCGACCGTGGCGACGGCGTGCGTCCCATCGTCCATCGAGATGCGGAGCGTGTAGTCCGTCGCGGCCGCGAGGTCGGAAACCGCGACCGCGTTCGTCGCGTAGGCGGCGGTCGTCGCGGACGCCGGCGCGAGCGTCGCGCCGGCGACGGCGGAGCCCTGCGCGTCGAGGAGCGTGTAGGAATAGGCCGTGGAGAGGAACGCGCCGGACGAGTCCTTGCCCGGGATCGCGTCGAACTCGAATGCGACGGCGGTTTCGCCCAGCGACGTGGAGTGCACGTTCGTCGCCTGCGGCGCGTCGGTGTCCGCCTGGCCGACGATGTGCGCGTAGAGGACGACGTGGCCGGTCAGCGTGTCGGTCGCCGTGTAGAACGAGTCCGTGGCGGGGTGCGGGAGGTTCTCCCTGTCGAGCGAAACGGCCGAAGCGAGGATGCCCAGCGGCCAGCGGACGAGCGGGACGTCGAGCGTCTGCCCCGCGAGGACGGCCGGCGAATTCGTCGGAATGCGCGGTGCGAGGAAATAGTTGGCGGTAGAACCCTGGCCGAACTTGTAGGTCGTGTTGGCGCTGCGCGAGCGGATCGGGGCGTCCTGCCAGCCGCCGACGGGCACTTCGAAGTCGATGTATTGCGTCTTGTCGGCCGTGTCGGTGCTCGAAATGTAGACGCGCCGCGCGATTTCCACGACGGGGGCCGCGCCGCGCAGGACGAGCGCCGCCTTGCCGTTCATCTTCCGGGCGTTGAAGCGGAGCGTGCAGTTGTCGTTCGCGGCGCCGGCGATGTGCTGGAGCGTCGCGTCGTCCACGACGATCTGCGAACCGTCGCCGTTGATGAGAATCCAGCCGCGCGCCGTCAGCGTCGCGCCGTCGCGCACGATCAGTTTCGAATTGCTCTTGACGTTCATCGTGAACGCCGTGCCGCCGTTGTTGTTGCCGAGCGTGACGTCCGCGCCGTCCGCCAGTTCGACCGTCGTGTCGGCGTTGGCGTAACTGATCGGGTTGCCGTAGTCGAGCAACGCGGAAATCGGCCCGATGAATCGCAGCGCCGATCCCTGTCCGAGCGAAAGCGTCCAGGTTCGCGAGGAGGAAACGGACAGTTCCTCCTGCATCTCGAGGAAGGCGGCCGAGGCGCCGGCGGCGGGCGAGAAGGTGACGTCCGCGTTCTTGCCGAGCGTGAGGCGGGTGAAGCGCAGCTTCGTCTCGAAGTCGGGGACGGAGACGACGGCGCTGGCGTTGGCCGGGAACGTCGCGTAGGAGCCGCGGCGCGGGAAGCCCGCGATGTCGTCCCAGACGCCGTCCGGCGTCCACGCGGCGGCGTCGGTCCAGAGGCCGGCCGCGCCGCCCGCCCACGTGTAGGCCGTGGCGTCGACGATCGTCGTGTTGCGGCCGACGTTGTCGGAGCGCGCCTTCGCGGTCATGCCCCAGCTGGCGGTCGCGGTCGCGTTGGAGACGCCCCAGTTCCACGTGACGTCGCGGTCCCAGTCGAGCGTCGCGTCGAGCGAGAACGTGCCGGCGGAGTCGAGGACGATCGTTTCGCCTTCGTGCGGCGCCGTCGTGTTGCCGGCGGGGAAGCCTTCGGCGGTGTCGTTCCGGAGGAGGAAGCCGGTCGTCTCGCCCGCGCCGAGCGTGGCGAGCGTGCCGCCGAACGTCACGGTGCGCTGTTTGTTCTCGAAGGGCGTCGCGTAAGGCCAGATCGTGTCCCATGCGCCGTCGGTCGAATCGAACATGCGCGAGGCGCCGGGCAGGACGGCGGCCGCCGGCTCGGTGCGGGCGACGGCGCCCGAGGCGTCCGTCGCGACGAGCCGCCACCAGACGGTCGACCCGGCCGGGATGTCTTCGGCGGCGATGGTGAAGGCGCCCGCCGCGTTGCGCGTCGCGGTCGCGGCGACGGCGAGGTCGGACGCGCTCGTTCCGGTCCAGAGCTGCACGGTGCAGGGCGTGACGCCGCCGGAAAGCGTGGCGGCGATTTCGAGGCGGTCGCCGTCGCCGGTGTCGGCGACGTGGACGTCCGAGAGCGTCGGCAGCGCCGTGTCGGTGAGCGCGACCGCTTCGGTCCACGCCAGGTCCGTGCCGGTCGCGAGCACGAGGCGCGCGACCTTGGCGGCGCTCCCCCACCCCGTCACGGTCGCCGTGAGGTCGGTGTCGGCCTGCGCCGCCGCGACCTCGCCGAGATCGATCGTTTGGCCCCAGTCCGACAGGGAGGCCGTCCCGGCGTCTTCCGTGCCGTAGACCGCATAGGCGTGCGCCGCGGTTTCGCCGGGGCCGGCCTTGGCGGCGAGCGAGAGCGCGGTGCCGCTCGCGGCGGCTCCCTGGAGCTCGATCGCGCGGGCGGCGGGCTTGTCGGGCCGCAGGAGCGAACCGTCGCCCGGATCGAGCAGGGCGGTCCAGGCGTCGGCCGTTTCGGTGTCGGTCACGCCGTCCGCGTTGAAGGCGACGCCGAAGGACGGCCACTTGCTGTCGGGCCCGAAGGCGCCGTTGTCCGAGATGCCGACGCGGACGTCGAGCTCGTACCAGCCGGTCGCCGGCGGCGTGAACGTCCCTGCCGTGCCGACACCGCGGGTCTTGCAGGTGGAGAAGAGGACCTGCCCGCCCACGGCCAGGTAGGCGCTGTCCTGGAAGCGAGTGCCGAACGCGTAGGTCCGGCCGCCTTCGAGCCGCATCCAGCCGCGGTAGGCGTAGAAGCCGTAGTAGACGTTCCACGAATAGGCGGCGCCCGAGAGCGGATCCGTGATCGTGCGGGTTCGCGAGTTCGCGGCGATGGTGCCGGAGACGAGGTTCGACGAAAGCGCCTCGGTCCAGATCGCGTCGCCCGTGAAGAGGCCCTGGAACGCCGCCTGCGTCGTGCTGCGCTGCGTCTGCCAGAGGCCGAAGGCCCCGGCACCCGCCGAAACCGCGGGCGCGGCGGGGATCGCCACGGTCGCCACGGCGCCCGTGACCGCGACGCCCGACGCGACGACGACCGGCGCGACGGACCACGTCGAACCCGGCGCGAGGCCGGAAAGCGTCGCCGCGAACGTGCCCGGCGCGGCGCCGGTCGCAACCGGCGCGGAGAGCGTCATGCGGTCCGCCGAAGGACCGTAGACGAGCGAAAGGTCCGCCGTCGCCGCGGAACCCGCGGAACGCAGCGCGACCAGGACCTGCGCCGACGAGGCGCCGGCGGTCGCCGACTCGATCGCCGCCTCGGGCGTGTCGCCGGCCGCGTTCGCGGCAAGACGCAGGATGAACGCGCCGCAGCCGCCCGCGCCGCCGAGACGCTGCGCGTCTTTGGCATCCTTGAAATCGAAGGCGCCGCCGCCGCCGGAGCCGGTGCCGGCCGCACCGGCGGTGGCGCTCGTCCGATTCTGGTTCACCTCGGCCGTGTAGCCGCCGCCGTCGCCGCCGACGCCGCTGCCGCCGAGGCCCTTGTAGCCGCCGTTCGAATCCGTCCAGCAGCCGCCGCCTCCGCCGCCCGCGTACCAGAGCGTCGCGCCCGTGATGTCGCTCGCGACGCCGGGGCCGCCGTTGCCGCCCTGGCGGCGGTTGGAGCCGGATGCGGTGTCCGACGAATGGCCGTCCGCGCCGGGACCGCCCGCGCCGCCGCCGCCCGCCGCCGCGTTGTTGTAGGTGTTGGCGGTCGTGCCGGAGCCCTTGCCGCCGGGATTGCCCAGCTCGGGGGGAACCGCCGTCGATTCGGATTGCGACGCCGCGCAGGCGTTGCCGCCGCCGCCGCTGCCGCCGGCGTGTCCGGTCAGCAATGCGGTAGAACCGTAGGTGCCGCCGCCGCCGCCGTGCGCCGTGTAGAGGACCGCGCCGCCGAGCGAGAGGACCGAGTTCTCGCCGTCGCCGCCGTCGCCCGACACGCTGTTGACCGCGCCGCCCGCGCCGACGACGACCGTGTAGGTGCCGGCCTCGAGCGTGATGCCCGACAGTTCGATGAAGCCGCCCGCACCGCCGCCGCCGCCGCGGTTCGTGCCGCCCGCGCCGCCGCCGCCGACCATGAGGAAGCGGGCGCGGCCGCGCGTCGCGACCGTGAAGGTGTAGGTTCCCGCCGAAGAGAACGAATAGACCGTGTCCGTGCCGACCGTCGTTTTCGTCGCGTTCGCGGGATCCGCCGACAGCGCCGCGGGCGCGCCGTTGTAGGTCGAGAAGGAGCCGGTCGCGGCGCCCGCGACGGCGCCGCCCGACACGCGCAACGCGTAATCGTAGGTCGTTCCTTCGGCGAGGCCCGTGAGCGAGAGCGCGAAACTCTCGCCTTCCGCGAGGCCGGTTCCGATCGTTTCGTAGGAGCCGAGCGTCCCGCCGGCCGGACCCACCGCCATTTCGAGCGTCGCGCCCGAGGCGCCGCCCGCGAGGACGGTGCCGGAGACGATCGCGGAACCGACCGACCCCGCCACGGAGGAGACCGACACGCGCGGCGCGCCGGACGCGACCGCGGACCAGCGGACGATCAGCGTGCCGCAGCCGCCGGGCGCGCCGCGGCGGGTGGAACCGGCCGCGTTGGTGCCCT
>CAMVRE010000192.1 GCA_947169825.1 uncultured Verrucomicrobiota bacterium | reverse complement strand
CGCGAACGGCGACGCCTCGGTCCTCGCGGAGCCCGTCTCGCGCTTCATGACGCGCGACCCGGTCTCGATCGGCCCCGACGCGCTCGCGGTCGACGTGCTGCACCTTCTGGAGCGCCGCGCGATCGACGACCTCCCGGTCGTGGACGCCGACGGCCGCCTCGCCGGCGCCATCGACATCCAGGACCTGCCGAAGTTCAAGGTGATGTAGCGGAAGCCACGGCGATGAAAGCTGAACCGTCCACAGTCCCGCGCTTCCCGCGCGTGCTCGTCACCGGCGCCGCCGGATTCGTCGGCCACCACCTCGTCCGGGAGCTGGAGTCCTCCGGACACGAGGTCGCGACGACCGACGCCCTGCCGCCGGAAGCCCCCGCGGCGGCGGGTCTGCCGGACTATTCGCGGGCCGACCTGCGCGACGCGGAGGTGATGCGCGCGCTCGTCCGCGCCACGCGTCCGGACGCGGTCGTCCACCTCGCCGGCGTCTCGTTCGTGCCCGACGGCGCCCGCGACCCCTCGCTCGCCCTCACCGTGAACATCGGCGGCACGTGGACGCTCGCCGAGGCGCTCGCCGCCGAGGCGCCCCGCGCGCGCCTGCTCTTCGTCTCGACCGCCCAGGTCTACGGGACGCTCCCCTCCCCCGCCCCGCTCCGCGAGGAGGCCCCCCTTCGCCCGCTCTCGCTCTACGCCGTCACCAAGGTCGCGGGCGAGAGCCTCCTCCTCGCGCGCCAGGCCGCCGGCTCGCTCGACGCGCTCGTCGCGCGCCCCGGAAACCACACCGGCCCCGGCCAGACGCCGAAGTTCGTCGCGCCGTCCTTCGCCCGCCAGGTGCTCGCCGCGAAGCGCGGCGAGGCCACGGCGCTTCGCGTCGGCAACCTCGACTCCGTCCGATCGTTCGCCGACGTGCGCGACGTCGTCCGCGCCTACCGCCTCCTCCTCGAGCGCGGAGCCTCCGGAGGCGTCTACAACGTCGCCTCGCCCGCCAACGTCCGGATCGGCGAGCTGCTCGACCGCCTCCGCGCGCTCGCCGGGTGCGACGCGCCCGTCGAGACCGACCCCGCGCTCTGGCGCCCGACGGACTCCTGCCCGATCCTCGACGTCTCGCGCCTCCGCGCGGACACGGGCTGGGAGCCCGCCTTCGCGCTCGACGACACGCTCCGCGACCTGCTCGCGGACGCCGCGGCCCGGTAGCGGCCGCCGACCCGCCGGCCATCGCGCCGCACGGGCGCGGACGCTATCGACCTTCCGCCGCGAGCCGCCAGACGAAATTCGTCGCATCGGCGGCGCCGTCCTCGAGCCTGACGGCGAGCCCGGCGCCGGGGGAAACGTCCGCGGGAATCGCAACGGGCGAGAAGAACACGGCCCGTTTCACGCCGGGGAAGAAGGGCTCGCGGGCGAGCTCGCGGTCGCCCGCGAGCAGGACCGCGACGAGAGAATCATGGCCCGGATCGGCGCGGACTCCGTCGAACACGGCGCGGGCGGCGACGCGGGCGCCCGCCGCCGGCGCCCGCCCCGCCGGATCCACGGCGCGTCCGAAGGCGGCCGCGGCGCTGGTCTGCGGGTCAAGAAAGAGGGAGACGGTTCCGTTGAGCCGGCACTCGGGAAACTGCTCGATGAAGACGTCCGGAAGATCGTCCCGGATCGCGTTCTCGAGGAACCCGTGCGTGAAGCGCTGGAAGATGTGTGCGCGGACGCTGCCGACCCCGGGGGCGAAGGGGAATCGGACGGATCCGATCTTGCGGCGCCAGGACGCGAGGGTGAAGCGCATGTAGGAGTCGTGGGCCATGAGGATCGAGAGGCCTCCTCCCTCCCGGACCGTCGCGACGTTGCAATAGGGGAAGCGTCTGGCGTTGACGCTGACGCCATGGTCGTCCTCGATCTCGCCGGGCGACGAGACGTCGAGCCGGAGCCCGTCCCCGTCGCGCTGCCGCCAGCATCCCGGCGCCCTGCCTTCGAGAACGTCGGGCGGCGGTTCGTCGAACCAGGGCGGCGTCTCGCCGACGCGCCCGGGGAAGCGTTCGGCGAGGCGGCGGTTGATCCGGTCGTAGAGCAGCCACTGGCCGTAGGCGTCCGGATGGTGGTTGGCGTCGAAGAACACCTCGCGGCCGGACGCGACCGCCCGCTCGAAGTCCTCGTCGACGAAGAGCACGTCGTCCCGTGCTGGCGACCCCTCGAGCGCCTCTCGGATCTGGGCGCCGACGTTGCGGCCGCGATGCCTCTGGAGCGCCGGATACATCATCTGCCACCGCACCTGCGCCTTGACCGGGGCGGGCATCGTGAGATAGACCGAGCCAAGCGCCTCGGCCCATTCGCGCCGCCCCTCGAAGAGCGTCACCCATTGGTCCAGCTTCTCGGGCGGGAGCTCGAACGCGCCGAGGTAGTCGTCCAGCTCCGGCCAGTCCCCGCCGCGCCGGAAGATCCAGTCGCCTCGGCCCGGGACGGAGCGGCCGGACGGGATCTTGAGGCGCTCGAAGGTGACGCGCCGGTGGAAGCGCAGCAGCTCCGTGCGCCAGGGGAACCGGTCGTTGTACCACGCCTCGTAGCCGCGCCCGAGCTCCCTCCAGGGAACATAGCGCTTCGAGGAACGATGGAACGACGGCCGCGTCGCGGCGCGGCGGTTCTCCTGCTTGCGGGGGAACTTCTCGAAGCGGACGAGCTTGGTGTTCTGCGCGAGGATGCGCGCGGCGTCCGGCACGCAGAGGGCGACGGTCCAGAGGACGAGGAAGAGGACGGAGGCGATTCGTTTCATCGTTGCGCCCTCAGAACTGGAAGTAGAGGAACGACTGGCGCGTCCCCGCGGCGAGGAAGAGCAGCGCGACGGCGCCGAGCGCGGTCGCGGCGACGCTCTCGGCCGTCCAGACGAGCCATTCCGGCAGGGCGCGCCGCAAGGCGCGCCGTAGCGCCGGGACGATCGGGATGCAGAGGGCGGCGCCCGCGGCGAGCGCGGTTTCGAAGACTGGCGTGCATTCGAGCCAGAGCGCGCGGCTCGCCGGGTCGGGGGCCGCGAGGCCCGCGAGCGAGCGCAGGACGGCGCCCGCCGCGGCCGGCGTCGCGCTTCGGAAGAGGATCCAGCCGAAGGCGATCGCGGCGATCGCGTAGGCGTGCGCCGCGAAGAAGCGGAACGTCGCGGCCGCCGAGGACCGGCGGGGCGGCGGCTCGCCCTTCGCGCGACGCGGCCCGAACAGCCGCTCGAGGCAGAGCAGCAGCCCGTGCCAGAGCCCCCAGAGCGGGAACATCCATCCGGTGCCGTGCCAGGCGCCGCACAGCGTGAACACGACGATTCCGTTCAGGCACGCGCGCGCCGTCCCGCGCCGGCTCCCGCCGAGCGGGATGTAGAGGTAGTCGCGGAACCACGTCGAGAGCGAGACGTGCCAGCGCCGCCAGAACTCGCGGATCGACGCCGAGGCGTAGGGCCACAGGAAGTTCTCCCGGAAGTCGAATCCGAGCAGCCGCCCCAGGCCGATCGCCATGTCGGAGTAGCCCGAGAAGTCGAAGTAGAGCTGGAGCGAATACGATGCCACGCCGAGGGCGGCCATGCCGGGCGACATACCGCCGCCGCCCTCCGCGACCGCCCACACGGCGTCCGCCATCGGCGCAAGCTGGTTCGCGACCAGGATCTTCTTGGCCAGGCCGACGAGCAGGCGGCGCCAGCCCGACGCCGCGAGCGCCGCGGAGAACGGCCGCGCGCGGAACGACCCCGCCACGTCCGCCCACCGCACGATCGGGCCCGAGACGAAGATCGGGAAGAGGGCCAGGTAGCAGAGGAGGTCGATCGGGGTGCGCGCGGGCGGATGCACGCCGCGCGCCACGTCCCAGACGTAGGACATCGAGCGGAAGACCCAGAAGCTGAGCCCGAGCGGCACCGCGAGCTCGGCCGCCGGGACGAGCGCGCAGCCGGCCAGCGCGTCGATCCACCGCGAGAGCGTCCCGCCGTATTTGAAGAGGCACAGCAGCGCGAGGTCGCCGGCGAGCGCGAACGCGAGGAGGGTCTTGCGCAGCCGAGGGCGGCGCGGGCCGGCCGCCGCGATGGCGCGGGCGATGAGGTCCGTCGCGACCGCGCAGCCGAGGAACCACGGCAGCCCCGGCAGGTCCGAAAGGACGCACGCCGCGATCGACGCCGCGAGCAGCCAGACGTTCGCGGCGAAGGTCGCCGCGACGGGCCATCGGCGCGCAAGCGCCTGCAGCGCCCAGTGGACGAGCAGGACCGGCGGTAGGAATACCGTGAGGTAGTAGAGGCTGCCGAAGACCATGCCGGGCTACCGGATCGTCTCGGCGCCGAGCGCCGTGGACTGGCGGACGAGCGTCGTCTTGTCGTAGCACGCGAACGCGCCCTCGACGAGATCGCGGCGCGGCCGCGGCGTGAAGAGCGAGACGACGGGGACGATCACGAGTCCCGCCAGCATCGCGATCGCGCCCGAGTGGATCGGGTTCATCGCCGTGCCGGGCCAGAGCTCGGGCTTCCAGCCGAAGACGTTCGCCGTCGTGAGGCACACCGCGAAGACGAAGCACGCCCAGCACGAGGCCGTCGTCACGCGCTTCGAGTAGAGCGCGTAGAGGAACGGCGCGAGGAAGGAGCCGGCCATCGCGCCCCACGAGACGCCCATCATCTGCGCGATGAAGGCGATCGGGCTCGTGCTGTTGTACTGCACGAGCGCGAGCGCCGCGCTGATCGCGATGAAGACGACCAGCAGCACGCGGATGCAGAGCACCTGCGACTTCGGCTTCATGTCCTTCACGACCGTGCCGCGGATGAAGTCGATCGTGAGCGTGGAGCTGCTCGTCATCACGAGCGAGGAGAGCGTCGACATCGACGCGGAGAGGACGAGCACGACGACGAGCGCCATCAGGAGGCCGTCCGTCGAGATCGCCGCGCGGAGCATCTCCGGGATGACCGAGTCGAAGCC
>CAMVRE010000191.1 GCA_947169825.1 uncultured Verrucomicrobiota bacterium | reverse complement strand
GGTTCGGCGCCGCGAGCGAGCTCGGGGACGGGTGGGAGGAGGCGTTCCGGGGCGCGGGGACGGTCGAGGCCGCCGACCGGCTCGGCGCGGCGCTCGCCGCCGCGCCCGGGGCGGGCGTCCCGGAGAGGCGCGACGCGCTGTGGCTCCCGGTCTGCCCGCTCTACGCCAACAACCGCATCGACCGCCTCGCGCGGGCGTGCGACGCCTTCGGCGCGGCGCTCGGCAACGCATGCCCGCTCGCCGTCGACTTCGACGAGTCGCATCCGATGCACCGCTACAAGTTCGGGCTCCTCTTCGGCCTTTCGGGCTACCACGGCGAGACGACCTCCGCGGCGCTGCTGCGCTGGCGCGAGGCGGGCGACCCCGCCGGCGCGGCGGCGCTGCTCGAGCCCCTCGTCGGCAAGACCCGGTACGGCACGGGACTCGACGACTGGGAGCAGAGCTGGATCTGCGGCGCGCTGGCCGAGCTGGGCGCCGAGCTCGCCCCCGCGGGCGGCGGCCCGTACACGCTGCTGCCGCGGTCCGGGAGGAGCGGGCGGAGCAAGTTCTGGGAAAGCTGGAACGAGAGCGTCCGCGCCGCGGACGGCGCGTGGACGGCGCCCGGGCCGGGCGCCGGCGAGATGCGGTCCGTCGCGCCCGTTCTGCCGGCCGACTTCGCGCTCGCGCTCGCCGTGCGCCCGCTCGACGACGGCGCCGCGTGCCGCCTCTACGCGCTGCCGGACGTCGGCGAATGGGACACCGCCGCGCGCCCGGCGCTGCTGCTCGAGCGCGACGAGACCGGCTGGATCCTCGGGTGGGCGACCCTGCGGCACGTGGACGACGCCGAGACCTTCGGCGGGGACGAGCTCGCCGACCGCTTCGGCCCGCGCACGGCGCTCGTCGAGGACGCCGACGGGCTTGTCCGCTTCGAGCTCCTCGTTCGCGGCGGCGACGCGACCGTCCGCACCCCCTCCGGCGAACTCCCGGCCCTCGCCCTCCCCGGCCGCTTCCTCCGCGCCCCCCACCGCCTGGGCTTCGCCGGCCTCGGCTTCCGCCTCGTCGAAGCCACCGCCCGCGCCCCCTGACCTGGCGCCTAGCGCTGTTCTCCCGTGGCGGGGTGTCGCACCCCGCCACGGCGACGAAGGAAAAGGCCGCGAAGGGCCGCGAGCGCCGCGCACTACGAGCGCGTGTAGTTGGGCGCCTCGCGCGTGATGCGGATGTCGTGCGGGTGGGCCTCCTTGACGCCCGCGACGGAGACGCGGACGAACCGGCCCGTGTCGTGCAGCTCCTCGATCGAGCGCGCGCCGTTGTAGCCCAGCGACGAGCGCAGGCCGCCGCAGAACTGCGTCATGACCTTCTGCACGGTGCCGGCGTAGGGGATGATGCCCTCGATGCCCTCGGGCACGAGGTCCTTCATCTTGCGGTGGCTCTGGCCGTAGCGCTTGCGCGAGCCCTCGAAGGCCTGCATCGCGGCCATGGAGCCCATGCCGCGGTAGACGACGTACTGCCGGCCGTCCTGGATGATCTTCTCGCCCGGGCTCTCCTCCGTGCCCGCGAGGATCGAGCCGAGCATCACGGTCTCGGCGCCGGCGACGATCGCCTTCGGGACGTCGCCCGAGTAGCGGATGCCGCCGTCGGCGATGCACGGGATCGAGCCCTGGAGGGCCTTCGCGACCTCGTAGACCGCGGTGATCTGCGGGACGCCGACGCCGCAGACGACGCGCGTCGTGCAGATCGAGCCGGGGCCGATGCCGACCTTGACGGCGTGCGCGCCGGCGTCGCGCAGCGCGACGGCGGCCTCGCCCGTGACGATGTTGCCGGCGATGATGTCGACGTCCGGGAGGTTCTTCGCGAGCCACGACACCATGTCGAGGATGCCCTTGGTGTGGCCGTGCGCGGAGTCGACGACGAGCACGTCCGCCCCCGCCTCGGCGAGGGCCTGGGCGCGCTCGTAGTCCTTGCCGCCGGAAATCGCGGCGGCCACGCGGAGGCGGTACTGCGCGTCGCGGTTGACCATCGGGAGGTTCTGCTCCACCAGGTCGCGCACGTCGGTGAAGGAGTAGAGCCCGACGAGCTTCCCGTCCTTGTCGACGAGCGGGAGCTTGCCCTTCTTGGCGCCGCGCATGATCTTGTAGGCCTCCTGGAGCGACGTGCCCTTCGGCGCGGTGATCGGGTCCTTCGTCATCACCTCCTCGACCTTCACGGAGGTGTCCTCGGCGTAGTCGATGTCCTTGGAGGTGAGGACGCCGACGACGCGGCCGGCGTCGTCGAGGATCGGGAAGCCGGAGAACTTGTAGCGCTTCCGCTCGCGCTCGGCGAGGATCTCGTCGAGCGTCTGGCCGGCGTGGAACGCGATCGGGGAGTGGATGAGGCCGTTGAGGTGGTGCTTCACCTGAGAGACCTGGTCGGCCTGCTGCTCGACGGTGAGGTTCTTGTGGATGACGCCGATGCCGCCCTGCATCGCCATCGCGACCGCCATCGGGGCCTCGGTGACGGTGTCCATCGCGGCGGAGAGGAACGGGATGTTGATGCGGATGCGCGAGGTGAGGCGCGTGGAGAGGTCGGTCGAGTCGGGGAGGAAGTCGGCGTACTGGAGGACGAGGGACACGTCGTCGTAGGTCAGGCCCTCGAAGGGGAACTGGGCCATGAACTTCTCGAGGTATTCGTTTTGCTTCATTGCGGGAGACTCCTGCGCCCCTTCCGGGGCGGGGTGATTGTGTTGCCCGGCGATCCTACCACACTCCCCGCGCGCGAGGCAAGCGCGATTTCGCCCCGGCTCGGCCGGGGGCGGCGTTCGCTCCGTTACCCTCGGGAGGACGGGCGGCGAAGGAACGGGAGCAGCGCGAGCGCCAGGACCCCGCACAGCGTAAGGAGCCGGCCGGCGATCTCCGAGGGAAGCGCCGCGTGGCGGAGCGTGACGGTTCGGGCGGCCGGGTAGACGACCAGCTGGCCGGAGGAGAGCGGGTAGGGTCCATCCGCTCCCTCCGCGCGCCAGTCGGGATACCAGGTCGCGGCGACGACGTGCGGGCGGCCGGGGAAGTCGGTCTCGAAGACGAGGGATCCGTCGGCGCCGCGAGAGACGGACCGCACCGGGTCGGACACGCGGTCGAGCCAGCCGGGCTCGGGCGGCGGGTCGTCACGCCAGGCGCCGAGGTCCGCCTCGGACGACGTCGGGCGCGGGAGGAACGCGACGGGATGCTCCGTCGCCCCGCGGCACGCCCACCAGTCCGCGATCTCCCGCTGCGAGGGCGTGCCGGAACGGACTTCGAGCGGCGCCTTCCATGCGCGCACGTCGGGCTCGCCGGCGATCGTGCTGCCGTAGACCTTCCAGCGGTCTCCGGGCCCCTCGGCGCCGAGGAGCGTCCAGGCGGGGTCGCCCTCGATCGCCTCCTGCACGGCGCGCGAGCGGGCGATGAACGTGCGGACGCCGAGAAGCTCCAGGTGTCGGAGGCCGGAGTAGGGGTCGAACTCGCGCGGCGAGACGAGAAGCGGCCAGCCCGCGGGGGCGTCGGAGACCTCGCCCTGCACGGTGTAGGCGGCGAGCGAGCCGAGCGCGCTGTTCACGATGCCGCCCTCGAGCGTCCGCGTGCCGGGCGCGACGTAGGGCAGCGCCTCGAAGCAGCGCGACGAGCCGAGCGCCTCGTTGAGGTCGGTCATGTCGTAGGCGACGAGCCCCGGCCGTCCGCGCACGCGCTCCGCGAGGCGGAAGAACGCGTCGCCGCACGGCTGCGCCTCGACGCCGCGCAGGTTGAACTCGGCCCAGTAGCGCGCGTGCTGGGCGCGCGACCAGTCCGGGTTCTCCTCGCTTCCGCCCGTCTTCCACGCGAGCGCCGCGCACAGCGCGAGGAAGGCGAGCGCGCCGGCGCGCGGCGCGCGCCAGGCGCGGGCGAGGGCCGCCCACGCGAGCGCGACGAGGACCAGCATCGCGTAGACGAGGAACGGCCACAGCCGGCAGTTCACGAAGACCTCCGCGACGGAGCGGCCGAAGTAGAAGAGAAGGAGGGTGAAGAGGAAAAGAAGAAAATGCAGAATGCTGAATGCTGAATGCTGAATGAATGAAGAGCCGATGCGTTTGCGTGTTGTCGTTCCGGCCGCATCCTGTGCCCGGGAACCGGCATTCAGCATTCTGCATTCAGCATTCTGCATTGCAGCGGCGGCCGCCGCCGCCACCGCCGCGGCGGCGAGCCAGGCGGGTGCGAGCATCGGCGGGAGCTGGCGCCAGAAATGGATCTCCCACTGCTCGCCGAAGGCGACGCTCCAGGCGCCGGTCGCGAGGAGCGGCAGCAGCCACCAGGCGGCGAGCGCGGCGGCGAGCGCGCCCTCGATCGCGAGCGCGCGGAAGGCGCGGGGTCGGCGCGAGGCGAGGAGCGCGAGCGCGAAGGCGCCGAGCGTCAGCGCCGCGAGGATCGACGTGAAGAAGTGCGAGAGGGCGAGCGCGGCGAACGCGAGCGCCGAGACGGCGGAGGCGCGCTCGCGGCGGGCGTCGCGCGCGCCGAGCGCGAGCGCGACGGGGAAGAGCGCGAAGCTCCACGAGTTCGCGACCATGCCCGCGATGGTGCTGTAGGCGTTGGCGCCCCACATGTTGTGCGTGTTGTCGAGCGCGATCGGCAGCGCGAGCGCGGCGAGGAACGCCGGCGCGGGACGCGGCAGGCGCGCGATGCGCGCGGCGCCCCAGAGCGCGGCCGGGAGCGCGAGCAGGCCGGCGATCGAGCCGAGCTTGAAGGCGAGATCGTGCCCGGCGAGGCGTCCGAGCGCCGCCATGGCCGCGTAGGGCAGCGGGAAGTAGTAGCGGAACATCGGGAAGCCGCCCCACCAGCCGTCGGCCCACGAGACGAGGCGCCCGGTGCGCGCGATGTGGTCCATCAGGTAGTGGTGCGCGGGGAGGTCGCCGCCGAGCACGAGCCCCGGCGCGAAGACGAGCCATGCGCGGAGGAACCAT
>CAMVRE010000190.1 GCA_947169825.1 uncultured Verrucomicrobiota bacterium | reverse complement strand
TGCTGCCGGCAGAAGGAGGGGGCGAGGCCCGTGCGGGCCTGGATGCCGAAGCCGATCATGGCGACGGTGTGGATGCGGTTCGGGTCGGTGCTCATGGGTGCGGTCTTCGCGGTGCGATGGATGGGTGGGATTCTACCATCATCCGCCGCTCCGTCGCAAGGCGCTTGCGCCCGCGCCGGGCCCCGGGACGCCGCCGCTCGGATCCCGAGGCCGCTTTTGCGCCGGCGCGCGGGTTCTGGTAGAATCGCCGCCATGAACGCCGAACCGTCCCGTTCCCCGGAAGCGGGAGAGACTCCGCTCGCCGACGCCAAGGCCGGCGCGCCCGCGCCGCACGCGGGCGTCGTCGCCGTCGTCGGCCGCACCAACGCCGGCAAGTCCACGCTCGTGAACCGTCTCGTCGGAGAGAAGGTCTCGATCGTGAGCCCCGTCGTGCAGACGACGCGCACCACCGTGCGCGGCGTCCTCACCGAGGCGCGCGGCCAGCTCGTGCTGCTCGACACGCCCGGCCTGCACAAATCGCGCACCGTCCTCGGCACGGCGATGAACAAGGCCGCGCGCGCCTCCGCCTCCGGCGCGGACGCGGTCCTGCTCGTCTGCGACGCCTCGCGCCCGCCGGAGCTCGAGGACGAGGGCTGGATGCAGCGCCTCGCGCGCTCGCCCGTCCCGGTCGCGATCTTCCTCAACAAGGCCGACGAGTCCTGCCGCGAGCGCGCGTTCCGAGAGGCGTGGGACCGCGCCGTCGCGCACGCGGAGGCGCGCGCGGCGGAATCCGCCGCCGCGCCGGCTTCGAACGCCGCGCCGCCCGCGAATCCGGAGAAGCCCTGGAAGCGCAAGCGGCGCGAGGCGGGCGAGCTTCGCCCGATCGTGCGGCCGCGCTGGCTCTCCGGCTCCGCGAAGACGGGCGAGGGCGTCGACGCGCTCCTCGACGCGCTCTTCGGGCTCCTGCCGGCCGGGCCGCTGCTCTTCGACGGCGACATGCTCACGGACCACCCGGAGAAGCTCGCCGTCGCGGACGTGATCCGCGAGAAGCTCTTCGGGCTCTTCCGCGACGAGCTGCCGCACTCGATCGGCGTCTCCGTGGAGCGCGTCGAGCGCCGCGGGGACGGCTCGGTCGCCGTCTCCGGCACGGTCTACGTCCGCAAGGCGAACCAGAAGGGCATCGTCCTCGGGGAGAAGGGCCGCACGCTGCGGACGGCGAAGCGCCGCGCGGAGGCGGAGCTGCGCGAATACTTCGGCGCGCCCGCGGTCGACTGCGAGCTCTGGGTCCGCGTCGAACCGGACTGGGACGAGAACTTCTTCCTGCTCCGGAAGCTCGGCTACGCCTAGCGCCCCGGCGCCCAGAACTTCCACTGGCAGTTCTTGCCTTCGTCGGACTCGCGGAAGGCGTCGGCGTTGGCGGCGGTGACCACCGTGTAGTGCCACGTCGCCTTGCCCTGGTTGTCGCCGGGCTGCGGGTCGTTGATGCGGAGCAGGAACGTCGAGGGCGCGGCGACGCGGAACGCGAAGGGATGCTGTTTCGTCCCGGAGGGGAGCGTGCCGACGCCGCGGCGCAGCTTCTGGTTCCAGACGAGGGCCATGCGGTGGTCGGGACCGTCGAAGGGATCGTCGGGGATCCGCATGCGGACGGCGCTGCGGGAGTCGGACCAGGAGCCCTCCTTGAACTGCAGCACGACGATGTCGCCCGCGTTGAGGTCGCCGAGCAGGGTTCCCTGCGCCGTGCTCGCGTAGACCGTGATGTCGCGCCCGAGCGGCATGCGGAAGCCCCCCTCCTCCGCTTTCGCGGCGGGCTTCGAGCCCTCGTCCTTCGCGGCGGAAGGCGCATCGGGGATCCCGGCCTCGGCGCGGCAGGCGGCGAGCGCCGCGTTCACGGCGCCCTCGTAGGCGTTGACCTCCTTGGCGACGGCGAGCTTTCCTTCGCGGACGAGTTCCTTCTTCCACTCCGCGAGTTCGGCCGAGAACTCCGCGGCCGCCTTGGCCTGGGCTTCGGCGCGTTCCTTGCGGATGGCGGCGAGCTGCGCGCGCTTCCAGTCGTAGAAGGTCTTGATTTCCGCGACGGACGACTCGATCTCCCCGTCGGGTTTCGCGAGCGCCTCCGAGAAGGCGGTCGTGCGGTCGAAGTCGCCCGCCGCCTGGTACTTGGCCAGTTCGCGCTTGAGGATCTCCGCGCCGCGTTTCGCGAGCGCCGCCTCCTTGTCCGCGGCGATCCGCCCGGCACCGAGGAGCTTCAGGCGGAAAGCGGCCGCTTTCTCTTCGAGCGGCTTGGCGTCCGGCGTCGGGGCCGAATAGGCGAGCGAGGATTCGTCGAGCGCGGCGCGCGCGCCGGCGGCGAGGAGAAGGAGGGATGCGAGAAGGGCGAGTCGTTTCACGGGAGGCGTCATCCTTTCGTGGGAGGGGAAGAAGCGGCGCGGACGAGCCGCGCGGTCACGGCCGCGACGGCGTCCGCGAGACCGGTCGAGGCGTCGAACGTCGCGCCCGCGGCGGCGGCGTGGCCGCCGCCGCCCCATTCGGCGCAGATCGCGGCGACGTCGTGCGGCGCGAGGCCGCGGAGGCTCACGTTCACCTTGCCGCGCGGTTCGACGCGCCGGACGAAGGCCGCAAGCTCGGCTCCGCGCACCGAGCGCGCGAGATCGACGAAGTTCTCGGAGTCCGTGGAGTCGCATCCCTCGGCGGCGTAGTCCTCGGGCGCGAGCCAGCCGACCGCGACGCGGCCTCCCGCCGAAACGGCGAGGTTCGCGAGGAAGCGGCTCTGCAGGCGCAGGCGGCGCAACGGGACGCGCCCGTAGACGCGCTCCGCGATGAACTGCGTCCGCACGCCGAGCGCGACAAGCGCCGCGCCGGCGCGCAGCGTCGCGGGCGAGGTGGCGTCGTAGGAGAAGCGGCCGGTGTCCGTCACCACGCCCGTCCAGAACGCCTCCGCGGCGGAGCGGTCCACCGGAAGCCCCGCGAGGCGCGCGACGCGGAAGACGATCTCCGAGGCCGATCCGGCGTCGGGCTCCACGAGCATCGCCGCGCCCGGGAAGCCGGCGCCCGTCTTGTGGTGGTCGATGCAGAGCACGGGCATGCGCTCCGCGAGCGGCTTCGCGCAGTCGCGCAGGCGCGAGGGCTCGCCGCAGTCGAGCGCGACGAGAACATCGCCGGGCTCGGGCGCGAATCCCTCGGCCGGAACGATCTCGCCCGCGGCGGGGTCGAGCAGGAAGTCGTAGACGTCGGAGACCGGGCCGAGCGCGACGCAGACCGCGTGCCGCCCCGCGGCGCGCAGCGCGCGGCAGAGGCCGAGGGAGGAGCCGATCGCGTCGCCGTCCGGCCGCAGGTGCGAGACGATGGCGCACCGCCCGCGGACGGCGAGCAGCTCGCGCGCCATCGCGCGCTCCCCGACGGCTCGGGGCGCGGCGGGGTCCCTCCTCCGGCGCGGGCTCACGCGTGGTCGTGGCCGCAGTCGCAGCCGGTGGCGTGCTTCACGCGGTCGTGCTCCTCGGCGCGCTTGGCGTCGTTGAAGCGGTCGAGCGTGCCGACGAGGTAGCCGGTGATGCGGCGGATGCGGTCGAAGTGCTCCGACGCGAGGTGGTACTGCAGCTCGACCTCCTCGCCGTCGACCTTGATGTCGATCTGGCGGGGCATCTCGCCGAACTTCTCGACGGCGCGCTTCTTGTAGGCTTCGATCTCCTTGGCGGGAAGCTCCCCGCCGGTGACGTTGACGATGCAGTCGCTCATGGCAATGGACGGTTCTGGGTGCTGGAAGACGGATGCGCGGCGGTGGTGCCGCGAACGCCCCGCATTCTACCGCACCCGCCCCGCCTTCGGCAAGTGCTTGCGGCGGACGGAGAAATCGGGTAGATTCTCCGCCATGCAAAACGCCACGTCTTCCCGCGAGCTCCGCATCCTCACCTTCAACCTCCGCACGGGGACGTGCGAGCGCGGCACGCCCGACGCCTGGAGGGAGCGGCGCGACGACTGCATCGCGCTCATGGCCGCCGGCGGCTACGACTTCATCGGCGCGCAGGAGGTGCAGTGGCGCCCCGAGGAGCCCGACTGCGACCAGGCCGGCGACCTCGCGCGCGGCCTCGCCCCCGCCTACGGCATGCTCGGCCGCTCGCGCGAGGCGAAGCCCGACGTCGGCGAGGGCGCGCCGGTCCTCTTCCGCCGCGACCGCTGGGAGCCCGACCCGGACGCGCAGGGCACGCTCTGGCTCTCCGAGACGCCGGATGTGCCGGACTCGAGGTCGTGGGACTCGCAGTGCACGCGGGCGATGACGTGGGCGCGCTTCCACGAGCTCGCCGGCGGCGCGCGCACGGGCCGCACCGTCCTTTTCGCCAACACGCACTTCGACCACATCTTCGAGCACACGATGCTGCTGCAGGCCGCGGTCGCCGACCGCCTCCTCGCGGAGCGCGCCCGGCCCGGCGAGCCCGTCTTCCTCACGGGCGACTTCAACGCCTACGAGCGCTCGTGGCCGATCCTGCACCTCGTCGGCGAGCCGGTCCCGTATCTGGCCGCCCTCCCCGCGGCCCCGCTGCCGCTGCGCGACGCCTGGCGCGAGGTCCACCCCGGCGAGCGCGACGCGCGCACCTACCATGCCTGGGAGGGATGGACGAACGACAACCGCATCGACTACATCCTCTACGCGGGCGGCGGCGTCCGCCCCGTTGCGTCCGAGATCGACCGCACGCTGCGCCCCAACGGCCGCTTCCCCTCCGACCACTACCCCGTCTCCGCGACGTTCGAGCTCTCATGACCCTTCCCGAAGCCCAGCGCCTCCTCTCCGACGCCGGCCAGTCGCACGTCCTCGCGTTCTGGGACCGGCTCGACGAAGCCGCCCGAGCGCGCCTGCTCGCGCAGGTTGACGCGATCGACTGGTCCGCCGTCGCGGAGCTGCGCGGCGTCCTCGGCCGCGCGGCCGGCGCTCCCGGCGCCGCGGCTTCCGCTCCGATGGAGG
>CAMVRE010000189.1 GCA_947169825.1 uncultured Verrucomicrobiota bacterium | reverse complement strand
ACGCCGCCGGCACGGAGCAGTCCGACGACCGCACCCAGCTGCTGCTCCGCTGGCGAGGCCGCGACGGCGGGGAGAAGCACCGGAGCGACGTCCCCGGCGACATCGCGTAACCCGTCCCCTCGGTTTCGTGTATACTCCGTGACATCGCGGTGCGAAACGCTTCGGCGCCCCGGATGCTCCCCGCCCGCTCCGGCTTCGCCGTCCGGTCCGAATTGCGGCTCCGGGCATGCTCCGGACGGCGACGCCGATGGTCGATTCCACCGTGCGTGATTTTCACGTATTTGTCCGCTCTGGAAGTGCAGATAATGCTGAAAATCACGCACGGTGGAATTGAAGCATGACCCGTTGACATGTGTTCTCCGACCGTGTTGCAGATTCGCTGGCAGAGGCGGCCGGAGCAGGAGGCGGAGGGCTGGTCGCCGTGGACTCGCGCAAGATTCCGTTCCCTCCTGCGGTAGCGTGGCCAGGAGCTGCGATAACCCCCGGGTCCCGCGCACGCGCGCAGGAAACGATTGACTTCGCCCGCGGAATGTGGCATCATGCCCAGTAGCGCCGCTTCCAGCGGGTCGCTTCGCTTCGCCTGCCGCCTTGCGACAGACTTTTCGTCCGTTTTTCGACCACCGACCACCCCCATCGACATGCGTTCGCCGTGCAGCACAGGTTTGACTTTCAGCCACAAGGCAGAAGAAGGAAAAGAGACATGAATGGAAAAAAGAAGCTGGCGGCGCTGCTGCTGCCGCTTGCGGCGATGCACGTCGCCGCGGCCGCGAACTTCCCGACCGGGACACACCTCATCAAAGGGACGCTGAAGGACTGGCAGAACAAGGTGCTGACCTCGTCCGCCGCGGTGACCGTCCAGGCCGTCTCGACGAACGGAACGGTCCTTGCCTCCACGACGGTGGCGGATCCGCTGGCGGACGGCTACAACTTCCTGCTGCAGATTCCGCTCTCTTCGACGGCGACGGACTTCACGGCCGCCGTAGGCGACAGGCTCAACTGCGTCGTCGTCCAGGAGTCGGGGCTTTCCCTCGCGGTCGATCCGCTCGACGTGGGCGAAGCGAACACCGTTTCGACGGTCAGTCTCGCGTTCGTGCACATGCAGAGCTTCACCTCGACGAACGACCCGACGCAAACCGTCAGCGTTCCCGCCGAATATGTCGACACGATCGCCCCGTGGATGGAGGCGTATGGTTTCGAAGGCGAATACGACCCCTTTGCCGACTACGACGGCGACGGCGCGTCGAACTACTTCGAATACCGCGCGGGGACGAATCCCTTCGACGCGACGGACAAGCTCGCGATCACCGCCTACGACGCGCCCGATCACGCCCCCCATCCGCTCCGCTTCGAGTATGTCGGCGGCCACGTCTACGGCGTCGCCACGACGCTTTCGCTCACGAATCCCCAGTGGGCGGCCCAGCCCGTCAAGGAATCCGAGACGGAAAAGGCCGAGCACGAGCAGGTGATGCCGTCCGCCGACGAGGACGACGTGGGCGTGGCGACCATCTACGTCGTGCCCGCAGAAGGCGCGACCAGCCAGTTCTTCCGGGTTGAGGCGAAGTAGTTTTACGGCCACAAAGAACACAAAGAGCACAAAGAATCTGGGGCGATGCCCCAGATCCCAAAAACTCCTTTGCGCCCTTTGTGGACTTTGTGGCCAAAATCAAGTTGAGCTTGAAAGGAAAACGTGGAATGAAAGCGACCAAATTTTCGTTTTTGCTGCTGTTGCCGGTGGCGGCTTTCGCGGCGCATGTCTCCGAGACGATGACGCTCAAGAAGGGGTGGAACGCGATCTACCTCGAATCGACGCCGACGAACGCGCTTTGCGAGGAGTTCTTCGCCGGCGCGCCTGTCCTGCGCGTCGCATCCTACCAGTCGGACGCCTATTCCTCCACGCGCCAGCTCGCGGACGACGGGACGGAAATCGCCCAGAAGCCGGTTTCCTACCGCGTGTGGGTTCCCGGCGACGATACGGCTTCGACGATGGCCGCGCTCGCGGGCGGCTATGCCTACCTTGTCTATGCGACGGACACGTGGTCGAAGCAGTTCTACGGCGTCCCGTCCGCGCCGCGCCAGACGTGGCGCGCCACGTCCGGCGACACCGGCTTCATGAACATCGTGGGCGTCTCCGCGGATCCGGGCGTGTCGGTTCCGGCCAAGTCCTACTTCGGCGAGGGCCCCTTCGGCGCAGCGTCGGGCGTGGCATACCAGATCGCAGGGAACAAGTCGGCCGCGCCGACGTTCTTTTCGCTGGGAATCTTGTCCAGCACGAAGCTCCAGGGCGGCAAGGCATACGCCCTCACCGCCACCAGGGACGGCGACTGGCCGGGCGTGATCGGAGTGATGGGCAGCGGCGTGTTCTTTGGCGACGCAGACAACTTCACCGCGCTCCAGATCAAGAACTGCGGAACGACGAATCACACGTTCCGCTTCTCCGTCGTGCCCTCGGACGACGCGAATGAAGCCGGAGAGGTGGTTCCGCCCCTTTCCCGCCGCCTTCCGCGCGTCGATGCGATTTCCTCGCCCGGATACACGAACGCAACCGAGGAGGCGTGGACCGTCGAACTCGCCCCGGACGGAATCTCGGAGCAGGTTTTCTCCATCGACCGTGCGCAGATGGGCGCCGGGACGGAATACGGCGCGATTCTGGTGATCGAGGATCTCGGCGCGAGCAAGATGCGCGTGCGTCTCCCCATCGCCGTGGCGGCCGCGCCGGAGAACGCGGCCGCCTATCCGATCGGCCTCTGGATGGGCGAAATCGCCCTCTCGAAGGTTTCCGGCATGTCCGACGAGACGCCGATGCCGGTCGAGGCCGGCGGGACGCTGCGGATGAACGTCATGGTGCACGTGGCCGAGGACGGAACGTGTTCGCTCCTGCAGCGCGTGGCGGCCGGCATGGACGCCGACGGCAATCCGCGGCTCTTCAGGGAGCTTTCGGGCGTCCCCTCGGAAATCGAAAATCCCCGGCGCATCTCGACGGTGATGATGAGCGTGGACACGCCCGTCGTCGCGGCGGAGGATGGTTCGGCGTTCGGCAATGACGCGGTCTTTTCGTGGACGGTCGCCCCCACCGCGCGCGACAACCCGTTCCGCCACGCCTGGCACCCGGACCACGACGGCAAGACGGCGGACTACAGCGGCGCCGCGCCGTCGGGCGACGATTTCGAAAACTACGCCCAGCCGATCAAGCCCGAGCTCTGGAGCATCTCGAACCGACTTGAGTTCTCCTGGCACGAGCATGGCGAATCCGGGCTGCCGGTGCGCTTCCCCTACAACGCAGACGAAACGACCTCGGGCGTCGTGACGTGGGACGTTGGGGGGCTTTCCGCGAAGAGCCCGATCCGGTCGACCGGCACCTTCACCCTCAAGCGCGTCTTCAAGGCGAAGGCGCTGGAGTGACCGTTTTCGGCCACAAAGACCACAAAGAGTACAAAGCGGGAAGAATCCAAAATCAACTTTGGCTCCGAAAAATTTGAATGCCGGAAACTCGCAGGGCGAAACAACAAGGCTCACAGCCCTTTGTGTCCTTTGTGACCTTTGTGGCTAAAACAAAAAACAATTTAAGGAACAACACCATGAAGAAAAACACAACGAAGCGGAAAGGTTTCTTTTCAACCTTTCAACCCTTCAACCTTTCAACCCGCGTTGCGGTCGCGGTCGCGGCGCTGTGCGCGGCGACCGCGATCGCCGACGTGCCGCAGGTGCTCACGTATCGCGGCGTGCTGCGGCGGACGGGCGGATACGAGCGCACCACGTCGCTGGAGATGACGTTCCGCCTCTACGATTCGGCGGCGCCTGACACCGCTATCTGGGCTCGGACGATGCGCGTCCCCGTCGATACGAACGGCGTCTTCTACGCCGAGCTCGCCGACGCGAACGGCAACGACCCTGACGGGCTCGGCTACACGCTCGCCGACGCGATGGGTTCCATCAAGGGAGTCCCCGAAATCGGCCTCACGCCTCCGGACGCGCCGGAGATGAAGCCGCGCCAGTCGCTCGCCACGGCGCCGCGCGCGGCCCGCGCGGCGCGCGCCAAGGCGGCGGATGTCGTCTATGCGCCGACCGGGGCCTACGCGCAGGGCGTGGACATCGACATCGCGGCCGTCGGCGAAGTGACGGTCCAGGAAGGCGCGGCGCTCGCCGCCTTCCCCCCGAGCTGCACCCTGACGAAACTCGACCGCGGCAAGACGCGCGAGCTCGGCGGCGGCACTTCGGAAATCACGGTGCGCGACGTGACTTCGCCCCGCCCGAGCTGGCCGGCGAGCTTCGTGGAGCGCAGCTTCCAATACACGACGGATTCGGCGCCGTGCGACATGATCCTCGCCTGCGAGGGCGAGGACGGCGCGTTCAACGTGCTTGTGCCGGCGGGCGGCAGGATCGTCGGCGCTGGCGCCAACGTGCAGACGATCTACGGCACGGCGTTCGGGAATCCGTGATGTTCTTGGCCACAAAGAACACAAAGCACGCAAAGACTTTGTGATCGTTTTGGCCTCTGTGGCTGATACAAGACCTGAAAGAGAGAAACAAGGCATGAAGAAGAGTTTTGCAGTTTTGACGCTGGCCGGTTTCGCCGCTGCGTCGGCGCACGGCGCGATGGGAACGGGCACGATCACGCAATCGACAAGGGAACTTGTCGGCGGCATGGTCTATACCGTGCAGGGCAATGTCTCGATTCCGGGAGGGGCGAGCGAAAACGCCCTGACGGTGAAGCCAAACACCGGTGACAACGGCAAGCGGGTCGTCATCGACATTCCCGAGGGCGCGTCGCTCACGGTGACGGGCGGCAACGCCGGCGGCGGTATCGGTGGGCGCAACGGCGGCGGCGCGGGCATTTTCCTGCCCGGCGACATGGCGCTCTACATCACCGGCAAGGGTTCGTTCACGGCGGTCGGCGGCGCGGCGGCAGATGATCGGCTTCTCCGTCAACCTGCTCACCCTGTTCGCGCTTGTGCTTGCCATC
>CAMVRE010000188.1 GCA_947169825.1 uncultured Verrucomicrobiota bacterium | reverse complement strand
GTCGACGAGGATGCCCATCAGCTGGATGGCGGCGAGCGGCATCATCGCCACGAGCGCGATGACGCCGAAGGAGTCGCTGCCGCCCCCGCCGGCCGAGGCCGCGCCGAGCGTGACCGACAGGACGAACGTCGAGGTGAGCGGGCCCGAGGCGACGCCGCCCGAGTCGAACGCGATGCCCGCGAACGGCTGCGGCGTCCGCGCGAGCAGCAGCAGCGCGAGCGCGTAGCCCGGCAGCAGGAGCCGCCACAGCGGGAACCCCGCCACGGCGCGCCACATCGCGAGCCCGATCGCGAGCGCCGTCCCGAGCGAGAGGAAGAAGAGCAGCGTCCGCCGCCGGATCGCGCCGCCCGACGCCTCCTCGACCTGCTCGCTCAGCACCCACACCGCGGGCTCCGCGCACACGATGACCGCGCCGAACGCGAGGCCCGTCCCGACGAGGAGCGCCCACGGCCCGAGGCCACCCCCGGCCGCCGCGCCGCCGAGCGCCGCGCCGAGGATGCGCCCGGCCTGCATGAAGCCGCCGTTCACGCCCGTGAGGAAGACCGAGAGCCCGATCAGCGCCCAGACGAACCCGATCGAGATCCGCAGCGCCTGCCGCAGCGTCATCTTGAGCAATGCGAACTGGAATACCAGGAACAGCCCGAACAGCGGCGCGATCGAGGAGAGCGACTCGCGCAGCGCTTCCGGAAAGGCCTCCGCGAAGGACGAGAAGAACGAGGAATGCTGAATGCTGAATGCTGAATGCTGAATGGGTTCGGGCGTGGCGGCGGCATGCGGGCGCGGCATCGGATGCGGATCCGCCACGAGGGAAACGCCGTCCTCGAAGACCCGGGGAATGCACCGGACTCCGCCGCCGACGATGCGCCACCGAACGCCCGCGATGTCGGCGACGAGAGCGAGTTCGTTGGTGAGGGCGACCGATTCCGCCCGGATGGTCAGTCGGGGACCGTCGTCCGGGGAGGACCACCGCCACGCTTCTTCGTCGAACGAGAATGGAATCGCCGCGCCGTCTTCTCCGGCAGATTTCTTCGTGGACGCCTCGAAGAAGGCGAGAACCTCCGGAAGCGACGCGTCCTGGAGGTCGACCGTTTCCAGGACGATTCCGCCGAGCGTCTCGCGGACGCGCTTCTCCCCGGCGCGGGCCTCGGCGACGGCTTCGTCGAACAGCGGTGCGACGCCGCGGACGCGGACGACGGTTTTGCAGTCCGGGTTCTCCCAGAAGAACAGGTCGTCGGCGTTCGAGGGAGAACGGCCGGAGTCGAAGAAGACGGAAAAGACGCGGGGTCCCGAATCGTCGTCCGCGTCGTAAAGGCCAGCCTTCGGTTCTTCCTTTCTCAGGGTGAAGAAAACGGTCGCGCGGTTTTCGACGAGATCGGACGGCGGCGGAACGTCGTCCGCCGCGGCGATGGCGCCGAGCACCCGGCGGGCCCGCTCGCCGGATGCGGGAATCGCCGCGGAAACGCCGCCGACTCCAATCTGGACTTCGAGCGGCTCGCCCTCCGCCAGCTCGCGGCGGAACGAGTCCGCCGTCAGCGTCCGGAGCGGCTCCTCCCAGGCCGCGCTCTCCGCCGGGAACGATCCGAACAGATCGCCCGAACCCGCCGAACCGCTCCGCCGGAACATGCGGCGGAAACCATCCCGCCAATTCCCGGCCAAGCGCGACAACCAGCTTCCGGAAGGCCGGACCTTGCGCGAAAGCACGACGCGCCCGTCTTCGATCCGCCACGCGAAGCCGCGTTCCTTCTCGATGCGGTCGAGCAGGGCGTCGAGTCGGATGTCGGTCGCGTGCATCGTGAACGGCGGAATCTTCGCCCGCCCGCACCACGTCCCCGGACCGAAGAGATCCTTGTGGTCTCTGTCCTCGATGTCGCCGAGGAACACGGAGAATCCGACGCCGCCGGCGCCCGATGGATCGTCCGGATCGCCCGCGAGGGAGAAGTCGCGAAGGTCGTGGATTACGTCGTCGATGTCCGCTTCCCGCCAATCGACGGAAGCCACGACGGTGCGCCGGAGCTTCCTCCGTATGCTCTTTTCGGACTCCTTCGCGGGCATCGCGCGGGAGGTTCCGGGGGCGCGGACCCCAGGCTCCGGGTTCGGCTCGCTCGGAGAGCTCGCCCCACCAAACAGCTCTGCGTTCTCTGCGCTCTCTGCGTGAGTTTCAACGGGAGGAGGATCCGCCTCCCCCGAACCCCCTCCGGAGAAAAGGGACTCCGCGAACTCCGCGGACTCCGCGTGGAATTCAAACTCCGCGGCCTCCGCGTGAGGCGCTGCGACGTTCGCGTTCAGGAGCGAATACACGAGCACGGCGGCGACGGGTCCGACGCTGGCGACGCCGGTGAGGCCGAAGCCGCCGTCCCGGTCCCCGCGTGCGCGGACGGCCGCCACCCCGATCCCGAGCGCGAGGATGAACGGGACGGTCATCGGCCCGGTCGTGGCGCCGCCGGAGTCGAACGCGACGCCGACGAACGGCGCGGGCGCGAAGGCGGCGAGGAGGAAGAGCGCGGCGTAGGACGCGGCGAGGACGGCCTTGAGCGGGATGCCGAGCGTGGTGCGGAGCATCCCGAGCGCCATGAAGAGCCCGACGCCGCCCGCGATGGAGAACGTGAGCGCGCCCTTGCGCACCGCGGGGAAGACGCCGCGCACCTGGTCGCCGAAGACCTGGATGTCGGGTTCCGCCGCGGTGACGACGAGGCCGACGACGAACGCCGCGCCGAGCAGCAGCGCGAGGCTCCGCCTCGCGGTGAGCGCGGCGCCGCAGCGCTCGCCCATCGGGCGGATGCCGAGGTCGACGCCGAGGAGGAAGACCGTGAGGCCGAGGACGAGCAGCGCGCCGCCGACGAGGAAGCGCCCGAGCCACCACGGCCCGCCCGCGCCCGCCGGCACCGCGAGGAGCCCGAGCGCGAGCACGAGCCCCATCACCGGCAGCACCGACAGCGCGGTCTCCCTGAACTTCTCCAGCAGGTTCACGGCGCCCGATTCTACCCGAATGCCGCGCCCGCGTCCAGCGCGTCCAGCGCGCCCGCGCGATTGCGCGGCGAAGGAGGCCTCCTCGGTCGGGCAGAATCCGAACGCCGCCGAGAACGCGGCGCCCCGGTTGGGGTGCGCCTGGAAAAAGTGAATATCCGGGCGGCGGGATTCGTCCAATGGAACACGCGGGCCGGAAATTTCCGATTTTCGCGGGAGGGTGGAAATCTTCGCCCGTTTCCGCTAGAATCACGCCCCGCATCCCGCGCACGCCAGTCCCTTTCAACCCTTTCAACCCTTTCAACTTTACCCTTTCCGCCTTACCCTTCGATGATCGTCCGAGAGCCACCCGTCCGCGAACCCGCCCGCTCCGCCGTCCAGCGGCTCGGCCGGCGCGTCTTCGACATCCTCGCGGAGGTCGGCCGCGCGTCGATGATCTGCGTGGGGGCGGTCGCCGCGATGCGCTTCGCCCTGACGAAGCGCGCGCGCAAGGACATCGTGGCGCAGATGCACTTCTGCGCCGTCCGGAGCCTGCCGGTCGTCTCGGTCGTCGCGTTCTTCATCGGGATGATCCTCGCGTTGCAGATCGGCATCGAACTGCGGGTCTACAACCAGGAGGCGCTCACCGGCTCGGCCGTGATGGCCTCGATGCTGCGCGAGATGGGGCCGTTCATGTCCGGCCTCGTGCTCGCGGCGAGCGTCGGCGCGGCGATGGCCGCGCAGGTCGGCACGATGATGGTGAACGAGGAGATCGCGGCGCTCGAGATCATGGACATCGACCCGCTGCGCTTCCTCGTGATGCCGCGCATGGCCGCGATGGCGGTCACGGTGCCGATGATGTCGTTCTACACGTGCGCGCTCGGCGTGCTCGGCGGAGCGGTCGTGAGCCATACGCAGCTGGCGGTGCCGTGGGCGACCTACTTCCAGAACGCGATGGACTTCGCCAGCACCAAGGCGCTCTGGGTCGGGCTCTTCAAGGCGTTCCTCTTCGGCTTCATCATCGTGACGGTCTCCTGCTACGAGGGGTTCCGCACCGAGCACGGCGCCGTCGGCGTCGGCCGCGCGACGCGCCAGAGCGTCGTGACGAACTTCCTCCTGATCCTCATCGTCGGGTACTTCGTGACCCGCCTGTTCTACTAGGGGGCGCGCGATGATCCGGTTCGAGCACGTCACCAAGGTCTTCGGGAGCGGCAAGCGCGTCCTCGACGACGTCTCCTACGAGATCGAGAAGGGCGAGATCTTCACGATCGTCGGCCCCTCCGGCACCGGCAAGAGCGTCTCGCTCAAGCACATGATCCGGCTGCTCTCCCCGACCTCGGGCCGCGTCTGGGTGGGCGACGACTGCGTGAGCGAGGCGGAGGGCCGCGAGCTCTCGCGCATCCGCTCGCGCTTCGGCTACCTCTTCCAGAGCGCGGCGCTCCTGGCGTGGATGGACGTCTACGACAACGTCGCCCTCCCCCTGCGCGAGAAGACGCGCCTCACCGAGGGCGAGATCGAGTTCAAGGTGCGCGACGCGCTCGAGAAGGTCGGCCTCGGCGGCGAGGGCGCCTCGATGCCCTCCGACCTCTCCGGCGGCATGCAGAAGCGCGCCGGCCTCGCCCGCGCGATCGTGACGGAGCCCGAGATCGTCCTCTACGACGAGCCCACGAGCGGCCTCGACCCCGTCACTTCGCGCCGCATCGACGAGCTCATCGCCGACCTCTCCTCGCGCCTCGGCATCACGTCGGTCGTCGTGACGCACGACCTGCACAGCGCGCTCTCGATCTCCACCCGCATCGCGATGCTCGGCGGCGGCAAGGTCCTCTCGATCGAGCCCCCCTCCGCCTTCATCCACTCCACGCTCCCCCAGGCCCGCGCCTTCCTCGAGGCGCAGTACATCACGCGCCGCGGCGCGTGGGAGGCAAACCGCCCATGAAAAACAAGAACCGCGAACTCGCCGCCGAACTCGCCGTCGGGGCGCTCGTCGCACTCATCTTCGCCGGCCTCGCCGTCTTCACGATCGCCATCTCCGGCAAGAACCTCT
>CAMVRE010000187.1 GCA_947169825.1 uncultured Verrucomicrobiota bacterium | reverse complement strand
AGGTCGCGGAGGGCGGGCCAGTCGTCCGGGATGGCGTCGAGGCGGGCGCGGGCGGCGGCGGCGGCGGGGAGGTCGTCCACCGAGAGCTCCTCGGCCGAGGCGCCGTCGGAGGCGAGCGCGCGGACGAGGTCGCCCAGGGTCCAGCTCTGCAGGTCGACGAGCGCGGCGTAGACGTCGTGCCGGCCGTCGACCGGCGCCAGGATCCCCGCGCGCACGAGCGTCGCGGCGACGTCGCGCACGAGCCGCACGGAGACGCGGTGCTCCCGGTTCCACGCGACGAGGTCGAGCGGCCCGCCGCCCTCCTTCATGCCGTGCGCCAGGTCGCGCAGCAGCGCCGCAGCGAAGAGCGTCCGCGCGCGCTGCGAGGGCGCGGTCCAGCCCGACTCGAGGTGGTAGGTGTCCGCGTTCTGCAGCGCGAAGGAGACCTCCGCCGCGACGAGCAGGATCATCCACGAGACGTAGACCCAGAAGAGCAGGATCGGCACGGCGGCGAAGGTCCCGAAGAACTGGCTGTACTTCGCCACGCCGATCTGCAGCTTGAGGCAGAGCTTGAGCCACACGCTGAAGCCGACCGCCGCGAGGAAGCCGCCGGCGAGCGCCGGGCGGAAGCGCACGTGCGTGTTCGGCGCGCCGCGCAGCACGAGGCAGAAGCCGAGCGAGAGGATCACGAGCACCCACAGCACGCGGAACACCGGGAAGCCCGCGAAGCGCGAGAGCCCCACGGCCGCGTCGAACGAGGCCATCTTCCTCTCCAGCGCCGCGAGGACCGGGACGGACGAGGCCGCGACGGCGAGGAACGGCAGGATGATGACGACGGCGAGGTAGTCGGTCACCTTGCGGAAGAAGGGGCGCGTCTCGGAGACGCCCCACACGCGGTTGAACGCCTGCTCGACGTTGCCGATGACGCTGATCACCGTCCACACGAGCATCAGCAGGCCGATGCCGCCGAGCGTGCCGAAGTTGAGCTGCTCGACGATGTCGAAGCCCTTGTCGACGAGATCGAGGAGCGTGTCCTCGGTGATCACGCCCTCCGGCGCCGACGGCGCGGCGGAGCCGGCGCCGTCGGCGCCGGAGGAATGCTGAATGCTGAATGCTGAATGCTGAATGTCCGTTTCCGGGTTCGGCCCGCTCGGAGAGCTCGTCCCGCCGACGGGCGCGCCTTCGGCGGCGGGTTGTTCCGTGTCTTCCGTGTGTTCCGTGGTTCCTCCATCGGCGGCAAGCCCTTCCCCGTCTTCCCCGTGTTCCTCGGTTCCGCCCTCGGCGGCTTGGCCTTCCGTGTCTTCCGCGTTTTCCGTGGTTGCATCCGCCGTCGCCGGCGCGCCGGGAATGTTCGGCATCGGGATCGCGGCGGAGGCGAAGACGAGCTCGTGGACCTGCTTCTTCACGTAGTGCCGCAGGTGGTCGCCGTCGGTCGCGACCTTCGCGAGCGAGAGCGCGAGGGCGAGGACGGGGACGATGGAGAGCATCGTCACGAACGTGAGCGACGAGGCGCGCAGCGCGACCTCGTTCCGCCGGAACCCGCGCCCGACGAGGTAGACGGTGCGGACGAACCGGACGAGGAAGCGGTGCAGGCCGCGCAGGGCGGAGACCTCGACGTCCCAGACGTCGCGCGTGGCGAACGTCGCGGCGCGGCGCAGCCAGCCCTTCGCGGCCGAGGCCCACTCGGCGGCCTTCGCGGCGGCCGCCTTCGCCTTGCCGGCCGCGGCGCGCGCCTTGTTCGCGGTCTCGCGCGCCTCGCCGGCGAGGCGTTCGGCCTCGGCGGTGGCGGACTTGGCCTTGCCGGAGAATTCGCGGACCTTGTCCGCGGCGTCGGATAGCTTGCTCATCGCAGGATTCGCAGTTCGGGTTCGAGGAGGACGCCGCTCGACGCGAAGACGCGGTCGGCGACGAGGTGGAGCAGCGCCTGGACGTCGGAGGGCGTCGCGGTGCCGTCGGCGGAGATGACGTTGCCGTGGCGCGCGGCGACGTGGGCGCCGCCGACGCGCAGGCCCTTGCAGAAGGCGCGGTCGGAGAGCTGGCCCGCGGTCGGCGACGGGGCGGGCGGGTTCTTGAAGACGCTCCCGCACGTGCGCAGGCCCGCGAAGGAGAGGCGCTTTTCGGAGAGCTCCTTCATCCGCGCGGCGATCTCCTCCTGCGGGAGCGGCGAGAGGCGCAGCGTCACGGACACCGCCACGAGGCCCGCCAGCCCGGGGCAGGCGCGGTAGGAGGCGCGGAGGTCGTCGGGCCCGAGCGTGCGCTCGGCGCCGTCCGGCCCCAGCGCGCGGACGCTCTCGACGCGGTCGCAGAACGACCCGAAGCGCGTGCCCGCGTTCATCGCGAGCCAGCCGCCGACCGTCCCGGGGATGTCGACGAGCGCCTCGAGGCCCGAGAGCCCGTGCGCGCGGCAGTGCGCGAGCAGGCGCGTGCCGGTCGTCGCGGCGCCGACCTCCAGAAGGAAGTGACGAGTGACGAGTGACGAGTGACGAGAGTCCGCGGACGGAGCGCCCGCGGAGGGGTCTTCCCCGCCTTCCCCGTGTTCCTCGGTTGAAGGGAGATCGCGGATGAAGTCGAAGTCGGGGCCGCGGAGGCGGGCGACGGGGCCGTGGACGCCGGTCGCGGCGACGAGCGTGTTGGTGCCGGCTCCGAGGACGCGCAGGGCGGTGCCCGCCGCGCGCGCCTCGGCGAGGGCGGCGCGGAGCGCGTCGAGCGACGCGGCGATGCGGAAGCCCGGCGCGGGGGCGCGGGTGCCGTAGGCGGAGAGGAGCAGCACGGGCGGCGGCTCCGGCGCGGGCCTCACCGCCGCGAGCCGCGGCGCGAGCGCGTTCACGTCGCCCGCGCCGACGACGAGCACGAGGTCGCCCTCGCGGATCGTCGCGGCGAGGTAGTCGAACGCGTCGTCGAGCGACTCGGCGAAGACCGGCACGGGGATCGGCGGCGGCTCCGCCGCCGATCCGGTCTGGTGGTCTGGTGGTCTGGTGGTCTGGTGGTGCGATGGAGGACTGGAGGGACCACTCGACCACTCGACCACTCGACCACTCGACCCCGCGGCGTTGCGCGCCGCCGCGGCAGCGGCGGAGCGGAACGCCGCGTAGAGGTCGGCCGAGGTGCCGCCGGGGATCGGGGACTCGGAGGCGGCGTAGACGGGGCAGAGCACGAGGTCGTCGACGCCGCGGAAGGCGGGCGGAAAGTCCTCGAGGAAGGTGCGCGTGCGCGTGTAGCGGTGCGGCTGGAAGACGGCGACGATGCGCCGGTGCGGGACGCCGCGCGCGGTGGCGACGAGGGCGCGGATCTCGCTCGGGTGGTGCGAGTAGTACGAGACGACGGCGAAGCCCTCCGGAGCGCCGATGCGCTCGAAGCGGCGCGCGGGGAGCGACGCGGAGCGCTCCAGCGCGGCGACCGCGCGCTCCGGCGCGACACCCGCCTCGGCCGCGGCGGCGATCGCGGCGGCGGCGTTGAGCGCGTTGTGGCGGCCCGGGACCGGGAGGCGCAGCGGCAGCTCCGCGCCGTCCGGCGTCCGCAGGACCGAGCGTGTGCCGGCGCCGTCCGGCTCGCACGAGACGAGCCGCCACTTCGCGGCGGGCGAGAAGCCGAACGACACGCGGCGCGGGTGGCGCGACGCGGCGGCGACCGCGGCCGCGCGCGGATGGTCGATGCCGAAGACGAGCGCGCGCGAGGTGCGCGCGATGCAATCGAGGAACACGCGCTCGAACGCGGCGACCGACGGGAACCGGTCCACGTGGTCCAGGTCGAGGTTCGTGAGGACCGTCACCGCCGGCGAATACCGCGCGAGCGTGCCGTCGGATTCGTCGGCCTCGGCGACGAGAAGCGGCGGCGCCGCTTCCTGGGTCACACGGTCACACGGTCCGACGGCCACACGGTCCAGCGGTTCGACGGCGTGACCGTTCGACGGTGTGACCGTGTGACCGTGTGACCGCTCGGCGGGGACGTCGCCGCCGGCGACGTCCCCGCCGAGCGCGGCCGATGCGCCGCCGATGCACCAGAGCGTCTCGGCGGGGCGCTCCGCGCGGAGGATCGTCGCGAGGAAGGTCGAGGTGGTGGTCTTGCCGTGCGAGCCGCAGACCGCGTAGGTCTCGTAGCGCGCGGAGAGGGCGGCGAGGGCGTCGCCGCGCGCGACGACGGGGACGCCGGCCGCGCGCGCGGCGGCGAGCTCCGGGTTGTCGTCGTGCACCGCGGGCGTGCGGACGACGAGATCCGGGCGCGGCTGCAGGTGCGCGGGATCGTGCCCCGCGACGGCGGGGATGCCGCGCGCCTCAAGCCAGTCGAGGAGGGGGCCGCGGGAGCCGTCGCAGCCCGAGACCTCCCAGCCGAGGCGGCGCAGCAGGAACGCGACGCCGGCCATGCCGACGCCGCCCGCGCCGACGAAGTGCGCGCGGCCGGGCTTCGAGAGATCCGGGAGGGGGGCGTCGCTCATGCGAGCAGGAGCTTGGAGAGGACGGCGAAGAGGCGCTCCTCGAGCTTCGCGGCGGAGGGGCGGGAGTCGGCGGGCGCGCGGTCCCACTCGAAGAGGTATTCGTGGGCGAGGCCCTCGAACGTGCGGACGAGGTCCGCCGCCGGGAGGGCGCGGTAGAGGCCGGCGCGGAGACCCTCCGCGAAGAAGCGCTCCGAGGCCGCGCGATAGTCGCGGAAGAGCTTCTTGAACGCCTCGGGCGGCTCGCGATGACCCTGGGAGCGCTGGTATTCCATCCCCATGCGGAGGAAGGGGCCGTGCGTGGCGTGGTGGCGGACCCAGACGCGGACGAACGCGCGCAGGCCGGCGGCGCCGGACGCGGCGGCGAGCGGAAGGACCTCGCGCTCGACCTCCTCCACGCGCTCCGTGGCGATGCGCAGCATGACGGCCTCCGCCAGCTCGCGCTTGCCGGGGAAGAAGTTGTAGATCGAGCCGACGGCAAACTCGGCCTCGCGGGCGATCTCGGCGATCGTGGCGCCGGGGAAGCCCTTGGCGGCGAAGACGCGCTCGGCGGCGTCGAGGATGGCGGCGCGATGGGCGAGGCGCTCCTTCTC
>CAMVRE010000186.1 GCA_947169825.1 uncultured Verrucomicrobiota bacterium | reverse complement strand
GCCCTCGGCCGCCTCGGGCGAGACGTGCCCGATGCACGCGCCGTGCGTGGCGCCGGAGAAGCGGCCGTCGGTGATGAGCGCGACGGACTCGCCGAGGCCCGCGCCGATGATGTAGGCGGTCGGGGCGAGCATCTCCTGCATGCCGGGGCCGCCCTTCGGGCCCTCGTGGCGGATGACGACGACGTGCCCCGGCTTCACCTTGCCGCCGAGGATGCCCTCGCACGCCTCCTCCTGCGAGTCGAAGCAGATGGCCTGCCCGCTGAACTTCATCATCGAGGCGTAGACGCCGGCCTTCTTCACGACCGATCCCTGCTCGGCGAGGTTGCCGAAGAGGACGCACAGGCCGCCGTCGGGCGCGTAGGCGTTCTCGAACGTGCGGATGACCTCGTCGTTCTTGATCTCCGCGCCGGCGGCGATCTCGCCGATGGTCCTGCCGGAGACGGTCGGGCAGTCGAGGTGCAGCAGGCCGGGCTTCTCGGCGAGGCGCTTGAGGATCGCGGGGATGCCGCCCGCGGCGTGGACGTCCTCGACGTGGTAGGCGCAGCTCGGGGCGACCTTGCAGACGTTGGCGGTGCGCGCGCTGATCTCGTTGATGCGGCGCAGGTCGTAGGGGATGTCCGCCTCGCGGGCGATCGCGAGCGTGTGCAGGACCGTGTTCGTGGAGCCGCCCATCGCGACGTCGAGCGCGAACGCGTTGTCGATGCTCTTCTCGGTGATGAGGTCCTTCGGGAGCGGGCCGCCCTGCTTGGCCATCTCGACCGCGCGGCGGGCGGCGGCCCTCCAGAGCTCCTTGCGCTCGGGGGCGACGGCGGGGATCGTGCCGTTGCCGGGGAGCGCCAGGCCGATCGCCTCGCAGAGGCAGTTCATCGAGTTGGCGGTGAACATGCCGGAGCAGGAGCCGCAGCCGGGGCAGGAGTTCTGCTCGATGCGCTCCAGGCCGGCCTCGTCGAGCTTGCCGACCTTGTAGGCGGAGACGGCCTCGTAGGTGGAGTTGTAGTCGAGGACCTTGCCCGTGGCGGGGTCCCTGCCGGCGAGCATCGGGCCGCCGGAGCAGAAGACCGCGGGGATGTTCGCGCGGATCGCGCCGAGGATCATGCCGGGGACGATCTTGTCGCAGGACGGGATGCAGACCATCGCGTCGAACTTGTGGGCGGCGACCTCGGTCTCGACGCAGTCGGCGATGAGCTCGCGCGACGGGAGCGAGTACTTCATGCCCGTGTGGGCCATCGCGAGGCCGTCGCACACGCCGATGGTGTCGAACTCGAACGGCACGCCGCCGGCCTCGCGGATGGCGTCGGCGACGAGCTTGCCGACCTCGCGCAGGTGGTGGTGGCCGGGGATGATCTCGACGAACGAGTTGCAGACGGCGACGAAGGGCTTGCCGAAGTCCTCCTTCTTGAGGCCGTCGGCGTAGAGGAGGGAGCGGTGGGGGGCGCGTTCGAAGCCCTTCTTGATGGTGTCGGAGTTCATGGTCGGGTGTTGTGTTTCGGTGGAAGAGACGGAGGCGCGAGCGAAGGGTCCTACTTCGCGCGGCCCTGGAACGGGAAGGCCGGGAAGCCATCCCGGTTGAAGAGCCGCATCGACGGCGGATACGTCGTCCAGGCGTAGCGCACGCGCGCCGGCCTGGGCACGTCGGGCGACGAGACGACGACGGCGTTTCCGTCGAGCTTCGCATCCGCCCAGCGCCACTTGCCGCGCTCGCCGGCGATCGCGAAGGCGTGCTCCGCCGCGACGATGGTCCCGGCGGGGGCGTCCTTGCCGACGACCTTCCGGACCGCGGGTTCGAGCGGCTTGAGGACGAGGCCTTTTCCGACCTCGGCGAAGGTGCAGCGCAGGGCGGAGCCCTTGCGCGCCACGGCCTTGAGGACGGGGCCGGTGGCGACGCCCTTCGCGCCGTAGACGAGCTTGCCCGCGAGCGCGTCGAGCCGGCGAGCGACCTCGCGCTTGTTGCTCGGATGGATGTCGCTGTGGTCGCCGATGTCGGCGGCGGTCACGAGGTCGCAGAGGCGGATGGAGCGGATGCCCTCCTGCACGGCGCGGATGTCCGTCCAGGCCTGGTCGGCCTCCGGCGGGAAGTCCTTCCAGAAGTCGTCGGGCAGGCGGTCTCCCGGCGTGTTGCGCTGGTAGCCCGCCAGCTGCACCTGCAGGAACGCCAGGTCCGGCGAGCGCGTCGCGCGGCGCCAGCTCTCGACGAGCAGCTTCTGCCAGAGGCCGTATTTCCTCCACTCGGACGCGTTGGACTCGCCCTGGTACCAGATCGCGCCCTTGAAGCGCAGAGGAGAAAGCGGCGCGAACATCGCGTTGAAGAGCGTCGAGGGCAGCGTCATCGAGGCGCGCGGGTCCAGCTCGTCGGCGCCGACGGGCGTCACGGGCCGTTCGCCGCACGCCTTCGTCGGGCGCAGCTCGACGCGCTCGGCCCACTCGCCGTCGCCAAGCGGAATGCGCGCGTCCGAGCCCTCCTCGCCGACCCACAGGCTGCCGAGGCCGCCGGCGCAGAAGTGGTTCGCGAGGCGGATCGCGACGACGTGCCGCCCGGGCCTGGCGAGCGCGGCGGGGACGGCGTAGTCGCGCATCGCGAACCAGTAGGAGGGCGTGTCGATCCACGTTTCTCCGATCTTGCGGCCATCCCAGAAGACCTCGTCCGTGTCGTTCATCCAGTCGGCGCGGAAACGCACGCGCGCGGGGTCCCAGCCCGTGGGAATCTCGACCTCGCGGCGGTACCAGATCACGCCGGGCGTCTTCGCGCCGGTGAGCGACGCGAGCGGGCCGCGCGTCCAGTCGCGCAGGTCGGCGCCGGGCCTGGCCCACGAGGCGAGCGCGGCCTTCGTCATGGCGGGCGCGCACGCGAAGAACTTGCGGCGGAGCCACGTCTCGAGCTTCTTCGTGCGCTCCTCCGCGTCGCGCCTGGCGAGGCGCGCGCCCTCGCTGGCGCCGAGCTTCGAGACCTTGCGGGCGGCGGCGATCTGCTCAAGCTCCTTCGCGCAGCGGTGGCGGCGGAGCGTCTCCTCGTCGATCCACGGCTCGATGCGGCAGCCGCCCCAGTTGGTCGACACGATGCCGACCGGGACGCCGAGGCGCCTGCGAAGCAGTTGGCCGAAGAGGTAGCCGACGGCCGAGCAGATGCCGACCGCGTCGCGCGAGGTGGCGGGCTTCCAGCACGCGCCGCGCGGCAGGTCGCGGCACGGGCCGTCGGGCGAGACGGCGCGCTGCGCGTAGAGGATGCGCAGGTCCGGGTCGTTCGCCTTGCCCGAAAGCTCCCAGCCCCCGGGCAGGCCGTAGAACGGCGAGCCCACGACGGGGAACTCCATGTTCGACTGGCCGCCCGCGATCCACACCTCGCCGACGGCGACGTCCTTCAGGTCGATCGCGGCGCCGCAGCCGTTCTCGACGCGGATCGCGTGCCCCGTGCCGGCGGGCAGCGCCGGGAACTCGACGCGCCAGTCGCCGTTCGCGTCGGCGCGGACGGACTTGCGGACGCCGTCGAACGCGACCTGGACGGTCGAGCGCGCGGGCGCGGTGCCGGCGATGGTGATCGGCATGCCGCGCTGGAAGACCATGTGGTCGGAGTAGACGTTGGGGAGGGAGAAGGAGGGTTGCATGGGAGTTCCGATTGACGAGTATCCGCGCGGATGGACGACGATTCTTCCATATCGCCCCGGGGAAGTCAAAGGGCTAACCCGGTTGGTGAGCCGCCAAAGCAAACGCCGACCGCTCCCTCGCGGACGATGACCCCAACCGTTCCTTCCGCTGGTGGAGGATTCCTACAGCAGCTCCCCGCACAATGCGTAGTCCTGCTTCGTCCGATGGACCCGGAAGGCGTGCAGGCGCTGCCGCTGGGTCTTCATCATGGCCTCGACGTCGTCCGTGCCGGAGCGCTCGAGCGCCTTGCGGACGATGAACGCGCAGGCGCGGGCGTCGTCAAGGGCGTCGTGGTGGCGGAAGGAGAAGCCGAGCGCGCCGGCCACGACGTCGAGCTTGTGCCGCGGCAGCCCGGCCCAGACGTGCCGCGCGAGCCTGGCCGTGCAGCCGAACCGGAACGGAATCTCCGGCAGGTCGTAGCGGTCGAGCGTCGCGCCGAGCACCCCCATGTCGAACTGGGCGTTGTGGGCGAACACGACGCGGCCGCGCAGCAGCGAGGCGATCTCCGGCCAGAACGCCGGGAACTCGGGCTTGTCCTCGACGTCCTCCGGCCGGATGCCGTGGATGGCGATGCATCCGGGGGCGAAGCGCATCACGGGCGGGCGGATGAGGCGGTGCCACTCCGTGACGGAACCGTCTTCGTTCGCCGCCACGACGCCGAGCGAACACGCGCTCGCCGGGTCGTAGCCGGCGGTCTCGAAGTCGATGGCGGCGAAGGGGGTCACGGCCGCACCTTGTCGATTTCCGCCTCGGCCGCCCGCAGGATCGCCTCGACGTCGGCGCCGACGATGTCGAGCCCCGTCGCCGCGATCCGACGCACGTCGGGAATGCCCCAGAAGCTCTTCGCCAGCGCCTCGACGTAGCCGAACCCGAACGGGTCGGTTTCCGCGGGGCCGCCGGACGTGCTGACGTAGAACAGGCGGCGGGCGCGGCAAAGACCGACCGGACGCCCGTCGTCCGAATACCGGAAGACGATGCCGATGACGCTGATCCACTCGATGTAGGTCTTCAGCAGCGCGGGGAAGGAAAGGTCCCAGAAGGGGGCCGCCACGACGATCTGGTCCGCCGCCGCGAATTCGGCCGCCTTCGCCAGCAGCGGCGAATCCCACCGGCCGGCCTCTATCGCTCGGGTTCTCCGGGCCAGCGTCCTGGCGTCGAACGGACGGAGGTTTTCGTCTTCCAGACGCAGCACCCGGACGTCGTCGTCCGCAAGCCTGGAAACCAGGCGTTCGGCAAGCCGTCGCGTCCGCGAGTCCTCGCGGACGGTGGAATCAACGAAGAGAAGCATGTCACAGCGCCGCCTTGATCTTTGAAATCAGCTCGTCGTATTCGGCGGGCTCGAGGAATGTGCGCTTCGGGTTCATCTCGAAGACGCCGC
>CAMVRE010000185.1 GCA_947169825.1 uncultured Verrucomicrobiota bacterium | reverse complement strand
GATCGCCGCGTCGATCGCCGCCGCCGAGCGGTCCGCGGGCGCGGCGGCGTCGTCGCCGCCGCCGTCGTCCTCCGCGTCCCCGGGCAGCGCCCCCGCGCGCTCCTTCTCCATCTCGTAGTCGACGCGGGACTGCAGGAACGCCGCCGGGTCGCGCCACCACAGTTCCGCGAGCCGCCGTCCGGCCTCGTCCTCGCCCTGCGCCGCCGCCCGCCGCAGCCACAGCGCCCCCTCGCGCCGGTCGGGCGCCGCGCCGACGCCCTCCACGAGCAGGTAGCCCAGGCGCAGCTGCGCCTGGGGACGGCCGCTCTCCGCCGACCGCCGGATCCAGTGCAGCGCCTCCTCCATGTTCGTCGCCACGCCCTCCCCGTGCCAGTAGAACCAGCCGAGCGTGTTCTGCGCCTTCGCGTGCCCCTGCTCCGCCGCGCGCCGGATCCATCGGACGCCCTCCGCGGGATCCGCCTCGATCCCGACTTTCTCGACGCCGCTCGCGAGAAAGTTCCCGTATTCGAGCTGCGCCTCCGCGTCGCCGTCCTCCGCGGTCTTCCGCAGCCACTCGGCGTATTCCTCCCATATCCGTTTCTTGACATATCGCGCGGCTTTCCCGAACACCGGATCGTCGTCGGGAACGGCGTACGCCTTCCTCTTCCATTCCTCCGCAACCGCCTTGTCCTCCTCCACGCAGACGCCGTAGTAGTAACATTTCCACAGCATCATCATCGCGATCGGATGCCCCGCCTCCGCGGCCTTGCGATACCATGCCACGGACTCGGCGTCGTTCGTCTCCACGCCGCAACCGCACCGATGCATCTCGCCGATCATGAACTGGGCGAAAGGCGTCGCCCGTTCGTCTCCGGTTTCGACCGCCTTGCGGTACCATTCCAGCGCCTTGCCGTAGTCCGTCTCCACGCCTTCGCCCTTGCCGTACGCATTTCCGAGGAAGAGCATCGCCTCCGGGTCGCCCGCCTCCGCGCGGGCGAGCAGTTCGGCGAACTCCGCGCCCTCCGCGTGCGGTTCGGGCTCTGCGTTCTCTGCGCTCTCTGCGTGGGATTCATCCTCCGCGGACTCCGCGTGCGATTTGGACTCCGCGCGCTCCAGCATCTCCGCGAGCCCGCGAAGCGCCCGCACCTGGCCCGCCGGCGCCGTGACCGTCCAGACCCATTCGTCCCCCCAGCGCCCGGACGCGGAGAGGAGCGCGTCGTCCGACGGCCTCGTGGAGATCTGCGGCGCGAGTCTCGACCGCAGCGCCTCCGGCCGCACGCCCCAGAGCGAGGACGGACGGAACCCCGGGAACCACCGCCGCGCCTCGTCCAGCCGCACCGGCTGGAACCACCCCGGCGCGAAGCCCGCCGCCTCCCCGCCGAGCGTCGCGTCGAAGCCGCCGCCCGACGGCTCGACCCGGAACGGCGCCTCCTCCCCGAAGATCCGCGCGAAGCGCCGCCCCGCGCGCCGCACCGTGCCGGAGAGGCCGTCCGGCGCCGTTTCCACGACCTCGGGGCGGAACGCCGCGAGCGCGTTCGTCCCCGTGAGCTCCCGCTCGCTTTCGCACAGCGCCGCGAACGCGCGACCGAGCGCCCGCAGCGCCTCCGCGTCTGCCCCCTCCTCGCGCCACGCCAGGCGGAACCGCCCGCCCGCCGCCGGCTCGACCGCGGCGCGCACCGCGCCGCGCCCCCCGCCGCCGAACGCCGCGAGCGCGTCCGCGAACGCCTCGTACGCCGGCGCGCGCCGCCGGTTGAGCGGCACGTCCTCGATCACGAGCTTCAGCCAGAGATCGGGAACGTCCGGCGCGGACGGATCCGGCGCCCGCAGCCGCCACGCGAGCGACCCGCCCGGGACCGACCCGAGCGCTTCGTCCGGAATCCCGGCGACGGCGACGGCCGCCGCCGCGCCGCCATCCTCTTCCGGCCCGCCCGCCGGGGCGCGCTCCATCGCGAACCGGAAGCCGTCCTCCTCCGTGAAGGCGAGCGACGCCCGCACCCACCAGTCCCGCTTCGTCTCGTAGGGGAAGAGCTCGGTGCCGCCGAACAACTGCCCGCCGGACGGCGACTTCTTCTCGACCGTGCCGGGCTCCGCCAGGGAAAAGGAGAAATTCCGGTTCCCCATGTTCACGCCCTCGGCCCGGGCCGCCCGCGCCGCGCGCCGCGTCGACGGGACCCAGACGGAGAGGCAGGCGTCCGGCTTCGTCCGCGGCGCCGCCCGCACGGCGTCCGCCGCCTTCTTCCGTTCGGGACGCGACGCGAAGACGAGCGGCGGATCGTCGTCGTCGCCGAACGGCAGCAGCACCACGTAGTCGGTCTTCCGGGGATTCTCGAGCGAGACGTTCCAGAGCCCCGCGCGGATCGGCAGGTCGCGGCGGAGGAACCGAAGCCCGACCTTGTCGAGGAAGGCGTCCACGCGGCGCGCCGCCTCCGCGCGCGTCCCCGCCGCCGCCGCCAGCGCCTCCACGGCGGCGTCCACGCTCTCGAGCCGGACGAAGACCTCCGGCGTCCCGAAGTCCTGCGAATCCGCGGGGGACGTCCCCCGCGCGTCGGGTTCCCGCGGCTCCGTCTCGGCGGGGTCCTCAGCCCGCGCCGGCGCGCCCGCGAGGGCGAGGAGGGGAAAGAGAAGGAAGAGTTTCTTCATTGCGTGTTTCCTTTCTTGACGGACATCTGTTGGGTGTCGCGGCTTCGCCGCTCGCTGTCGTCAGCTTTCATGGTCGTTTCCTCGTCGTCTTGTCGTCCTGTCGTCTCGTCGTCTTGCGTCTTGCGTCTCGCGTCTGGCCCGACGCCCGGCGCCAGACGCCAGACGAAAACTCACTCCGCGCCCTCCGCGGACTCCGCGTGTGGTTTCGGCTCTGCGTTCTCCGCGCTCTCTGCGTGAGGTTCGGACGCGGCGGGCGCGTTCGTGGCGGGAGACTCGGGCGGGGGAATGATCGGATAGCCGCGGGGGGCGACGAGCCCCGCCGCGTCGTAGGCGGCGAAAAGGACGGTCGGAAGGATGGCGAATCCGAGCATGGCCAGGACGAAACCGGCGAATGCCCGCTCCGAAACCGCAACGCGGGAGAATGCGAGGAAAAGGGCGAAGGCGGGGAATGCGACGGCCAGCAGAATCCAAAAGCCGATGACCGTGCGGTTGACGGTTCGCCGCGAAATGCAGGTCCGTTTCGGGCGAAAGAGGACGTGTCCCAGGAGAAGCCCGCCGGGAATGTCGGGACCGGCGAACACGATGACGCGGTCCTTCGCGCGGTAGGGAAGGTCGGGCTGCCCGGCCAGATCGGGAAGGCCCTTCGGGCCGTCGACGACGCGCACGGCGCCGTCCTTGCCGCGGAACACGACGCGGAGCCGCGACGGATCGGCCGGGTCGGCCGCGAAAAGGTCGCCTTCGGCGATCTCGCTCCGCGGATACATTCTGCGATACGCGCGCAGGCTCCTGCGCTTGCGGAAGAACGCGGCCGCCTCGCGGACGCAATCGTAGAGGCCGACAAGGAAAATCAGGATCCAAAGACCGTCCCAGGCGGGGCCGGAGAAAAGACGGTGGACCGTCTGCTCGACGGGATCCTGTGCGAACGCCGGCGCGGCGACGAGCGCGAGGAGGGGGAGGAGGAGGACGAGGCGTTTCATTGCGGGTTTCCTTTCGTGGCGGACTTCGCGGACTTTGCGTGAGGGTTCAAGGGGACTTGGGGGACCGTGGGGACGAGGGGGACGAGGTCTAGCGGGACGGGCGGCTGTGCCGACCCGGAGCGTTAGCGGAGGGATTCGACTCATCGGAGTTTCGGTTCGGTGTGTTCGGTGTGTTCCGTGGTTTGCGGCGGCGTGGCGGCGGGTTCCTTCTTCTCCTCCTCTGCGGTGCGCGCGTAGCCGAGCATCGCGAGCGTCTTGTCAACGGCGGCGGCGGGCAGGGCGGGGTCGAGGGTCTCGCGCCAGGCGTCGGCCGCGGCGCGGAAGGCGGCCGCATGCTCGTCGGAGGGGTCGAGCAGGTTGCGCGCCTGCGCGGCGAGCATCTTCTGGAAGCGCGTGGCGTCGGGGCCCGACACGCGATCCTCCAGGTCGGCGAGCTGCTCGCGGGCCTTGTCCGTCCACTTCCATTTCCACTGCCCGACGACGGACCCCCAGCGCAGGAGCGGGTCGTCGGCGCCATCGCGCAGCGTGAGGTCGTAGTAGGAGCCCCACTCCTGGTGGTTGGGGACCTCGAGGAGCGTCGCGTTCGCGAGGCGCCACGCGAGGGTCTGGACGGCGTTCCAGCCGCGGTCGCCCCACGGGGCGTCGTAGTCGGGCCCGGCGGCGAACGGCACGACGGCCTCGGAGAGCAGCCGCTCCTGCCAGTTGCCGGGGTATCCGGCGGCACGGGCGGCGACACCACGGTCGGACTCGCCCGCGAAGGCGAGCGCCTGCGCGGCGACCCAGGCGGCGTTGACGCGGACGCCCTCCGGGACGAGCGGGCCGCCGATGCCGGCGAGCGCCTCGCCGCCCATCCATTCGGCGGTGGCGCGGCGCTTCGTCCAGTAGTCGCGCTTGGCGGGGACGTCGCGGAGGGTGTCGTCGGAGAGCTGCCCCCACGAGCGGACCGCGACGACGGGGAGGAGCGTGTCGGGGCGGTTGGCGTCGCGGCACGCGCGGGCGATGCGGCCCATCCGCTTCTGGCTGCCGCCCCAGCGCGGGTAGTTGAACCAGAGATACTGCTGCCAGGCGTCGATCGAGTCGAGCCGCGCGCCGATCGCGCGCCCGAACCAGCGGTCGAGGGCCCCGCGCCCGCCGCAGCCGCCGCCGCAGACCGAGAGCATCCGGTAGGCCGGCTCGAAGGAGCCGGGATGCAGCGCCCAGGCCTCCTCGAGCTCCGCGCGCGCCAGGTCGAGATGGTCGCGGAAGCCCTTCCAGCCCTCCTCCGTCACGGTGGACGCCCATCCGTCGCCGCGCGCCTTCCACGCCGCCGCGATCTCCGCGCGTCCGCGCAGGACGAACCCGAGCCACGGGTCGGCGCCGGCCTCGTCGAGCGCCGCGGCGAGCGCGGCGGGGTCGGACTCGGCGTCCGGCGCAAGCGCGCGGAGCGCGGCG
>CAMVRE010000184.1 GCA_947169825.1 uncultured Verrucomicrobiota bacterium | reverse complement strand
CGGTCTTCACGGAAACCGAGGCGCCGGCTCCGGAGGAGGACGACCCGCCGTGCCCGGAGGGACGCAGGATCGCGCCCGCGGCGGCCGCCGCGGCTCGGGCGTCGACCGCGGCCGAGGTCTTGACGCCCGGCGCGGCGCGGAAGCCGGCGGAGAGCCGCCAGGCGGGATCGCGGTCCACGGGCTCGAGCCGGACCGCGGGCGCGGCGGGCTCCGCCGCCATCGCGGCGAGGGGAAGAAGGAGGAGGGGGAGGGTTTTCATGGAGGTTCTCCTATGCGGTGTGAAATGGTTCGGGATTCTGGGTTTCTAGGATTCTAGACTTCTAGGCATCTAGGCATCTAGGTTTCTAGGCTACTCGAACACGTCCTCCGCCTCGAGGCGGACCTTGAAGAACGCGGCGGCGCCCGGGGCCTTCACGCGGAAGGCGTAGGGAGGTTTGCGGGAGAGGAGCTCCGCGCCGCAGGAATCGTCGAGCGGCTCGAAGGCGCCGCCGAGGCGTTCCGCGCCGAGGACCGTGAGCTTCACGTTGCCGGCCAGTTCGCCGGACTCCGCCACGACGCCGCCGGCGTTCTCCGCCGCGATCTCGAACGTCCCTTCGATGCTTCCGTCTCCGCCGAACGACATCGACGAAACCCGGCACGTCACCGCCCCGCGCGCCACCGCGGTCGGCGCGAGGCCGAAGGCGGCCGAGAGGTTCGCCTCCGCGACCGAAAGCGGTCGCGGGGCCGGCTGCTGGGCCGGCTGGTGGACGCCGCCGCCGTCCTGGAGGGAGGACATCGTTTCCGCGATGGGCAGGAAGCGGGAGAGGCCCCCGACCTTCCACGCGAGGATCGCAAGCTTGTTGTCCGCCCGTCCCACGGTCGAGTAGTCGCGGTTCGCCACGCGCAGGCAAATCAGGCGCTCCGCCCGCGGGACGCTGTCGAGCGACGAGTCCATCGTTTCGTCGCTCACGCCGTAGACCGCTCGTGCGCCGTCCGCGAGGCCCGCGAACGCCGTCAGGTCGACCGGCGCGACGCGGTATTCCACGTCGCGGTAGGTCTCCATCGAACCCAACGGATCGACGACCGTTGCGGGGTCCACGAGATACGCCGTGCGCCGCCCCAGCCCATGGGGCTTGGAAGCGAACTTCAGCGTTACCGTCCGGCCGTTGACGGTAATGCCATGGGAAAAGCTTGTTCCATCGGCGTTCAGCACGCCGTTCGTGATATAACGGGTGCTGTCCTGGCTGCTGGCCCAGCCCGTCACGTCGCCCAGCTCATCGCCGTCGGTCACGGTCGCGGTCGGGGAATCGGCCAGTTTCTCCTCGTAGCCGCCCTCCAGGAACCGCTCGCTGTAAACCTTCCCGTTTTCGTCGTTCAGGAAATAATACTTCCAGTCGTCGCCCGCCAGCTTGATCATCTCGGGAACCTCGAAGAACGCCGCTTGCCCGTCGTCCAGGGTCTTGATCACGGCCAGCGGCTCCGAGTCCTCGTAGCGGTCGGCGAACAGGAGACGCATGTCCGAGATCTCGTCCGCGTAGGACGGATGCCACGTCAGCGCGACCTGCGCGCAGTGCCAACCGTTCGCGTTCTTCGCGTATTTCCACCGGAGCGCCGCCTCCACGAGCGGATGCCCCCGGACGACGAATGTCGCGGTCTCCTCGTTGCAGACCGGAGAGACCGCGACGTTCGTCGTCGTCACGTGCGTGAGGACGTAGGTGCCGTCCTCGAAGACCTGCCAGACGATGTCGCCCTCGCCGGCGAGTTCGGCCGCGACCGGCTCGTCCTCGTCGCCGTTCTGCAGGATCGTCACGGTGGCGTTCGTGTCGCCGTGCCAGATCGAGGAGTACGTCAGCGTCTCCGTGCCGTCGCTCTCGAAGGGCCCCTCGCGCGTGTCGAGGCGGAACTCCGCCGACGCGGCGGCGGCCGCAGCCGTTTCCGCCACGGCGGGAAGGCAGAGGCGGAAGCCGTAGTAGTTGCCGACGAAGTCGGGCGTGAGGCCGATCCGGCCCGTGGAGCGGCAGTTGACGGCGTTGTCGATCCAGCAGCCGCCGCGCAGGACGCGCTTCTCGCCCGACGGGGCGCCGACCGGCTCGACCGCGGAGGCCGCGAAGTCGCCGAACCAGTCGAGGCACCATTCATCCACGTTGCCGTGGCAGTCGTAGAGCCCCCATTCGTTCGGCTGGTAGCTGCCGACCGCCGCCGTGCCGCCGCTCGTGTCGCAGTCCGGGTTGCCGTTGCCGCCGCCCCCGCCGTTGAACCAGTAGCGCCCGAGCGGGTCCAGGTTCGTGCACGAGGTTCCGTCCGTCCAGTCCGAGCCGTTGTTGTAGTCCGTCGTCGTGGTCGCACGGCACGCGAACTCCCACTGCGCCTCTGTCGGGAGGTCGAACGCGAGGCCCGTCCGCGCGCGCAGTTTGCCGAGGAAGGAGTCCTCGTCCACGTCGCCCGAGTCCGGCCACATCGAACCCGCGTCCGAGCCGCGGATCATTTCGTAGGAGACCTTCTCCACCGGGCGCGTAGCGTAGCCGTCGTCGCGCCGGAAGTAGCTCGGGCGGCCGCCCGCCACGAGCTCCCACTGCCGCTGCGTCGTCTCGAAGACGCCGATCCAGAAGGCGTTCGTGAGCGTCGCCTCGCAGCTCCCGCCCATCGTGAACGTGCCGTCCGCCCAGTCCGACGGCTTCACGAGCCGCAGGACGAGGTTCGTCGTCTTGTAGGCGTCGGCATTGAAACCGCCGGGGACGTTGGGGACATCGGTGACGTAGGTGACGGGATACGACGATGCGGCGGAGCCGCCCGAAAGGTCGATCACGCACCAGCGCGGTTCCGGCGCCCGCACAAGCGAAACGGTCGCGATGGCGTTCGACGCCATGACGCCCGCGCCGGCGTCCGCTGCCGCGTTCCACGTCGCGCGGTGAGGGCCCGGTTCGGCCGATGGCTCCGCGCCGGCGAGGAAGGTCGAGGCGACCCAGGAGCGGCCGTCGGAGTCGGTTAAGGTGATTTGCGCCGCCAGGCCCGCGAGTAGGTTCGTGTCGCCGCCGACTTCGTAGTCCACGTCCACGAGCCCGTTCCACGGCCAGCGCTGGCGCGCGACGACGTTGGAGACCGCCGGCGGCTCCGGCGGCGGGAGGATCGTGAACGTCACGCTCGCGTGGCCCGTCCGCGGCGGCGCCATCGTCACCGTTGCCGTCGCCGTCCCCGGGTCCACGTTGTTCGTGTAGGAGACCGTGTAGTCCGTTCCCGGCAGCAGAACCATGTCCGTGCCCTCGAACTTCACCGTGTCCGACCGGAACTCCGGCTCCACCGGCCCGCCCGTCCATTCCTGGTCGGGAATGGAATCGATCTGGATCTCCTTGAAGACCGCCGTCACCGTCACGGCCCGCGCGGGCATCGCGAACGTCGTCGTCGTCGCCGCCGCCGTCGCGAAGGAGAGGTCCATCGCGTCGTCGGCCGACCACTCCACGAAGCCTTCGCCTTCCGCCGGCGCGTTCGCCACGATCGTCACGGTTTCGCCCGCCCGCGCCGTCGTGTTCGTCGTCGAACCGTCCACGACCGTTACCGCGAAGCGCCGATCGATCACCACGCGCTTCGCCGGCGCGCCCGTGGAGGCATCGATGACGCACCATTCGTCCGCGTCGAACGCGCCGCCCGCCGGCTCCGCGATCGCGAGCCCGTCGCCCAGGACGAGCGCCGAGGCGCAGAGGGCCCATTCGCTTTCATCGCCCCAAGTCGCCTCCGCCGTAACGACGCTCGCCCCGGAGACCGCGACCGTGTGGCCGTCGGCTTCGATGCCTGCCCATCCGGTGGCGGTCACGACGGAATCCGCGATGACGATGTCGCCGTCGCCGCAGATGCCGTTGTAGCCGGCGCCATCGGCGGTCACGACGGCGTTCGAGATCGCGAGGTCGCCGAGGACGTTAAACCCGTCCTGCCCGCTATGGGCCGTGACGACGGCTCCGTCGACGAGCAGGTCCCCGTCGGTGTCGATGCCCGCGCCGTTGTATTCCACCCAGGCGACGAGCGCCCCGTCGCCCGTGATTGCGAGATCGCCCTGCGAACGGACGCCGTAGCTGTCGCCCTGATCCTGGTACTCCGGGTGATCCGCGTTCTGCAGGATGTTCGTGCCAACGAGCATGATCGCGAGGTCGAAGCCCTCGCCCGAGAAGACGTTCGCCGAATCCGTCCAGAGGGACTCGTAGTCCTTCTCGAACGCGTGCGTCGCCGTGATCGTTGCGTTCGAGAGGGCGAGCGTTCCGCCGGTCGCCGCGCCCTCGAACGACGCGGTGCCGTCGCCGAGGATGTCGTTTTTGTTCGTCTCGCACACCTGCACGCCGCCGACCCAGAGGGGATAGGTCTTCAGAGTCGTGGGAATGGTCCGGTCGAGGACGAGGCCGTTGCCGTCCTCGGGAAAAGAGAAGTTGTCCGTCAATGCTCCCGGTCCCCCCGCGAAGGCGGGATCGAAGGCGAAGAGGCCGCTTTCGGCGTAGGGAGCCCCCTCCGACGGCGTTCCCTGGAAAATCCGCTGGAAGACGTACCCGCCGCGGTCCGCCGACCAATCCAAATCCACGTAGGTTGCGTCGCCGCCCTGCTGAATCAGCCAATCGTCCCACGACGTGCCGTCCGCGGCGGTTCCACCGCCGGCGGGGATGCTGCGCTCGGCGAGCAGGACGTCGTCCCCGCCGACCCAGTCGGCCGCGGAGAGGTCGACGGCGTTGGCGGTGCCGTCCGGGCCCGCGTAGACGAGCTGCCACGTCACGTCGTCGGACGCGGCGACGCCCGGTCCGGAGTCCGGGTCGCCGCCGGCCGCGACGACCCATCCGCCGCTCGTCGACCAGAGAATGCCCATCCCGGCCTGCGCGGCCGCCGCCCCTGCGGCGAGCGCCGCGACCAGCAGAAGTTTTGCGATTCGTTTCATCTTGCAGGGCCTTTCCGGTTTCTAGGCTTCTAGGCTTCTAGGTTTCTAGGCTACTCGAAGAGATCCTCCGCCTCGAGGCGGACCTTGAAGAACGCGGCGGCGCCCGGGGCCTTCACGCGGAAGGCGTAGGGCGGCTTGCGGGAGAGCAGCTCCAC
>CAMVRE010000183.1 GCA_947169825.1 uncultured Verrucomicrobiota bacterium | reverse complement strand
CATGGACCTCGCCCGCCGCATCGCCGCCCTTCGCCGCCGCAAGGAGGCCGCCTTCCGCTGGCTCAACGCCACGCAGTTCCTCGGCGCGTTCAACGACAACCTCTTCAAGGGGTTCGTCACGATGTTCCTCATCCTCCTCATCCCGGAGTGGAAGGGTTTCCTCCTCGGCGGCGCCACGATCCTCTTCGCGATCCCGTTCCTCTGCTTCACCGCCTACGCCGGCTTCCTCGCCGACCGATTCCCCAAGAACCGCGTCACGGTCGCGCTCAAGTACGCCGAGCTCGCGGTGATGGCGCTCGCGGTGCCGCTCTTCTGGCTCTCGGCGCCGTGGCTGCTCTTCGCGGCGCTCTTCCTCATGTCGCTCCAGAGCGCGCTCTTCTCGCCCACCAAGTACGGCATCGTGCCGGAGCTGGTGAAGAAGGAGCGCCTCACGGAGGCCAACTCGGTCCTCGTGATGTGGAGCTACCTGGCGATCATCCTCGGCTCCGCGGCCGCCCCGGGCGCGGCTTGGCTGCTGCGCGCGAAGCTCGGCCTCGCACCGAACGGCGCCTACACGTGCGCACAGCTGCTCTGCGTGCTCGTCGCGGTCGCGGGCGTGCTCGCCAGCACGCGCGTCTGGCGCCTCCCGCCCGCCAACCCGCGCCTGCACCCGGACCTGCTCTTCGTGCGCCGCCTGTGGCGGACGACGGCCTGGGTGCGGCGCGACCGCGAGCTGCTGCTCGCGATGGCGGGGACGGGGCTCTTCTCGCTCGTCGCCTCGTTCCTGCAGATCGACCTCGTGGCCTACGGCGTGAACACGCTCGGGCTCTCGACGGAGGGCGCGCAGTTCCAGTTCTTCTACGCGGCGATCGGCATCGCCGTGGGCGCGTGGATCGCGGGCCGGCTCTCGCGCCGCAACGTGGAGATGGGCCTCATGCCGATCGGCGCGGGGCTGCTCGCGCTCGGGACGTTCGGGCTCGCGCTGCGCGCCTCGCCCGCGCCGGTCGCCGTCGCGGCGCTCGTCTTCAGCGCGGGCGTGGGCGCGGGGATGTTCGTGGTGCCGCTCGACACGTTCCTGCAGATGCGCCTCCCGGCCGACCGCCGCGGCGAGGGGCTCGCGCTCAACTCGTTCGTCTCGTGGCTCGGCGTGCTGCTCGCGGGCCTGCTGATGGTCGGCGGCGCGGCGCTGCGCCTCACGGCGCGGCAGGGCGTCTGGGCGATGTTCGCCGCCTCGACGCTGCTCTTCCTCGGCGCGCTCTGGACGCTGCGCGACTTCTTCGTGCGGATGCTCGTCACGATCGCCGTGAAGAGCCTCTACCGCGTCCGGACGATCGGGATCGAGAACCTGCCGGTGGACGGCCCCGCGCTGCTGCTCGCCAACCACAGCAGCTACTTCGACGCGCTGTTGCTCTGCGCCACGACGCGCCGCCGCATCCGCTTCCTGATGGACCCGGCGATGATCGAGCGCTTCCGCCTCCTCAAGCCGGTCCTGCGGCTCTACCGCGTGATCCCGGTCTCATCGAAGAGCGCCCCCGTTCAGGTCGCCCGCGCGCTCAAGGAGGCGCGCCGCGCGCTCGACGAGGGCTACATGGTGTGCGTGTTCCCGGAGGGCGGCGTCACGCGCACCGGGACGATCCGCGCGTTCCACCGCGGCTACGAGCGGATCGTGCGCGGCTCGGACTACCCCCTCGTGCCGATCTATATGGGCGGCTCGTGGGGGACGATGTACGCCTACTACGGCGGGCAGTTCCTCAACGACTTCCACCGCCCGCGCCTGACGCGCTACCCGGTGACCGTCGTCTTCGGAAAGCCGCTCCCGACGCACACCGACGCCTTCCGCGTCCGCCGCGCGGTGATGGAGCTCTCCTGCGACTGGTTCAACTCGCGCAAGGACGAGCACGCCTCGCTCGGCGAGACGACGGTGCGCACCTGCCGCCGCTATTGGCGCCAGCCGTTCGCGGACGACACGAACGGCGTGAAGCTCACCTGGGGCCGCTCGCTCGTCGGAGGCCTCGTGATCGCGCGCGAGATCGAGCGCCGCACGCGCGGATCGGAGCACGTCGGCATCCTGCTGCCGAGCTGCTGCCCGGCGATGCTGTGCAACGTCGCCGTCGCCCTCCTCGGCAAGAGCGCCGTGAACCTCAACTTCACCGTCGGCACCGCCGCCTTCGCCTCCGCGATCAGACAGTGCAACCTCACGACGATCCTCACGAGCCGCAAGTTCGTCGAGCGCTTCCCGGACCTGCCGGTGCCCGAGGGGACCTACGTCTTCCTCGAGGACCTGATGAAGGGCGTCCCGGCCGCCGCCAAGCTCGGCGCGCTGCTGCGCGCCAAGTTCCTCCCGCTGCGCGCGATGGTCCGCACCGCGCGCACCGCGCCCGACTCGATCGCGATGGTGCTCTTCTCGTCCGGCTCCACGGGCGAGCCGAAGGGCGTGATGCTCTCGCACCACAACGTCCTCTCCGAGGTCGAGGCGCTGCGGATGCTCCTCGCGACCTCGACGGCGGACCACATGTGCGCCGTGCTGCCGTTCTTCCACTCGTTCGGGCTCGTGGGGTGCCTGTGGTACCCGCTCCTCACGCACGTGCGCGCCACCTACCACCCGAACCCGCTCGACGCGCAGACCGTCATCGACATCGTGCGGAGGAACAGGTCCACGCTGATCTGGGGCACGCCCACGTTCCTTCAGCTCTACCAGCGCCGCGCCCGGCCGGAGGACTTCGCCACGCTGCGCGTCGTCCTCGCCGGCGGCGAGAAGCTCAAGGACTCGCTCATCCAGGGCTATGTCGAGAAGTTCGGCGTGCGCCCGCTCGAGGCCTACGGCGCCACCGAGATGGCGCCCGGCATCGCGGTGTCCGTCCCGCCCGGCACCGGCGGCGGCGTCGTGCAGGCCGGCTACAAGGAGGGGCGCACCGGCGTGCCGTGCCCGGGCATCGCGATGAAGATCGTCGACCCCGACACCGGCGCCGAGCTGGGGCCCAACGAGCCCGGCCTGCTCTACCTGCGCGGCCCCAACGTCATGCTCGGCTACCTCGGGCGCCAGGACCTCACCGACGAGGTGATCGACAAGGACGGCTGGTACTGCACCGGCGACATCGCGTTCGTGGACGAGGACGGCTTCGTCGCGCTCACGGACCGCCTCTCGCGCTTCAGCAAGATCGGGGGCGAGATGGTGCCGCACCAGGGCGTCGAGGAGGCGATCGTCTCGGCGGCGGGCCTGGAGGAGGGCAAGCTCGCGGTGACGGGCCTGCCGGACGAGCGCCGCGGCGAGAAGCTCGTCGTGCTCTACACGCCGGACTGCGGCGACCCCGCCTGGCTGCAGGAGGCGCTCGACCGCGTCGAGGGCATCCCGAACCTGTGGAAGCCCGCGAAGGCCGACTGGCACCGCGTCGACGCGATCCCGCTCCTGGGCACCGGCAAGATCGACCTCGCGGCCGTGAAGCGCCTCGCCCGCGAGATCGACGGTGCGACGCACGACTGAGCCTTCCTGTGCTTGCGCGCCCCGGTTTGCCGGACGGGTCCCCATCTGCTAGAATGCCCGCCCATGAACCGATGGGTCGACATCCTCTCCGGCGTCGCCGGCTGGGCGCAGCGCGCGCTCGCGCTCGCCGCGGTCGCGGTCGCCGCGTTCGCGTTCCTCTCGATGGAGGGGTGCCGGACGTTCGCCGGGCGCCAGTCGGTGGACGGGATGGCGAAGCGCACGGTCTCGATGGAGGTCACGGGCTACGACTCCGGCCCCGAGTCGTGCAACTGGAAGCGCAACTGGTACGGCCGCCCCGTCATCGCGAGCGGCCCCAACAAGGGCAAGCCGAAGGCCGTCGGCATCACCGCGAGCGGCACGCGCGCGCACCGCGGCACGGCCGCCGCCGACACGAGGTTCTACCCGTTCGGCACCGTCCTCTACGTCCCCGGCTACGGCTACGCCACGGTCGAGGACCGCGGCGGCGCGATCAAGGGTCCGCACCGGCTCGACCTCTGGTTCTCGTCCGCGCGCGAGGCGCGCCAGTGGGGGCGAAAGAAGAACGTCCCCGTGACGGTCTTCACGAAGGAGTAGCGCCGTGGCGGGGTCCAAGGGGGACTGGATCGAGGTCCGCGGCGCGCGCGAGCACAACCTGCGCGACGTCTCGTGCCGCATCCCGCGCGGGCGGCTCACGGTCGTGACCGGGCTCTCCGGCTCCGGCAAGAGCTCCCTCGCCTTCGACACGCTCTTCGCCGAGGGCCAGCGCCGCTACCTCGAGAGCCTCCCCGCCCGCGTGCGCGCCCTGCTGGAGAAGCTGCCGCGCCCCGACGTGGACTTCGTCGGCGGCCTCGCGCCCGCGATCGCCGTCGGGCAGTTCGCCGGCGCGCCCGGCCCGCGCGCGACGCTCGCCACCGCGGCGGACCTCCACGACCACCTGCGCCTGCTCTTCGCCCATCTCGGCACGCCGCACTGCCCGCGCTGCGGGCGCGTCGTGCGCTCCGTCTCCCCCGGCGCCCTCGCGGAGCGCCTCCTGCGCGAGCCGGAGGGAACGAGGATGACCGTGATGTCGCCGATGCTGCGCAGGCCGCCGGAGGCGGTCGAACGGTCGAACGGTCGAACGGTCGCACCGTCGCGGGGCGCGGGCCGGAGGGCGCGGGACGGAGGCGCGTATCTCGCGGAGGCCGTGCAGTCGGGGTTCGTCCGCGTGCGGATCGACGGCGCGGTGCGGATGATCGAGGAGGTCTCGCGCGAGGAGGCGGACGCCGCCCGCGAGATTGACGCGGTGGTGGACCGCCTCGTCGCGAAGGACGGCATCCGCACGCGCCTCGCCGACTCGGTCCAGCTCGCGATGGAGCGGAGCGGCGGCGAGATCCGGGTCCTGCTCCAGCGCCCCGACGGCGCGGAGGAGCTCCTGGAGGAGTCGGACCGCTTCTGCTGCCCCGACTGCGGGATCGTCTACGACCGCCTCTCGCCCGCGAGCTTCTCCTTCTCCTCGCGCGCCGGCGCGTGCCCCGCGTGCGAGGGGCTCGGCACCGCGCCGGACGGCTCCCCGTGCCCCGCGTGCGGCGGCGCGCGCCTGCGGCCCGTCCCGCTCGCGTGCCGGCTCGAGATCCCC
>CAMVRE010000182.1 GCA_947169825.1 uncultured Verrucomicrobiota bacterium | reverse complement strand
CGCCTCGCGGACGGGACGGAGATCACGGAAGCGACGCTCGGCCGCGTGGCGTGGTTCGACGAGAACCTCTCGACGCGTCCCCGCTGGCTCTCGCGCTTCCTCGCCTTCGCCGAGGGGCTCGTCGACCGCGTGCGCGAGGTCGACTGGGGCGAAACCGTCTCGCACAAGCCCGTGGGACGGAAGGAGCCGAACGCGTGGGGGCTCCACGATCTGCACGGCAATGTGTGGGAGTGGACCGAAACGGCGGTTGGCGTGTCCCGCGTCCGCCGCGGCGGCAGCTGGCGCAGCTCGGCCAGGAGCTGCGAGTCCTCCCGGCTCTGGTTCTCGCCCTCCTACCGGAGCACCGGCCTCGGCTTCCGCCTCTGCGCCACGCAGAGCCCCGCCGCGGATGAATCTCACGCGGAGTCCGCGGAGGGCGCGGAGGATGAATCTCACGCAGAGAGCGCAGAGAGCGCAGAGTTTGAATCTCACGCAGAGAGCGCAGAGGACGCAGAGCCTTGACATCATCCACCAACGCAAATGCCAATCAAACCCCGCCACGCTCCGCCACTTTTCCCTTTACCCTTTCAACTTTAAACTCCTTCAACCTCTTCAACCCTTTCAACCTCTTCAACCCCTTCAACCTCTTCAACCCCTTCAACCCGATGAAACGCCTCCTTCTCCTCCTCGCCCTCGCGCTCGCGGCGCCGCCCGCGCCCGCCGAGGAGACGCCGCTCGACCGGTTCTTCTCCGGGCGGCTCGGCATCGGGCCGGACGGCGCGTTCGACTTCGTCCGCCCGGCCGAACCGCTCGGCCCGTTCCCGTGGGCGCGCGTCCGGTTCGACCACGAAGGCGTCCCGTCGGGCGTCGAGGCGCGGGCCGTCTTCCGCGCGGCGGAGGGCGCCGACCCCGCCCCGCTGCTCGCGTCGCTCGCCGCGCTGCAGGACGAGCTCGCCGGCTTCGGTGCGCGGTTTCCCGCCCCCTTCCCCGGATGGGACGGCGCCCGCGCGGAATCGTCCGGGACGTTCGGCGAGGGCGTCGCCGTCTCGCTGTCGCTCCGCGCCGAAGAGGCCGGCGCCGGCCTGCGCGACCACGTCGCGGAGCTTTCGGTCCGCCGGGAGGATTCCGCCGGGGGCCGGGACGGGACCGCGGCCGCCGTTTGGGCGGATCTCGTTCCGCCCGTGGACGTTCCCGCCGGCGGCGGCGCCGCGGCGTGGCGCGTTCCGCCGCCGCCGCCCGGGCCGGGCGCCGTCGAACTGCTCAAGGAGGGCGTCCGCCGCAAGGATTCCTCCTGGCCCCGAACCCGCGGCGCCGACGGCGTCGGCACCCTCTGCCTCCGCTCCCGGAACGGCGCGACCTCCACGGGCTACTTCACGCAGTACCACCGCGGCGAGCTGAGCGGCTACACCTGCACCCGTGCCGAGGCCGACGCCGCCCTCGACCGTTCCGACGGCGCCGTCTTCGTCCGGACCGCCCCGCGCGAGGAGGCCGAGCGCGTCGCCGAGCTCGCCCGCGTCCTCCATGGCCTGCGCCCGCGCGCGCCGGGCGAAGCCCGCATCCACCGCGACGGCCTCGCCGACGGCGACATCCTCCCCGGCGACCGGCTCGTCTGGCACACGGGCGAATACCGGGACCTCAACGAAGCCGTCGTCTGCGCCGAGGGCGAGGACGGCATTCCCGTCGAGGCCTTCGGCGGCGTCCGCGTCAAGAACGCGGTCTTCACCGAGATGCCGCGCCCGGAGGATTACGACTGGTCGCGCGTGGAGGCCGTCTACGAGGAAGAGGAGGCTCTCCGCCGCCGCGCCGGCGAAATCGAGCGCTCCGCCGGACATCTCGGCGACGCCCCGTCCGACGAGCGCACCCGCGTCCTCGCCTTCCTCCGCGAGCTCGCCGCGCTCGAGCGCCCCGGCCTCTATCTCTCCCCCTACAACGACAGCACGATGATCTTCGGCGAATCCCGCGCGCAGCTCCTCGCCCGCATCGCGCGCAAGGAGCGCGAGGCTCGCGGCTTCTTCCAGTGCGAACTGCTCCGCCTCCGCGCCGACCTCCTCCGCCACGAGGCGTGGCTCTCCGACGTCCCCGGCCGCCGCCGCCCCGGCGAAGACGGCCCCGACGCGCTCCCTCCCGGCTTCGCCGCCGAAGCCGCCGTCACCCGCTACGAGCGCGCCAAGGCCGAGGACGACCCCGCGCTGCGCGACCTTCTGGCCGACGACGGAGACTACTTCTCCTCCTGGACGCTCGTCCCGCGCCGCCTTCCCGCCGCGGAAATCCCTCAGGACCTTCCGCCCGACGCCGCCGCGCGCCTCGACGCGCTCGCCGCCGCCGCGCGCGGAGCCCGCACCGACGGCGGACAGCGCTTTCCCTTCGACGATCCCTTCGACTACAATCCCCCGCAGGCCGTCTCGGACTTCGCCGTCGAGGCGTTCTGGCAGGCCGAGGTCCTCCTCGCCGGAATCGACAACGACTCCGACCGCGCCGAACGCCTGCCCGCCATCGCGCGCCTGCTCGCCGGCGCGACACCCGCCAAAGAGCTTCCGCAGTTCGCTCGCCGGCTCGTCGCCTCCTTCCCGCGCTCGCCCGACGCCTGGCGCTTCGCCGCGCGGCTGGTCGCGGAACTGCTCGCCGAACGGCCCGGCGCCGCCACCGTTTCCGTCGACTGGAGGACGCCTGTCAAACCGCAAAACGAGGACGACCTCCGCGACCTCTCGGCCCGCCGCGGCGTCGAACCGATCCGCAGCCTCTTCCGGACGAAGGCCTTCGCGGCCTTCCTCGACTCCCGCGACGCGCTCCCCCTCTCCGACCGCTCCACCCTTGTCGGCGAACTCTTCGGCCTCCTCGGCACGCAGCTCCCCGCCGCGGAAGAACCTCACGCGGAGTCCGCGGAGCCCGAATCCCACGCAGAGAACGCGGAGACCGCAGAGCCCTGACAATGTCCACCAACTCCCATTGCCACCAATGTCCATCAACGCCAATGCCAATCCAAATCCGAATCCCGACCTGCTTCCAGTTCCATTGGCATTGTCATTGATGGCATTGCCGATTGATGGACATTGAGAGTTGGTGGACAATCCCAAACACCCCGCTACGCCGTGAAACGCACCGCCATCCCCGTCTTCCTCCTCGCCCTCGCGCTCCCCGCGCTCGCGGCGGCCCCCGCCACGAACGCGCCGCCGAGCCGACGGGGCTTCGCCCGGCAGGAGGCGGAGGCCGCCGCGTTCCTCGCGTCGGACCCTTCGCCGCTCGCGCGCTTTCTCGACACGCAGTTCGGCCCCTACGACAATTCCCCGTCGCGCTTCCTCAAGCTGCGCGAACCGTTCGGGCCGTTCCGCTGGATCCGCTGCGTCCAGGACCGCGAAGGACGCCAGTGCCTGGTCGACGGCGAGCTCGTCTTCCTCGCCGAAGCGGACGCCGACCCCGCCCCGCTCGTTTCCTCGCTCGAATCCCTCCGCGGCGCCTTCGAGCGCGACTGGGCCGTCTCCTTCGAGAGCCCCGCCGCCTGCGCCCGCCCGGACGACGTCCTCTTCCTTTCCGGAACGAACGGCGCCTACCGTGTCGCGGTCGAGCTGCGCGACGACGGCCCCGTGGACGACCCCGCCGGCGGCGGCGCGGGGCTCCGCCGCCTCGTCGCGCGCTTCGAGGTCTGGAACGCCGTCCTCGCCCCATACCGCGACTTCGGCTGTCCGCCGCGGCAGCCCCGCCTCTGGTCCGAGGTCTTCGCCCCGATCGTCGTCCGCGCCGCCGGCGCCGCCGATCCGTCCGCCTGGATCTACCGTCCGCCCGAGGGCCCCTCCACCGAGGAGATCCTCCGCGAGGCGATCCGGCTCCGCGACGGAAAGCACGCCGAGGCCGTCGCCGGCGCTCCGGTCGGAACGCGCTTCGGCGGCGGCGGCCGCGAAGTCGGCGCCGAAGACGCCAGGGCCTTCTTCCGCGCGGCGCCGGACGGCGGCGCGCACGGCTACTTCTGCACCGAGGCGGAGGCAGACGGCGTCCTCGACGCCTTCGGCGAACCGCGGTTCGTCCGGTTCGCGGACCGCGACGAGACGGCCCGGATCTACCGGCTCTTCCTGACGCCCGCCGCCCTGCGCCCGCGAAAGCCCGGCGAGCGACGCTGGCACGGCGAGGAATGCCCCGACGGCGAAATCCTCCCCGGCGACCGGCTCGTCTGGCACACGGGCGAGTTCCGCGACCGCAACGAAGGCGTCGTCTGCGCCGAAGGCGAGGACGGCGTCCCCGTCGCGGCCTTCGGCGGCGTCCGCGTGAAGGACGTCCGGACCACCGAGGCGCCGCGCCCGGAAGACCGCGACTGGACCGCCTTCTACGACTGGCGCGAAAAGAGCGAAACGATGCGCCGCCGCGCCTGGGAGATCAACCGCGCCGCGAAGGAGACGCCGGACGATCCCGCCGCGCTCGGCCGCGCCGTCGCGTTCCTCCGCGAACTGGACGCGCTCGACGAACCCGGCCTCTACACCGCCCCGCACGGGGAATCGAGCCTGGCGGACGGCGACCGCGCGCAAGTCCGCGCCTATGTCGCCCGCCGCACCCGCGAGGCGCGCGAATGGTTCCAGTTCGCGCTCCGCAACTGCCGGGCCATCGTCGCCTCCGGCTTCGCCCGCCTCGAGCTTGCGGACGGCCGCTTCCGCCGGTTTCTTCCCGACGAAACCGCCGCCGCGCTCGGCGTCACGCGCCTCGAACGCCGCGCCGCCGAGTCGGATCGGACCACCTTCGCGCCGCGGATCCAGCCCGTCCGCTGGGAGCTCGAGCTCCTGCCGCGCCGCCTTCCCGCCGCGGGACCCGTCCCGGCGCTCCCGCCCGACGCCGCCGCGCGCCTCGACGCGCTCGCCCTCGCGGCGACCAATCCCCCGCCGCCGTCCGTCGAGGACGCCGAGATCTTCGCGGAATTCCGGAACCGCCCGAGCCCCGACCTCGGCGCCTTCCTCGTCGAAGCGGTGTGGCAGGCCGAAGTCCTCCTCGCCGGCGGCACGCCCGCCGAACGCGCCGGGCGCCTCCCGCGCATCGCGCGCCTCGTCCGCGAGCGCGCCCCCTCGGAAACCGCCCCGGACTTCGCCGCCTACGTCCTCGCCGCCTGGCCGGAC
>CAMVRE010000181.1 GCA_947169825.1 uncultured Verrucomicrobiota bacterium | reverse complement strand
CGATCACGATCGGCCCGGCGCCCACGACGAGGATCTTGCGGATGTCGGTCCGTTTAGGCATTTCAGCAGTCGGAGGTTAGAGGTTAGAGGTTAGAGGTTCGAGGTTGAAGGGGTTGAAAGGGTTGAAAGATTGAAGGGGAATTCTCGGAGCGAAGCGGAGCAACAACGCCCGACGGGCCGCGGGCGCGCGGCCCTGTCGGACTTGCGAGCTAGCAACCCGCGTGCCACGCGGGCGCGGGGCTGGTGCGGCCGCAGTCCGTCAGAACGCAAAGGCCGCAATTGCGCGGGCCGATGCGTCCTCGCACGCCGCTCCGCGGCTAGGACGCGATCGGCCCGCGCCCTCGCGAAACTGTCCAACCCCGCCACGGCGACCGACAAAAACTGTAAAGCCGCCCCGCCGCATCCGAGGCGGGGCGGCTTCGGCGCTTGAAACCCGCCAAGGGTCTGACCCGGGTCTGACCCCTTAAGACTATCCCGAGGATGACGCCTCAGCCCGCACCGCCGGGAGCGGTGCGCTCTGGAAACGACATGATCGCGACGACAAGTCCGCCGATCAGGTCGAGCGTGGTCGCGGACAGCCGGGACACGGGAAGTTCCGCCCACGGGAGCGCGAACGTCGGGATCGCGGCGGCGACGGCGGGATCGAGAAGGGCGTAGAAGAGCCATGCCGGCTGCAGATCGTTCGGAACGGTTCGGATGCCGCCGGGCGCCTCGGGGTCGGACTCCTTCCTCACGAACGGAACCTGCAGGACGGCGAGGCCCGCGTCGCGGGCGAAGCCGAGGACCGCGGCCCCCGCAGCCTCCCTCCGTTCCTCCGCGACATCGAGCGAAAACGTGACGCCCCGCGTCCAGGCGGAAAAGAAGCGGCGGAACGGCTGGCGGCCGCGCAGGGGATCTGCTGTCGTCGCGCCGAGCGCGAACGCGACGGCGGACTGCGAGAGCATTCCGCGACCGGGGCCTGGCGAGACGCCGGCGCGGCGCAGCGCGGTGGCGAGTCCGGCGAGATGCGTCATTTTCCGCGCGAATCCGTTTTCGCAGAGAAAGTCCAGTTCGCGCGCGAGACGAGCGGTCCGGCGTCGGTCGTCGCCGGCGGCCGCCAGCGCCGTTTTGCGGAGGCGTACGGCGTCCGGCGACCGAGCCGCCACGGAGCGGCGGTCGGCGGCGCGGCCGATCGTGATGTTCCGCCAGTCGAAGCGGTAGAGGCTCGCCCCCGCGCCGATGGCGGGGAAGAGCCGCGCGGCCGCCGCGGACGAACGCGGCGCGGGAGTGCGGACGATCGGGACGGAGACGCACAGCACCTCGATGGCCTCGGGGTTGAGCCAGGCCGTCCAGCGGCCGAGGACCGCCCGTTCGAAGCCGCGCGTGACGGCGGTTTCGTCGGGCGGCGCGGCGGGGTCGCGGAAGACGACGTAGCAGAGCACGGGCAGGACGCCGCGCGCGCGGCCGGCGCGATGGCACGCGGATGCCGCCCGGTGCACGAGCTGGTAGGGGACGCCCGCGAGGGTCGCGGCCGTGACGCCGCGGCGCAGCGCGCCGGCGGCGCGCACCTCGGCCAGCCAGGCGTCGAGCACCGCCGGCTTCCGCGAAGCGCAGTCCCGCGGCCGGTCGCGGAGCCATTCCGCCACGGTTTCGTACGGGCCGAAGTGCGGTTCCGTCCACTTGGCCTCGACGGCGATGCGCAGGTGCGTGCCGAGGAGCATCGCGTCGCTCATCGACGGCTTCCCGACGGCGCGGCCGGTCGCCGGGTCGCGCGGCCACACCGGATACTCGAGGTAGCGCTCGAACGGCTCGGGGGCGTCGCCCTCCGCGTCGCAGATCGTCTCGAGGCAGGCCAGAAGGCCGTCGAGCTCCCGCGAGGGCCGGAGCAGCTGCGCGAGCGGCAGCGACGAGGTGCGCACGGAGTTGACGGGCGTTCCAGCCATCCGTTCCGTGACGGCGAGGAAGGACATCCGTTCGCGGCCGAAGCCGTAGACCGGCGCATCGGGGGCGAATTCGTTTTCGGGGCGGATCCCTCGCGCGGGCGCACGAGGGGTTTTGTCGTTTGTCTGGTTGTTGCGTTTCATGGGGCCGGAGTCTAGCAAACGGCCCCCGCCGCGCCCGACATATTTTCTCATTGCCTTTTCCGGCGGATTCTGCGAGACTACCGCCGCATGAAGGACCGACCGCGTTCCAAGGGGGCGAAGAAGCCGGCGCGCAGCCACCATGGCAGCCGCATCGAGGAGCTCGAACTCCTGCGCGTCAAGCGTCGCGAGGCGCGGTGGAAGTCGAACCCGCCGCTCGCCGCCGCGCCGCCGAGCCTGTGGGATATCCGGAACGCGCTCGACGCGGCGCGGACGTCGCTCCCGGCCGCGCTGCAGGCCGGCTGGCTCGTGCATCGTCTCTCCCGGACCCTCTGCGCGGACTTCGACGTCTATGACGGCGACCGGATGCCGTCCGTCCTCGACAGCCTGTCCGACACTCGGTTCAACGACGAGACGGACGAACTGGAGGACATCGACCTCCGCCCCCGCTACAAGACGCTGATGCGCCACAAGCGCCTATGGGAGCGATTCGCCCGCGCGGCGGGCCTCGACCCCGATCAGCCGCCGGACCCCGTCTTCGACGAATCCGTTCCCGCTCCGCGCGGCTCCCCGCTCTCCGCCGCCCGCGCGCTCCTTGCCCGCGCCCGCGGCACGGCCGCCGGGCTCCGGGCGGCACTTACGGTGCAACGAGACAGCAAGGAGGTCAATCGATTCGCCGACAACGGAAGTCGTTAGACGGTTGAGGGCTTCTTATTGATCGTCAAATACCCGAGAATCGCCCGCAAATTTGAATTGCTACAGTTCAGTTCGCTTGCAAAAGAGCGATCGCCCTCCCGAAAAATCTCTTTTGCACCGTTGGCCGTGAGAAAATCTTCAATGGACTTCCGGTTTCCGTCAATTTCCTTTTTGACATCCCGACTTGGACGAATCTGCAAAACAAGAAACAGGCATTCGCGGGCATTGTATTTCTCTGCCTCTCGAACCGTGCCGACCATTCCGGTGAAGAGCTGATAGCGAAGACTGGAAACATCCGCCTTGTTCATGTTCAAGAGCCACTTCATCTGATCGATTCGTTGGGGAATTTTCGAATCCTGATTGTTTTGAGCGGAATTCAATTTCTCCTCAATTGTCGCATCCAACGATTCGGCAACCTTTGCTTCGATACAAACGATGAATATCTCCCCCGATTGTTTCCGACAGAACAGGAACATGTCATGATTCCGCTGTCCACCTCGAAAAGAGTCCAATGGGGTCTCGTGTTCCGGAATCGCAAACAACACCTCGAATTCGCCGATACCAACTTTTTTCTCGATAAGTTCGCGGATTTCGGTTGGAATCGTCACCCCTGCCTTCTCGTCAAACCAAAGCTTTGCGAACTCCTTGGCGGAGTAGTCATCCTTCCATTGTGTATTTCTGTCCTTTGGAGGGGCCTTGCAATACCAATCGTAGATACTTTTGATTTCTCCTGAAATGATGGTCTTCATTTTCGTTACACTCCTTTGTTTGCATTGTCGGGACTCATTTCCCGGTTTCGTTTTCGATCGCCCGGAAGATGCTCCGGAAGGCGTCGACCGCGCCGGCGAGGTCCCAGGTGTGGGCCCTTCCGTCCACGGAGAGTTTCGTTCGGCACCATGGATTGTCATCTCTCAGCACGGAGATCGCGATGCCCATGAAGAACGACGTGGGAATGACGCCCACGTACAGCACGACGGGATGCTCGTACCGGGGAACAGCCAGGGTCACGACGAAATGGCAGCTGTAGGAATCCTCGACGGAGGAAACCCGGGCGCCTCCCAGCTCCGTCTGCAGGAACGTCTTGAATGCGTCGCAGTTCAGGACGTCGGTGAGGAACGCCTTGGGATCGACCTTGTAGTTCTGGTCGAAGTGGTAGCGTTTGTCGGGTTCGGCGGGCGGCGTCGCCGGCTTTCTGAAGAAGGGGAACATGGTCACGGATCTTGTTTCCGGGGCATCCGCACCGAAGCGGCGCGATGGGAGAAGGATAGCAAGAACCGTCCTGCCTCGGCAAGCGGAATTTGCGGGCCGGGCGCGCGCGCTGTGGCGGGGTGCGCGGCATTGGGAATTGGAATTGGCCATTGGCAACATTCGCACATTGGCAACATTGTAGAGTGTTGCCAGTTCCAGTGTTGCCAGTTGCCAATCGACGCGGGGCCAAGCGAAGCGTGCTATGACGGGATGCGCGCGGGGGCGGAGCCGCCGCGCGCATCTTGCAGGAGCGCGCGAAAGCGGTCGAACAGCGGGGCGGCGTCGTGCGGGCCGGGGCAGGCCTCGGGGTGGTACTGGACGGAGAAGGCCGGGAGGGTCTTGTGGCGGAGGCCCTCGATGGTGCCGTCGTTGAGGTTGAGGTGCGTGACCTCGAGCTCCGGCGGGAGCGTGTCCGCGAGGACCGCGAAGTTGTGGTTCTGCGAGGTGATCTGCACCTTGCCCGTCGCCAGCTCCTTCACTGGATGGTTGCACCCGTGGTGCCCGAACGCGAGCCGCCCCGTTTTCGCCCCGCAGGCGAGGGCAAGCAGCTGATGCCCCAGGCAAATCCCCATGACGGGAATGGGTTTGGTGGTTTGGTGGTTTGGCGGTTGGGTGGTTGGGTGACTGGACAGCCCCAGGATCTTCCGGATGTTCTCGATCGCGTAGGGCAGCGCGGCGGGATCGGCGGGGCCGTTGGAGAGGAAGACGCCGGCGGGCTTGAGCGCGAGGACCTCCTCCGCGGGCGTCTTCGCCGGCACGACCCGCACCCGCGCGAACGACGCGAGCGACCGCAGGATGTTCGCCTTCACGCCGAAGTCGTACACCGCTACCAGCGGCCGCTGGCCGCTGGTAGCGGGTTCGAAGGTTCGAAAGTTCGAAGGTTCCAAGTTCGGCGCGCGCGCAGCGCGCGCCCCTTCGGAAAACTCCGCGGACTCCGCGAACTCCGCGTGAGATTGAAACTCTGCGTTCTCTGCGCTCTCTGCGTGAGGTAAAAACTCCGCGGACTCCGCGTGGGGGAAATCGTAGGCGGCCTTGCAGCTGACCTTCGCGGCGTAGTCCTGTCCGTCGAGCCCTTCCCACGCGCGAGCGCGAAGGACCGCCTCGGCCGGATCCATCGGCTCGGGCCCCGCGTGCAGATAGGCCTTCTGCGAGCCGTGGTCGCGGA
>CAMVRE010000180.1 GCA_947169825.1 uncultured Verrucomicrobiota bacterium | reverse complement strand
CGCGAACGGCGACGCCTCGGTCCTCGCGGAGCCCGTCTCGCGCTTCATGACGCGCAATCCCGTCTCGATCGGCCCCGACGCGCTCGCGGTCGACGTGCTGCACCTGCTCGAGCGCCGCGCGATCGACGACCTCCCGGTCGTGGACGCGGACGGCCGCCTCGCCGGCGCCATCGACATCCAGGACCTGCCGAAGTTCAAGGTCCTCTAGGAGCCCGCCCGATGCCCGACCTCTCGAACATCCGCAACTTCTGCATCATCGCCCACATCGACCACGGCAAGTCGACGCTCGCGGACCGCATCATGGAGCTCACGAAGTCCGTGGACGCCCGCACGTTCCACGACCAGCTCCTCGACTCGATGGACCTGGAGCAGGAGCGCGGCATCACGATCAAGTCGCACCCGGTCTCGATGAGCTACCAGGCGCGCGACGGGAAGACGTACCTGCTCAACCTCCTCGACACGCCCGGCCACGTCGACTTCTCCTACGAGGTCTCCCGCTCGATGGCCGCGTGCGAGGCCGCGGTGCTCCTCGTCGACGCCGCGCAGGGCGTCCAGGCGCAGACGGTCGCCAACACGATCCTCGCCCTCGAGGCGAACCTCGAGATCATCCCCGCCCTCAACAAGATCGACCTCCCGAGCGCCGACGTCCCCGGCTGCAAGCACCAGGTCGAGGAGGCGCTCGCGATCCCGATGGACGACTGCGCCCTCGTCTCGTCCAAGACCGGCCAGGGCGTCGAGGACCTGCTCGAGCGGATCGTCCACCTCGTCCCGCCGCCGAAGTCCGAGCATCCGGACGGCCCGCTGCGCGCGGTCATCTTCGACTCGCTCTTCGACCCCTACCGCGGCGTCATCCCCTACGTCCGCGTCGTCGACGGCTCCGTGAAGGCCGGCGACTGGATCCGCCTCATGGGCACCGGCGTCGAGACCCAGGTCAAGGAGGTCGGCATCTTCACCCCGAAGATGCAGCCCGTCGCCTCGCTCGCCCCCGGCCAGGTCGGCTACCTCATCGGCACGGTGAAGGACCCGCGCGAGGTGAAGACCGGCGACACCGTGACGCTGCGCTCCGCCCCCGCGCCGGAGCCGCTCCCCGGCTTCCGCGAGGTGCGCCCGATGGTCTTTGCGGGCCTCTATCCCGTCTCCACCGACGAATACGAGAAGCTCCGCGTCTCGCTCGAGAAGCTCCAGCTCAACGACGCCGCCTTCACCTGGCACGCCGAGAGCTCCGTCGCGCTCGGCTTCGGATTCCGCTGCGGCTTCCTCGGGCTGCTCCACATGGAGATCGTCCAGGAGCGCCTGCGCCGCGAGTTCAACTGCGACGTCATCTCCACCAACCCCGCCGTCGTCTACCGCGTCCACGGCAAGGACGGCAAGGTGCAGGAGATCGACAATCCGATCCGCCTGCCCGACCCGGCGGACGTCGACTACATCGAGGAGCCGCTCATCCGCGCGACGATCATCACCCCCTCCTCCTGCATCGGCGACATGATGCGCATCGTGATGGAGCACCGCGGCACCGTGGACAAGACCGACTCGCTCGACGGCGTCCGCGTGATCCTCACCTGCACGCTGCCGCTCAACGAGATCCTCGTCGACTTCAACGACACGCTCAAGTCCGTCTCGCACGGCTACGCGTCGCTGGACTACGTCCCGGCCGGCTACCAGCGCTCGGACATCGTCCGGATGGACATCCTCCTCAACGGCGACGCGGTCGACGCCTTCGCGTGCATGGTGCACCGCGACCGCGCCCGCGCCCGCGGCAAGGAGATCTGCGCGGCCCTCAAGGACGCGATCCCGCCGCACATGTTCAAGATCCCGGTGCAGGCCGCGGTGGGCGGGACGATCGTCGCGCGCGAGGACATCCGGCCGTTCCGCAAGGACGTGACGGCGAAGCTCTACGGCGGCGACATCACGCGCAAGATGAAGCTCCTCAACAAGCAGAAGGAGGGCAAGAAGCGGATGAAGCAGTTCGGGACGGTGAACGTCCCGCAGGAGGCCTTCGTCGCGGTCCTGCGCTCCGGCGCCAACGAGGACTCGAAATAGCGCTCGGCCCATGCATCTGGTCCAGTCCCCCGCCCCGTCCTCCTCGCTGCTGCGCCACAGCGGCGACGACATCGTCTTCGAGCTCCGCGTCGAGGGCGCGCCCGCCTCCGGCGGCCGCGCCGTGCTCCGCACCTCCCTCGGCGGCGCGAAACGGAAGCGGCGCGAGCTCATCGAGGCGATGGACGCCGACCGACCGCCCCTCGCGCTCGACTGGAACGACGTCCCGATGGAGGAGGTGGAGGCCGCCGCCGGCGGCGCCGGCGCAGGGGGCTCGGGGGAGGCCCCCGTCCCTTGCCGCCGCTTCGCGGTGCGCCTCCCGCTCGTCGACATCGGCTCGTTCCACGCGAAGGCCTGCTTCTTCCCCGAGGGCTCGGACCGCCCGTTCTGGCCCGAGGGCGGCGACGTGCTCGTGAAGGTCGCCCCCGCCTGGACGGTCTGCTGGAGCTCGATCTACTGCGCGTTTCCCCGCCAGTTCGGCGCGAACTGCGCGCTCGAGCGCTCGGCCCCGCTCCCCGAGGGCGCCGCCGCGCTCGACGCGGCCGGCTGGTCGGCGATCCCGCGCGAGGGCACGTTGCGCGACCTCGTCGCGCGACTCGACACGATCCTCCTCGACGAGCGCTTCCGCATCGTGCAGCTGCTGCCGGTGCATCCGGTCCCGACGACGTTCGCCCGCATGGGCCGCTTCGGCTCGCCGTTCGCCTCGACGGACTTCCTCGCGGTGAACCCCGGCCTCGCGGAGTTCGACACGGCGGCGACGCCGCTCGACCAGTTCCGCGAGCTCGCGGACGCGGTCCACACGCGAGGCGCGCGGCTCTTCATCGACCTCCCGGCGAACCACACGGGCTGGGCCTCCGCGCTGCAGACGCACCACCCGGAGTGGTTCCGCCGCGAGCCCGACGGCCGCTTCCATTCGCCCGGCGCCTGGGGCACGGTCTGGGAGGACCTCGTCGAGCTCGACCACGCCCGCCCGGAGCTGCGCGCGTTCCTCGCGTCGGTCTTCGAGTTCTGGTGCGCGCAGGGCGTCGACGGCTTCCGCTGCGACGCCGGCTACATGGTCCCGGCCGAGACGTGGCGCTACGTCGTGGCGCGCGTGCGCGAGCAGTTCCCCGACACGGTCTTCCTCCTCGAGGGGCTCGGCGGCAAGATCTCGGTGACGCGCAACCTCATCGCCGAGGAGGGGCTCGACTGGGCCTACTCGGAAATCTTCCAGACCGAGGACCGCTCGGCCTTCGAGCGGTACCTGCCCGGCGCGGAGGCGATGTCCGCCGAGGTCGGCCCGCTCGCGCACTACGCCGAGACGCACGACAACAACCGCCTCGCCGCGCGCTCGCGCGCCTACGCCCGGATGCGCACCGCCCTCGCCGCGCTCGCGTCGCGACAGGGCTGCTTCGGCATCACGAACGGCGTCGAGTGGTTCGCGACGGAGAAGGTCGACGTCCACGGCGCCTCCGCCCTGCGCTGGGGCGCGCCCGACAACCAGGTCGCCGCCGTCCGCCGCCTCAACACGATCCTCGCCGCCTTCCCCGCCTTCGCCGCCGGCGCCTCGCTCGAGATGGTCCAATGCGGCGAGGGCAACTCGCTCGCCCTGCTGCGCAGGGCTCGCGGAGTCGAAGGGTCATACGGTCACACGGTCACACGGTCACACGGTCGCATTGTCGGACCGTCGGACCGTCCGACCGTCGGACCATCCGACCGCGAGGACGTCCTCGTCCTCGCGAACCTCGACCCCGACCGCGAGCAGCCCGTCTCCTGGCGCGGCTTCGATCCCGCCGGCGCCGTTCTCCTCTTCGACTCCACGACTCCCGACGGCGCCCCCGACCCGAACGCTCGTCACTCGTCACTCGTCACTCGTCACTCGTCACTCGCGCCCGGCCAGGTCCTCTGCCTCGCACGCGACTCCGGCGCCCCCGCGCGCCTCGACGCGCTGCTCGCCGCGCCGCAGGAGCGCTTCCTCCCGGACGCCGTCCGCCGCCAGGAGCTGCGGATGGCCGCGCTTCGCCTGCGCCGCGTTCTCACGGGGCGCCGCCCGCTCGGCCTGGACGAGGACGTGGAGGAGCTCGCCGCGCTCCTCGCGCGCGACCCGCTCGCCGCCGTCGCGCGCTTCGTCCCCGCGGGCGCGATGCCGCCCGTCACGTCGTGCACGATGCCGGAGGACGAGCGCCGCGTCGTCCCGCTCCCGAGCGGAAACTTCCTCCTCGTCCGCGCCGCGCACCCGTTCCGCGCCCGCCTCGAATACGCGGCCGGCGACCGCTTCGTGCGCAAGAGCGCGATCTCGTTCCAGCTCGACGACGGCTCGCACGCCGCGTTCGTCGACCACCCCGCCGTCCGCGCGACGCGCCCCTTCCCCGCCACGCTCCGCCTCGAGCTCTCCACGCCCGGCCGCCCGACCCGCGCCGCCGTCGCGCTCTCGATCCTCCCGCGCGCCGACGCCATCCACGCCCCGCGCCGCGTCTTCTCCGGCGCCGAGGTCCGCCGCGCCGACCTCGTCGCGCTGCTCGCCAACGGCCGCGGCGCGATGTCCCGCGTCCGCGCCCGCTGGGGCGAGGTCCGCAGCCAGTACGACGCCATCCTCGCCGCCAACCCCGACCCCGAGGTCCCCGTCGACCGCCAGGTCCTCCTCACGCGCTGCCGCGCGTGGGTCGTGAACCAGGGCTTCTCCTCCGAGCTCGACGCCTCCTGCCTCGCCACCTTCCGCGCCGACCCCGACGAGGCCGCGTGGCGCTTCGACGTCCCCGCCGGCACCGGCCGCACCGTTCCGCTCCGCGTCTCGCTGCGCCTCGAGCCCGGCCGCGACCGCGCCCTCCTGCGCTTCGCGCGCCTCCCCGCCGCCGAGGGCGGGCCCAACGCGCTCGACGACGCCGAGCCCGTCCGCCTCATCCTCCGCCCCGACGTCGAGTCGCGCTCCTTCCACGAGAAGACCAAGGCCTTCGCCGGCCCCGAGCGCGAGTTCCCCGGCGCCGTCCGCCCCGAGCCCGCCGCCTTCCTCTTCGCGCCGCCCGGACGCACGCCGCTCCGCGTCGAGGCCTCCGACCCAGACGCGCGCTTCGTCCACGAGCCGGAGTGGCACTACATGGTCCCGAACCCCGTCGAGGCCGAGCGCGGCCAGGACGGCTCCGACGACCTCTTCTCCCCCGGCTGGTTCGGCGCCTCCCTCCCCGGCGG
>CAMVRE010000179.1 GCA_947169825.1 uncultured Verrucomicrobiota bacterium | reverse complement strand
ATCGCGGTCGGGTTCTCGAGGATGCGGCCGTCGAGCGAGCCGCGCAGCGCGCGGAAGGCGAGGACGTAGCGGCAGATCTCGACGTTCGTCGCGGCCCAGACGTCGTCGCGGCCGCCGAAGAGCGCGCAGAGCGCGTCCATCTTCGCCCAGTCCTCCTCCGTGCGGAACTCGTAGGAGTGGCCCCACACGTAGAAGAGCGAGGGCTCGGCGGCGGGGGCGTCCGCGGCGTCGAGGAACCGGCGAGCGAGGTCCCCGGCGTCGGGCTGGCTGTGGTGCATCGTCGGCGCCCAGTCGAGGAAGTCCGCGGGCACGGCGAAGTCGTCGCGCGACGCGACGACTCGGGCGTGGACGATCCCGAGCGCGCGCAGGGCGGAGTCGGCCGCCGGGCCCTTGGAGTGGCGGCCGCAGGGGTACGCGGAGCCCTCGACCGGATGGCCGGCGAGCGCCTCGAGCGCGAGGCGGTCGCGCGCGATGTCGGCGGCGGCGACGGCCGGGAGCGTGACGTTCCACGACTCGTGGCGGAGTCCGTGCACCGCCACCTCGTGCCCCGCGTAGAGCGAGGCGACCTCGCGGGCGCGGACGTTCCACGCGTCGTCGCCCGCGTCGTCGGCGGAGAGCTTTCCGGAGTTGAGGTTGAACGTGCCGCGCAGGCCGTGGCGGTTCAGCAGCTCCACGAGCGGGCGGTCGTTGCGGCCCCCGTCGTCGTAGGAGAACGTGACCGCCTTGCGGCGGAAGCCGGGCCAGCACAGGACCGGCCTCCCGGCCTGCCCGGAATGCTGAATGCCGAATGCTGAATGCTGAATGCCCGCGGCGTCGGCCTTGTTCCCGTCTTCCCCGTGTTTCCCGGTCGAAAGGATCCGGACGACCGGATCGGGGTGGGGCGGGGCGGAGGACGATCCCGCCGTGCCGAGGGTTTTGAGGTCGAGCGCCTGGCCGGGCGCGAGCGTGACCGCGACCGCGCCCTCGCCGCCGCCGTGGTCGGGTCCCCACGAGGCGTGGACGGCCGTGGCGGAGAGGTTGCGGACGACCGTGCCGTCCAGCGTGGAGACGACGGACGCGCAGGCGACGGCGTAGTCGGCCAGCTCGATGTTCGTGCAGTACCAGACGCCCTCTCGACCGCCGAGCGCGGAGCAGAGCGCCTCGAGGTCGTCCCAGCGGTCCTCGAACTCGTAGCCGTGTCCCCAGAGCGCGAGCGCGTTGAGCGTGCCGCCCCAGCCGTCCTTCGCGAGCGCGCCCTCGATGAGCGGCAGCGCGCGGCGCTCGTGCGAGACCTGCGTCCAGCGCAGGAGGTCGGGGACGGGCCAGCGCGCGTTGTTCGACGAGCCCGCGGTGCGCGCGTAGGCGACGCCCGCCTCGCGCATCGCGTCGACGGCGGCGTCGCCGTGCGCGCCGTAGGGCGAGGCGAAGCCGCGGACGGGCCGGCCGAGCAGGTCCTCGAGCGCGGCGCGGCCGTCGCGGATCTCGGCGAGGCGGCGGTAGGGGTCGAGCCGGTCGAGATTGAGGTGCATCCAGCCGTGGGAGGCGATCTCGTGGCCGGCGTAGAGCGTGGCGACCTCGTCGCGCGAGACGACGCCGTCGCGCCCGAAGCGCCCGGGCACGAGGTTGAACGTGGCCTTGAGCCCGTGGCGGTTGAAGGCCTCGACGAGGCGGCGGTCGTGGACCGTGCCGTCGTCGAACGAGAGCGTGACGGCGCGGCGCGCGCCGCCGGGGAAGGTGAAGTAGAGCCGGTTGTCGGTGTCCATGGCGCGGATTCTACGCCCGTCCGCCCCGCCCCGGCAAGCCCCGTCGGAGTGTCGAGCCGGCCTTGCGGTCCGGGCCCGGCGCTAGTCGCCCTCCATCGCCCCGAGGAAGGCCTGGACGAACTCCGGCTCGTAGAACCGGAGCCCGGCGCGGTCGAACTCGGCCATCGTCCCGTCGCCGTCCTCGCCGGAGTCCCAGTAGACGACCGCCATGCCGTTGCGGCGCGCCAGGTCCGCGAAGAAGCGGATCCATTCAAGCCGCACCGAGAGCGGGATCTTCTTGCGGAACGCGCCGGCCTCGCCGATCACGATCGGGATCCCGTTCGTCGCGGTGTAGTGGTCGTGGAGCGCCCGGAAACAGTCCTCGAGGTCCGTCTTCATCGCGTCCGTGAACGCCGTCTTCGGATTGGACGAGTCCGTGCCGAGCGCGTAGTCGTGGATCGTCAGGAGGAGCTTGTCGCGGGCCGTGTCGCGCGGCAGGCGGAAGAGGCCGGGCGACTGCGCCTCGCCGGTCCGCCGGGACTGCTCGTCCGTCATGCCGTCGTCCGCGCGGAGGGTGTCGCGTCCGGTGCAGAGCGCGGGGACCATGACGAAGCGCTTCGCGTTGTTGCCGCCGCTCGCGCGGATCGTGTCGAGGCACAGCTGGTTGTAGTCGTTGAGGATCGCGTAGTCGGCGAGGCATTCGGGGCACGAGCGGTTGTCGCACCACGTCCTCCAGTGGCCCAGCTCGTTGTTGAAGTAGTAGCAGGCGAGACCCGGCTGCCAGGCGTGGCCGTGCGTCTCGTCGGTGTTGCGCGGCTCGTTCATCGTCTCGAAGACGAGGTGCTCGTCGTAGCCGTCGTTGAACGCGGCGCAGATCTGCTCCCAGACCGCCTTGAGGAAGCGGCGCGACTCGGCGATGTCGTTCGGATCGTCCCGGACGATGTAGCCGTCGCCGCGCGCGAGGGGGCGGCGCATGTTCTCCCGGACGGAATGGTGCTCGTTGAGGATCACGTAGTAGCCCGCGCCGATCGCCCAGTCCACGACCTGCTTCACGCGCCGCATCCAGTCCGGGTCGATCGTGTAGTCCGCGTCGATGACGTGGTTGTACCAGGTGACGGGGATGCGGAGGGTCGAGTAGCCGTGCTCCGCGGGCCACCGGATCATCTCCTCGGTGCAGTAGGGCGAGCCCCAGATCACCTCCGTGTCGAGCCCCAGCGTGAGGTCCGGGTCCCACGACGGGGCGTTGCACTCGAGCGAGCCGCCGAGGTTCCACCCGGCCTTCATCGCCCGGACGAGGTTCGTCGCCGGGACGGAGTCGTCGAACGGGACGGCGGGCCCTTCGTCGACGACGGGCACGATGGGCCGGCTCTGCGTGAAGTAGATCCGGTCCAGCGTGACGACCGTGTCGCTCGGGACGTAGTGCCAGGCGTTCGAGGCGGCCTGGAACTGGATCATCCGGACGGACCCCCGGTAGCGCGGGTCGAGCCGGAGGTAGCAGCGGTCCCGATAGGTCTCGCACCGCAGGGTGGACTGGATGGCGCCGCTGCCGCCCGCCGGGTCGTTGTAGTAGAGACGGACCGCGAACGTGTCCGTGGCGTCGCGCTTCTCGATGACGAGCCACTCGTAGTCCGTCGCGTCGAGGGGCGTGTTGTACTGGTGGTTTCCGAACCAGACCTGCGACGACTTGTTCGGCTTGGGGAGGGTGAGCGTGCCCGTCGAGGCGTCGAAGGATCCCTCCTTCTCCTCGATCCTGGAGAGCGGAACCTCCAGGTCGGCGCGGACGGGGGCGCGCGGCAGGGCGGCGCCCTTCGCGAACGGCTCGTAGGAGCTTTCGACCCGGAAGAAGCGCCGCGGGGCGCCCTCCGCCGGCACGCGCGCGAGGCCGTTGGAACAGACGTCGTAGTCAAGCGCCGCCGTCGCGCGGCTCGCCGCGACGGCCCGCCAGTCGGCCGCGGCGAGGTCGTCGCAGGCGAAGCAGGTGTGGTACGCCGCCTTGCGGTCCACGTGGTGAACGATCTCGACCTGCCCGTCCGCGACGGAGATCGCGCGGGCGGGGCACGGGCGCGGCACCTCGGCCCGCGCCGCGGCGCCGGCGGCGAAGGCGGCCGCGGCGGCGATGCCGCGGAGGGAGAACGGAGAAACGGAACGGATCTTCATGGAGAATCCGGATTCTAGCCATTTCCGCCCCCTCCCGCAAGCGTCGATGAGCTGCTGGACATTCCCCACTTTTTTTTGGCGCCCGGGCTTCCGCGACGTTGCGGCGCCGAAAAGTGGGGAATGTCCACAGATGCTCCCCCCTTGCGCGCGCGAGGCGGCTTGGGTATAATCGGCGGCGTTCGCGGACACCCCGCGCGGCGCCGGTTTCCCGGTTTCCCGCCGACGGACACAGGACTCTTCACTCTTCACTCTTCACTCTGATTTCTCCGGCCGCAAAGCGGCGACTGCTCCCTGAACCCTTTCAACTTTTCAACCCTTCAACTTTTCAACTCTCGAAAGGGGCCTCACATGAAAACGAAAGCACTCCTCCTCGCACTCCTCGCCCTGGCCCTGCCCGCGCACGCCGGCCTCGTCGGCCTCTACACGTTCGACCGGGCGAACCCCCTCGAGGCCGTGATCGGCTCGCCCGCCAAGGAGGGGACGGCGCCGGCGAACAACACGGCCGTCGTGCTCGCGGACGCCATCGCGAATCTCTCGATGGTGACGGATCCGGACGTGCTCGGCGACCGCACGGGCGTGATCGCCGTGCCGAGCAAGAGCACGCTCGCCGTCCCCAATCCCGGACTGCAGAAGGACTGGACGATCGCCTTCTGGTTCTACGCGCCGGCGAACGCGGGCTGGCGCTGCTTCTTCCAGTTCGGCAACCCCGCGAACAACGACGACGGCTCGCTCTTCATCAAGAACAACACCGACATCGGCGCCGGCTCCTACACGACAGGCATCCAGGGCATCGTCGGCGCCTGGCACCAGCTCACGGTCTCCAGCGCGAACGGCACGCAGACGATCTGGTTCGACGCGCAGAAGCTCGGCGAGACGCGCAGCTGGAACATCGCCGGCCTGTCCCTGCTTCAGTTCTCGCTCGACAACAACGGCGAGGACGCCCTGATGTATTTCGACGAAATCCGCCTCTACGACGAGACGGCGCCGGCGGAGGTGTTCCCGGACGGCGTTTCGGAAGGGCCGGTCCTGCTCGACCGCTGGTCGGAATCCTCCTACACCGACAATTGGGGCTCCTTCTCCCGCACGCCCGACCGGGTGATCGAGGACCTTCCCTACCGCACCTACGTCTTCTCGCGCCATGGCTCCCTCACGTTCGCGCCGAACAAGGCGTCGAGGGAAGCCGAGCTGCTCCTCGTGGGCGGCGGCGGCGCGGGCGGCCTGCAGCGCGGCGGCGGCGGCGGCGGCGGCGGCGTGGTCCACGTCGCGTCGGTCGACCTCGCGGCGCAGACCTACGCGGCCACGGGCGGCGCGGGCGGAGTCCCCGCCGTCCA
>CAMVRE010000178.1 GCA_947169825.1 uncultured Verrucomicrobiota bacterium | reverse complement strand
CCACTTCCTCGGTGGCGTCGGCGACGCCGCAGATCGAGAGCTCGGTGTCGCCCACGACGGTGAACTTCTCCGCGTCGAGCGCGAGGTCCTTCACCTTGATGTCGTCGCCCTTGTGGAGCTCGGAGACGTCGACCGGGAGCGTCTCGATCGCGTCCTTCGGGAGGCAGGACACGACGATCGAGCGCACGTGCTGCTCGAGGACGCCGTTCTCGGCGCGGACGCCGACGGGGTCGCCCAGCAGCTGCAGCTGGATGTGGACGTGCAGCTTGCGCGCCGGGTCGATCTCGCCGAAGTCGGCGTGCTCGATGCGGCCGGTGATGCCGTTGCGCTGCAGCTCGCGGACGAGCGCCGTGCGGACGCTGCCGCCGCACGCGATGTGCGCGATGAACTGCGGGTTGGAGTGGCGCGCGACCTCGCGTTCGAAGTCGTGGGCGTTGAGCTGCAGCAGCTCCGTTTCTCCGCCGGTCGTGGCGAGCACGGCCGGGACGAGGCCGGAACGGCGCAGGCGGCGCGCGGCGGAGGAGCCGTGGACGGTGCGCGGTTCGGCGACGATGTTGGTTTCTTGTGCCATGTGTGGCCTTTCTTGGGTTGGGTTTGCAAAAGGACTCTCCGCGCGGCGTCCACGCCGCGCGGGCGGGGAATCAGAGGGGGTCGTTCGTGGCGGGGTTCGGTTTGATGGATTCGGAACCGATAAGACGGGGAGAAAGGAAACGTCCGGCTTTTTTGTTTTCGTCCGTCCATCGGAGCAAAAGCAGTTTCCATCTGCGGACAACTTCCTGGCGATCGAGGTCCGTTTCGCCGGGAAACCCGATGAAGCCGATTTTGGTTGCATGATCGGCGAGCGCGTCGAGCAGATTGCCCACGGCAGGCGTACCATAGTGACGGAAAGCTTCCCAGCTGTCGACGGCGGAGTTCGGAAGCGAAACGGACTTGACGGGCAATTCGCGCCAATCGTCCATGAGAACGATGAGCGCCGGAACGGCCTTCACGCCGAGGTTGAGAATCCGGTCGACGGCTGCGAACTGCCGGTCGGCGTCGGTCGTCAGTTCCGCGACGGCGTTGGAAACGGTTTCCCAGTGGGGAAGATCCTCGCGCCGGACAAGTTCGTCGAAGAAGCCCAAGGCACGGTTCTGGGCGGCGATCTCCCGTTTCACGGCGGCCAAGCCTGCTTCGTCCGCCCGTTGGATTCCGTTTTTGAAAAACGAGTCCAAATAGCACTCGCCGTTCCGTTCGGTGGAGACGAACAGCAAACGAAGGCGGTCGTCGGCATTCGTCGGCGCACTCGTTTTCAGAGCGACCATTTCCTTACCGTATTCCGGCCACACCCTGAGGACGAGATTCGTTTCCCGGACCGAACCCTTGAGGATGTCGCGAGCGACAAAAGGAAAAGAAAGGTAGTGGTCTTGAGGAGCGTCTCCGTCCGGCAGCGAAACGTCGATGTCGGCGACAAGAACCAACCGGGACATGACGATCTTCGCCCAAAGGGCTTCGTCTGTGATGAACATCAGGTCGTGTTCGCCGCCGCACTCGAAGATCGGCATCGGTTCGTCCAGACCAACGCCGGCGGGAAGGGCCACCGCCGCGTTCGTAGCCGGCTCGTCCGCGGCGCGCGCGGGCACGGCGACGAGGGCGAGGAGGGGAAGGAGGAGGAAGAGGCGATTCACGGGTGTGTTGCGGCGGCGTGGCGGGGTGTCAGAGGCGGGACTTGATGGCGGGAACGAGGGAGGGGTCCATCGTCGAGAAGGCGAAACACTTCCGGCCGAGGTCCTTCAGGGAGGCGCCGACGTGGTAGAGCTCCTTGTCGTCGAGGATCAGGAACCGGTCGTGGAACTTTCCGGAGACGCGGACGGAGAGGGTCGGATACTGGGCGTTGAACTTGGCGACGTCGGAGGCGGCGACCCTGCCGTTCGGCGACGTGACGATCTCGACGGCGACGCCGGTGCGTTTCTTGGCGAGCATGTCGAGCGTGCCGGGGCCGACCCAGCTGTCGATCAGGAGAATGGAGGCCTTCGCGCGCGCGACGAGACGCTCGACGAGCGAGCAGGCGTCCCAGAGCTGCCCGTCGAAGAAGAGCCCCTGCGGGGGCGGGTTTCCGGAATCGAGGCGGGCGAGCACCTCGTCGACCTTCGTCTCGGTGGCGGTCTGGCGGCGTTCGACGGTCTCGATCCTCCGGAAGACTTCGGCGTTGGCGACGAGGAAGCGCCGCATGGCGACGAAGGCCCGCATGATGCGGATGTTGACTTCCACGGCGGTGGACGAGCGCAACACGCCGCTGAGCATGGCGACTCCGTTCTCGGTGAAAGCATACGGAAGATACTTGAGGTTGGAGCCTCTGCCGGCATTCATGGTCACAATTTGTGACCTTGAACATTCCTCCCTGGTCAATTGGAACATGAAATCCGAAGGGAACCGTTCCGCATTGCGCTTCACCGCCTGGTTGAGCGCCTTCGTGGGAACACCGTAGAGCGTCGCCAGATCGCGGTCGAGCAGAACCTGGGCCCCGCGAACCGTGAGGATCAGCGACTGGATGGAATCGTCGCGAACGAGCGGAACGACTTCGTTTCGAACAACCGGAACGATGCCGACGGCGGGGTTCGATTGTGCGGGCTTGCGGGGCATTCGCTGTCGCGTTGCGTTTATTCCATCATTTCTTCCATCGATCGGCTCATCGCGCGTGGCGGGGGGATCAGATGAACAGGGAGTTGACGCTCTCGTTGTTGTGGATGCGGCGGATGGCTTCGCCGAAGAGCTTGGCGACGGAGAGCGTCACGACCTTGTCCTCGGGCTTGTAGGCGCGCTGCGGGACGGTGTCCGTCACGATGAGCTCGGTGATCGCCGAGTCGCGGAGGCGCGCGAGGCCGGTGTCGTCCAGCTGGCTGTGCGTCACGGCCGCGTGGACGCTCGCCGCGCCGAACTTCGCGCAGAGGTTCGCCGCCGCGCAGAGCGTGCCGCACGTGCTCGTGAGGTCGTCGATCATGATGACGTCCTTTCCCTTCACGTCGCCCACGAGGGAGTAGGCCTCCACCTCGCTGCCGCTCTTGCGCTGCTTGGCGACGATCGCCAGGCCGCAGCCGAAGCGCTGCGCGTAGCTGTAGGCCTTCTTCACGGAGCCCGTGTCCGGCGAGACGACGACCGGGTCGGCGAAGTGCTTGGAGCAGAGGTAGTCGGTGATCACCGGGTCCGCGTGCAGGTGGTCCACCGGGATGTCGAAGTAGCCCACGATCTGCGCCGCGTGCAGGTCCATCGTGAGCAGGCGGTTCGCGCCGGCCGCCACCAGGAGGTTCGCAACGAGCTTCGCCGTGATCGGCACGCGCGGCTGGTCCTTGCGGTCCTGGCGCGCGTAGCCGTAGATCGGCAGAACCGCCGTGATGCGCCCCGCCGAGGCGCGGCGCAGCGCGTCGATCATGATCAGCAGCTCCATCAGCGTCTCGTTCGGGCGCCCGCAGATCGACTGGATCACGAAGACGTCGCGGCCGCGGACGCTGTCCGCGATCCGCACGAACGTCTCGCCGTCCGGGAAGTTCACGACCTCGCACTCGCCGAGCGAGGTGCCGAGGTAGTCGACGATGGCCTTGGAGAGCGCCGGGTTCGAGGTGCCGGAGTAGATTTTCACGTTGGGGTCCTGGTTGGAGGTCGGGTGGAGGGGGGGAAAAAGGGGCGGAGGCTTCGTCCGGCTGGCTGCCCGACCTGGATTCGAACCAGGACTCAGGGCACCAAAGGCCCGTGTGCTGCCATTACACCATCGGGCAAGGTCTGGAGGACTTCGCACCGGACGGTCCCGTCCATCTTCCGGCGGATCGCCTCGGCCTCCTCCCGGCTCCCCGCCAGCCCGTAGACCGCCGAACCGCTCCCCGTGAGCAGCGCCCCTAAAGCGCCACCCCTGCCAAGCGCCAGGCAAAAGCGCTCAGTAAGGGGATGTAGTTGCGTAACAGTTTCCTGCAGGCCGTTGAAGAGCGATCGGGCGCAGGCCCTGGCGTCGCCATTGCGAACGGAACGGGCGCAATTCTCGCATACACCGGGGCGCCTTGTCAAGCCCCCGCCGAGGGCGTCGTAGACCGCCTTCGTCGAGACGTGGTATCCGGGGAAGACGGCGACGAGCCACATCGGGGCGGGATGCTCGTCCGGGGCGAGCAGGCGGGAGACGCGCTCGCCGCGCCCCTCCATCAGCGCGGCGCCGCCGAGGAGCATCGCGGGGACGTCGCTCCCGCACTCCGCGCCGGCGGCGAGCAGCTCCTCCTCCGGCATCTCCGGCGCCCAGAGCGCGCGCAGGCAGGCGAGGACGCCGGCCGCGTCCGCGCTCCCGCCGCCCATGCCGGCGCCGATCGGGACGCGCTTCGAGACCCGGACGTCGACCCCGCTCCCGGGGCCGGTGCGGCCGAGGCGGCGCTGCATCGCGCGCACGGCCTTCACCGCGAGCTGCCGCTCGAGGGGGAGGGACTCCAGCTCCGAGGCGTCGACGCCCTCGCCGCGCGTCTCGCACGTGACGGCGTCGTCCGCGCGCGTGGAGACCGACACGCCCTCGAAGAGCGACACCGGCATCACGACGCTGCGTAGCTCGTGGTAGCCGTCGGGCCTCGACCCGAGGATCTCGAGCGTGAGGTTGACCTTGGCCGGGGCCTCGATCGTCGCGGTGGCCATGTCGGACGCGCGGGAGGCGGGCTAGACGCGCTCGACCGTGATTTCGGGATCGACGGTCTCGCGGAGATTCTCCTGGACGTAGCCCTTGAGCGTCTCCATCGCGTAGGGGCAGGAGCCGCAGGCGCCCTTGAGCTCGAGCGTGACGGTCTTGCCCTCGATCTTCACGACTTCGCAGTCGCCGCCGTCCTGCTGGAGCATCTGGCGGATCGTCTCGAGCTTCTCGCGGATCTTCTCTTCCATGGCGTGGCGCCCCCGGGGGCTGGACGGCCCCGCCGGCGTCTGGGCGCGGACGGGGCCGGAAAGGTTGGAGCGGGTGAAGGGAGTCGGACCCTCGCCTGAAGCTTGGGAAGCTTCCATTCTACCGTTGAACTACACCCGCGTTCGCGTGGTTCGTGAACGGCGCGGGAGTCTACCGGAACGGCCCCTCGGTGTCAACCGGAAAACGTCTCGCGCGCGGGCGTGTGCGCGCGCTGGACACGCGGGGGCCTTTCTGATAGAATGCACCGCATCGTTTCACGCATCCCCTCCCCCCCCCCCCCCCCCACGTCCCCCCCCCCCCCCCCCCCCCCCCCCCCCCCCCCCCCCCCCCCCCCCCCCCC
>CAMVRE010000177.1 GCA_947169825.1 uncultured Verrucomicrobiota bacterium | reverse complement strand
CGGCTTCTCCCGCACGCTCGAGGAGGTCGGCAAGCAGTTCAACGTCACCCGCGAGCGCATCCGCCAGATCGAGGCGAAGGCCCTCCGCAAGCTGCGCCACCCGACGCGCCTGCGCCGGCTCCAGGGCTTCATCAACGACGAGACCGCCGTCTCCTCCCCCTCCGTCGCCCTCGCCCCGCCGCCCGCGCCGCCCCGCTCCTCCGCCGCCCCCGAGGAGAAGCGCCGCATGGTCGTCGCGGAGCTCAAGAAGGCGATCTCCGCCGTCAAGCCCTCCTCCACGACCCGCGAGGCCCTCCGCTGGCATTTCGGCGTCGAAGACGGAAAGCTCCACTCCATCAACGAGACCGCCGCGAAGTTCAAGCTCGATTCCGACGCCTTCCGCGGCCAGACCGACAAGGTCCTCAAGCAGCTCGGCCGTTCGAACTCCCCGGAGCTCCGCGCGCTCCTCGCGTCGTTCGGCCAGAAGTAGAAAACAGACCCGACACAACCGCGCCGGCCACCCGCGGCGCGGGCATTTCCGCACACGCACACCCCAAAGACACCATGAACCCCGCATCCCCCCTGGCCTTCCTCGGCCTCCTCCCGCGCCACGCGATCGGCCTCGGCTTCTGCCTCGTCGTCCTCGTCGCCGCCGTCGCCGCGCTCCTGCTCCGCAACCGCCGCGCCTCCGATGGCGCACGCCGCCCCGCGCGCCCCCGCAAGCCCGGCGCACCCGGACCCGTCGAGATCTACGTCGGCAACCTCAGCTACGACATGACCGACGACCAGCTCCGCGCCCTCTTCGCCAAATACGGCGTCGTGGAATCCGCCCGCATCATCACCCACCGCCCCTCCGGCAAGTCCAAGGGCTACGGCTTCGTCGAGATGCCCCACCGCCCCGAGGCCGAACTCGCCGTCGACAAGATCAACAACACCGAGATCATGGGCCGCCGCATCCGTTGCAACGAGGCCCGCGAGGACTCCCGCCCCGACCGCTAGTCGCTCCGCTCGTCACTCGTCACTCGTCACTCGTCACTCGTCACTCGTCACTCGTCACTCGTCACTCCGGGCGCGCCCCTCGCGCGCCCTTTTTCCAATGGCCGATTTCCGCAAACCCTGGGAGCGCTCCGAATTCCGCTCCTCCTCCGACCGCCCGCACCGCCCCGGCTTCCGCAAGCCCTGGGAGAAACGCGGCGGCGACGACCGCCCGCCGCGCGGCGGCGGCTTCAAGAAACCCTGGGAGAAGCGCGAGGACGGCGACCGCCCGCCGCGTCGCGAAGGATCCTTCCGCAAGCCCTGGGAGGCCCGCCCCGAGGGCGGAGCCGAGGAGGGCGGCGAGGAGCGCCGCCCCTTCCGCCCCGCCCGCCGCTCCGAGGGCTTCGGCGGCACGTTCCGCCGCAAGCCGTGGGAGAGTCCTGATGGCCGGGCTCCGTCCCGGCCTCCCCGCTCCGGTTTCCGCAAGCCCTGGGAGGACCGCGCCGAAGGCGGCGAGAGTCCTGATGGCCGGGCTCCGTCCCGGCCTCCCCGCTCCGGCTTCCGCAAGCCCTGGGAGGACCGCGGCGCCGAAGGCGGCGAGGACCGCCCGCGCAGGCCCTGGCAGGACCGCGGCGCCCGGAGTGGAGAGGGCCGAACACCGTTCGGCCCGCACGGCCCTCACCGCAAGCCCCGCGCCGCCGCCATCCCCGCCGAGGGCGAGCTGGTCTACGGCCGCCAGCCGGTGCGCGAGATCCTCCGCGCCGGCCGCCGCTCGGTGAACCTCGTCGTCCTCTCCGACGGCGTCAAGGACAGCGAGGAGGTCCTCGAGATCAAGAACCTCTGCGCCGAGCGCGGCGTCAAGATCGAGTTCTACAGACGCGAGGACCTCGAGGCCTGGGTGAACGGCGCCAACCACCAGGGCGTCGTCGCCTTCTGCGCCGAGTTCCCCTACTGCGAGGTCGACGAGATCGCCGACGCCCTTGCCGCCGCCCCCGGCAACGCCGTCGTCGTCGTCCTCGACCACGTCCAGGACCCGCAGAACCTCGGCTCCATCCTCCGCACCTGCGAGTGCGCCGGCGTCCTCGGCGTCGTCCTCCCCGTGGACCGCGCCGTCGCCGTCACGCCCGCCGCGGTCCGCGCCTCCGCCGGCGCCTCCGAGCACCTCCGCATCGCCCGCATCTCCAACCTCGTCTCCGCCCTCGAGCGCTTCAAGGGCGCCGGCGCGTGGATCACCGGCCTCGAGGCCGTCCCCGGCGCCAAACCCTACGTGAAGGTCGACTACAAGGGCAAGGCCTGCCTCGTGATCGGCTCCGAGGCGCACGGCATCTGCTCGCCCGTCCGCCGCAAGTGCGACTTCCTCTCGCGCCTGCCGCTGCTCGGCCGGGTGAACTCCCTCAACGCCGGCGTCGCCGCCGGGGTCGCCCTCTACGAAATGCTCCGCCAGCAAGGCGCCAACGAGGCCGAGGAGAACTTCCCCGCCGTCGAGCCCCCGTCCGAGCCCGAGACCGCCGAGCCCGATCCCGCCGCCCTCGAGGGGGCCGAGCCCGCGCCCGCCGTGGATCCAGCGGCGGAGGATCCCGCCCCCGCTTCCGAACCTCCCCCCGCCGAGGATCCCCAGCCATGAAGAAGCCCCCCGCCCAGGCGCCGATGGAGCGCCGCACCGACGCCCCGCCCCCCGCCGAGATGAGGAAGGTCGAGGCCTACGCCCGCGACTACCTCGCCTTCCTCGGCACCGCCAAGACCGAGCGCCTCGCCTACGCCGAGGCCGTGCGGCTCCTCGAGGCGAAGGGCTTCCGCCCGCTCGATTCCTTCAAGGCGCTCAAGCCCGGCGACAGGGTCTACCGCGGCTACCACGGCAAGACCCTCATGGCCGCCGTGATCGGCCGCAAGGGAACGAAGGCCGGCCTGCGCATCGTCGGCGGCCACACCGACGCCCCCCGCATCGACCTCAAGTCCGTCCCCATGATGGAGAAGGGCGGACTCGCGTTCTTCGACACGCACTACTACGGCGGCATCAAGAAGTACCAGTGGGTGACGATCCCGCTCGCGCTCTACGGCGTGATCGTCCGCAAGGACGGCACCAAGGCCGAGGTCGCGATCGGCGACGCCCCCGGCGACCCCGTCTTCCTCATCACCGACATCCTCCCGCACCTCGGCCAGGACCAGATGGCCAAGCCGATGCGCGAGGCGATCCCCGGCGAGAGCCTCGACCTCCTGGTCGGCTCCCTCCCCGAGCCCGGCGCGAAGAAGGACGCCAAGGACAAGGTGAAGAAGAACGTCCTGCGCATCCTCCTCGAGCGCTACGGCGTCACCGAGCAGGACCTCGCCAGCGCCGAGCTGGAGATCGTCCCCGCCGGCGCCCCGCGCGAGCTGGGGCTCGACCGCGCGCTGCTCGCGGGCTACGGCCACGACGACCGCGTCTGCGCCTACGCCGCGCTGCGCGCGCTGCTCGACCGCCCCGCCGCCGCGCCCGAGCGCACGGCGATGGTGCTGCTCTGCGACAAGGAGGAGATCGGCTCCGTCGGGGCGACCGGCATGGAGTCCACCTTCTTCGAGAACTCCGTCGCGGAGCTCCTGGAGCGCGAGGAGAGGGAGCCGCGCGACATCGTCCTGCGCCGCGCCCTCGAGGCCTCGCAAATGCTCTCGGCCGACGTCACCGCCGCCTCCGATCCGCACTTCGCCGACCTCGACTCGCCCGGCAACGCGGCCCTCCTCCACGCCGGCCCGTGCTTCAACAAGTACACCGGCTCGCGCGGCAAGTCCGGCGCCAACGACGCCCGCGCGGAGTTCCTCGCGGAGCTGCGCGCGACCCTCGACAGGGCCGGCGTGCGCTGGCAGATCGGCGAGCTGGGCGCGGTCGACAAGGGCGGCGGAGGCACGATCGCGATGTTCCTCTCCCGCTACGGGATGGACGTCGTCGACCTCGGCACGCCGCTCCTCAACATGCACGCCCCCTGGGAGGCGGCCTCCAAGATCGACTGCTGGTACACCCATCGCGCCTACGCGGCCTTCCTCGCATAGGCCCCCCGCGCCGATGCCCGGCAAGCCCTTCACCCTCCTCTCCTCGACCCCGACCGAGCGCGGCTTCGCCGCGCGGCGCGGCGTCCTCCACACCGCCCACGGCGACGTGCAGACCCCGGTCTTCATGCCGGTCGGGACCCAGGCCACGGTGAAGACGCTCGAGCCGCGCGATCTGCACGACCTGCGCGTGCAGATCCTCCTCGGGAACACCTACCACCTGCTGCTGCGCCCCGGCAACGAGATCATGGCGCTCGCCGGCGGCCTCCACGCCTTCATGGGCTGGGACGGCCCCATCCTCACCGACAGCGGCGGCTTCCAGGTCTTCTCGCTCGGCCGCCTCCGCAAGATCCGCCCCGACGGCGTCGCCTTCAACTCCCACATCGACGGCCGCCGCTTCCTCCTCGGACCGAGGGAGTCGATGGAGACGCAGCGCATCTTCGGCTCCGACATCGCCATGTGCTTCGACGAGTGCATCCCCTACCCCGCCACGCGCGACTACGCCGAGAAGTCCGTCCGCACGACCCTCGAGTGGGCCGCGCGTTGCAAGGCCGAGCCGCACGCGCCCGGGCAGCTGCTCTTCGGCATCGTCCAGGGGAGCGTCTGGCGCGACCTGCGCGAGACCTGCGCCCGCGAGCTCGCCGCGATCGGCTTCGACGGCTACGCCGTGGGCGGCGTGAGCGTCGGCGAGCCGGAGGACGTCCTCCTGCGCGGCATCGAGGACGGCGCCTTCGCCCTCCCCGAGGACGCCCCGCGCTACCTCATGGGCGTCGGCGACCCGATCCAGCTGGTGGAGGGCGTCGCGCGCGGCATCGACATGTTCGACTGCGTGATGCCCACGCGCCACGCCCGCAACGGTTCCGCCTTCACGCGCCGCGGCTCCGTTCCGATCAAGGCCGGACGTTTCGCGCGCGATCTCTCCCCCGTCGAGGAGGGCTGCGACTGCTACTGCTGCCGCCACTTCACGAAGGCCTACGTCCGCCACCTCCTCCATTGCGGCGAGATCCTCGGCGAGCGGCTCCTCACGCTCCACAACATCCACTTCTTCATGCGCTTCCTGGAGGAGATGCGCGCCGCGCTCGACGAGGGCTCCTTCCCCGCCTTCCGCGCCCGCGCCTGGCGCGACCTGCGCGGCGTCGACGCACCGGCTCCTTGAGCCGCGGCGCGCGTTCTGCTATCATTGCCCGCCATGGACGCCACCGCAAAGCCCCTGTCCGCCTTCCGGCCCGACGCCGTCCGCCTCGGAGTCTTCCTCCTCGCGGCCGCCGC
>CAMVRE010000176.1 GCA_947169825.1 uncultured Verrucomicrobiota bacterium | reverse complement strand
GCCATGTCCCGTCCCATCCGCCACCGCACGCCGAAGCGCCGCGTCGCGACCTCCACCGCCGAAAACCTCGCGACGCCCACCCGCCGCCGCCGTTCGTCCTCCGGACGCAAGTGGGGCGAACGCCCCCGCCGGATGTCCGCCGCCGAGCGCGCGGAGGAGGCGCGCATCAACGCCGCCCTGCGCCGCCACGCATGGGAAGAATACAACTGGGAGATTTCTCCGCACGGTCCCTGGGGTCCCGCATTTACGATCTACCTGCCGCTCGCCTGCCTGTTCGTGAAGTCGCCGGATGACGCGCCCGGCGCGCTCCAGACGATCCTTCTTCCGTTCCTGTCGAAGGCCGCCACGAATCTCTTTCGTCAGATCCGCCTCCAGGCCTATCGCTCCCGCGCGGGCGTCGATCGCGCCTTCGCCCGCGAGTGCGCCGCGCGCCTCCGCGAGGCGCGGGACTCCTCGCCTCGCGAGTATCTTCGCGTCCTTCGCTCGCTCGCCGCGGAGCGCGAAAGGCGCGAGGCGGAGCGCGAACGCGAGGCGCTCGCGCTCTCCGACCAGCCCGCCGCCATGAAGCGCCGGGCCGCCGCCCGCGCGAAGCGCGACCTGGCGTGGCAGGAGTGGTTCGGAACGCTGGAGCGCGCCGTGGCGGGGTGCGGCACCCCGCCACGCGAGCCCGGGATGCCGCAGTTCGCCGACCGGCCGCGCCGCAAGGGTGCGCCGAGCCGCCGGCTCTGCGCGGTCTCGCTCAAGGAAGCGCCGACCGGAGACGCGGTGCGCGAACAGTACGAGAAGGCGCGCGGACGCGGTCGCGTGGAGGAGAAGATCAAGCTCGGATCGATGCTGCTTGACGCGGAGGCGACGACCGACAGCTCTCTCATCCGCGACGAGGACGGCGAAATCGTCGGACGCAACGCCGGCCTGCGCGGATGGATCATCGACAACTGCCCGGATCTGATTCCGCACTACGCCGCGCTCACGGGCTACCGCCGGCTCGCGTGGGAGACACGCGAGTCGGAGGACCTCTTCGACCCCGTGCCGGCGGAGCTGCTGCTCGCGGCCGAACCGGAGGTCGAAGCGAAGGTGCGGCCGACCTTGCGCGAGAAACTTCCTGGCGCGCGCACGCGATTGCGAGAACGGCTCGCCGCGCCGGAGAGCGCGACCGTGGCGGGGTTCCTTCGACGATTGCGGGCCGAACGAGCAGCGCGTGAACGGGCGCGATGGAGCGAAAGAAGGCTCGCGTAGACGGACGAGACAAATCGGAAAGCGGGCAACGGAAACGATGGTGAAAAGATGAGGAAAACCGGCTTGGGAAGAGGATGAAACGATGAAAATCACGCACGGTGGAATCGAATGGGATGAATCGGGAGAACGAAGGCGGTGGAGCGGCGGACGAAGGAGGCGGGCGAAGAACGAAGGAGATCGAGCGGAGAACGAAGGAGGGACGGAGATGGACAAAGGAGAAAGGATGGCGAAGATTTTACATTGCCGTGACATTTTCCCGATGGTGGCCTGCTAGAATACGCCGCCATCGCAACACCACGGAGTCCACGGGCCTACGCCCGACCCAAACTACCCCCGCCCTTCCTCGACAACCGACCTTCACAATTCATCGACCGCCGACCCGTCCGGACCCTTGACGCAAAGTCCGCCGAACAACGCAAAGCCGAACAACGCAACAACGCGCAACGCAAAGAACGGAGAACAAAATGGCACACCGTCAACTCGACCTATCACCCAGGCAGCAGGGCGCGCTCATCTCCCTGTTCGGACTGCTGTTCTTCGCGGCAGGCCTCACGATCCTCCTCACGCAGACGCTTCCGCCGCTTCTGCGCTACGCGGGCGCGACGGCGTGGCCGACCGTTCCCGCGACCGTCGTCGAAAGCCGCGTCGAGAGCGAGTACCGCCCCGGCCCCACCACCGGCCTCAGCATTGTCTACGAAACGAAACTGCGCTACCGCTACGAGGTCGACGGCATCGAATACGAGAGCGACGTGTTCCGGCCGATGGACATCGTATACCACCACGACGACTACGCAAGAAACTCGGCGGCGAAATACGCCAAGGGGACGACGTTCGACCTCCACGTCAAGCCCGGCGATCCGGCGACGAGCATCGTCGATCCGAACCTCGGCCCCTTCAAGTTCCTCTACGTATGCTTTCCGACGGCGGTCGGCCTGCTCGGCCTGTTCTTCGTCCTTCTGGGCGTCCGGCGGTTCCGGCATCCCGAGACGGCCGCGCGCGAGGAGAACGACCCGCGCGAGAAGCGCCGCGGCGAGTCGATCGGCTACGCGGGCGCGGCGGCGTTCCTCCTCGTCGTGTCGGTCGGCTTCGCGATCGCGCTCTTCGCCGTCCATCCGATGGAGGAGATCCGCGCGTGCGGACCGCTCGCCCTGCTCTACGACGCCGCGGGCCTGGGCGTGCTGTTCCTTGGCGGCTGCGCCTTCCTCGCGCTCGCCGCGCGGGCGCTCCGGCGCTTTCGCGCGACGCCCGCCGCGGAGGAGGAACCGACGGCGCCGAGAACGGCGCCGCGCAACGACGACGGCGCGGGCGCGCGGACGCGGACGGCGGACCTGCTGCTCGACCCGGCGGAGCGGCTCCGCGTGGACGCGCGGCTCGAGCCCGGCGAATCGATCGTGTGGCTCGGCCGCCCCGTGCCGGCGATGCGCGCCCGGGACAAGCTCGGGTGGACGCTGCTCGGCCTCGCGGTCTGTCTGCTCGTCGGGCTCTTCCTCTGGCAGGTCGTCCTTCCGGCCTGGACGGGGGCCGGCGGCGAGATGCGGTTCAACGGCGAGACGGCGACCGAATGGGCGCGGAAAGGCCTCGGGGCCAAGCTCGGGCTAACAATCTTCGCGCTGCCCTTCGCGGCGCTCGCCGTCGGGCTGCTCGGCGCCCCGCTCTGGTGGCGGATTCTGGAGGCTCGGCGAATCTACCTCGTCACCGACCGGCGCGCGCACCGCATCGGACGGTTCCTCTCGAAGGCGTGGTCGCCCGCCGAAATGACCGAGCTCGGGCGCGCGGACGCGTTCGGCGGTCTCGTGGATGTCTACTTCGCAACGACCCGGGAATACGGTAAGGATGTCGGTCCGGGGGGGCGGATCGTCCCGGACGGCTTCCTACGCCTCTGGCCCGACGACGCGGACGCGGCGGAGCGCGCGCTCCTCCCCCTCGCCCCCGCCGCGCCGAGCCCCGAGGAGGAACCGCACGAGGAGGACGCGGCGGCCGAACGAACGGCGCCGAGAACGGCGCCGAGCGACAATGTCGCCGAGCGATAGCCCCGTCCCGCACCCCGCCACGCAAGGAACGAAACGACGATGAAAACAACCACGGAACGAGGCAGCTGGTCCGGGCGCGCGCTGAAGCGTCGCGCCCGCGCGCTTCTCCGGGCGAACTACGGAACGCTCGTCCTGCTCGGACTGATCTCCGTCCTTGCCGGAGACTGGATGGGCGGATGGCTCCGCTTCCAGATCCAGGTCGGCCCGCTGCGCGACATCTTCGAGCAGCCGATCCGCGTCACGAAGGCGCCTTGCAAGGCCTACGGGCCGAAGCTGCGGAACGGAGTTCCCGTCGACCTACCCGCCTTGCCGGAATGGCCGGAACTCACCCGACGCTTCGAGCTTCTGGATCCGAACAACATCGGCTGGCCGGAAACGATCGCCTCCGAAAACCGGCAGCTGATGGTGTCCGTCGGCCCCTTGCCGGACTCAACGAACACCATCGTCATCCACAAGGTGTGGAACGCGGACGCGTGGCGCGTGGTCCGCACGGTGTACACGACGACGAACCACATCGACCTCGGGCGCTTCTGGACCGGAACGGAGACCGAGGACGACGAGGAGGGCGTCTCGGTCGACTCCTACGAATACAGGTTCCGCCGGGTCTGGCACGCCGACCTGTTCGGCCGCCCCTTCCTGGCGCTTCGCTCCCCGTGGGCGATCGCGGCGTTCGCGCTCGCGTCCGCGCTGCTGCTTTTTCTCGTCGCGAATCCGCTCGCGGTGGAGATCCGCGGACGGCTCCTCGACATCCATCGCGGCGACGCGGACGCCCCGAAGCGCCCCCCACCGCGCTGGCGGCACACGGCGTGGGTGATGCTGCAGCACGACTTCTTCGTCCTCCTCTGGTCCCTTCTCCTCGTCGTTCCGGGCATCGTGAAGGCCTACGAATGGCGGCTCGTGCCGTTCCTGCTCGCGGACGACCCGTCGCTCGGCTGGCGCGAGGCCGCGCGGATGTCGGGCGAACGGATGGCGGGACAGAAGCTCGACGCATTCTGGCTCGACCTCTCCTTCGTCGGATGGTGGCTGCTCGGAAGCCTTTCCTTCGGCGTCCTGAACATCCTGCTCACCGTCCCGTACTACGGCCTGACCCTTGCGGGCCTCTACGAAACGCTCGTTCGTGGACTCCGGCTCCCGCCGGAGCCGAAGACGCCCTACGACGAGTTCCAGGAAGCTATGCGAACCCGAATCTGATGGCATCCCGCCCCGAAAGCGCAACGAAAAATGAAACGCCCGCTCATCCTCCTTCCCCTCCTCGCGCTCGCGGCGGGAATCTCGTGCGGGTGCTGCCTTCTTCCGATCCCCGTCTACTACACGCACGGCCCCGGCGTGGAGGGGAAGGTGCTGGAGGCCGGGACGGACCGACCGATCCCGGGCGCGACGGTCGTGGTCCGATCCGGGGCCGGAAGCGACAACTGTCCAAATCGCACCGCCGTGACAAAACCGGACGGCACCTTCCGCATCCCGGCGGACTGGGACATCCATTTCGGCGTCTGGGCGGCCGCGCCGTCGAGCGGAACTTGTCTTCCGTTCGCCCTCTTCCAGGACGGGGACGGGATTTCACGATGGTTCTTCAACATCTCGATCGAGGCCGAGGGATTCGAGGACTTCTTCGGTGACAACTATCCGCCCTTTTCACCCTCCGAGAACACCTCAAAGATTCCCTCCGACGGCGTCTACCGTCTCCGTCCGCTCAATCCGGCCTTCGCCCCCGGCACGGCGAGCCCCGCGGAAGAAAAACACGCAGAGAACGCAGAGAGCGCAGAGAGCGCAGAGCCCGAACCCCACCCGGAGGGCACGGAGGACACGGAGTGAGATTTTGCCGACCGTCGGACAGGACGACGGGACGACAAGACGACAAGACGACGAGAAAATGAACGCGAACCTTGACTCCCCCGAGCGGCGAAGCCGCGACACCCGGCCGCAGCCGGCGCGGCGGAGGCCGCGCCGTGCAAGGCCGCCCCGCTGGCGGCGAAGCCGCGACACCCGGC
>CAMVRE010000175.1 GCA_947169825.1 uncultured Verrucomicrobiota bacterium | reverse complement strand
CCCGCCGGCTTTACAGAAACTGTCGCCCGCCGTTGCGCGACCTTCCACGCCGTGGAGGGGTGGGGACGCCGCCACGTGCGGGGGCGGCTAGGCCTTGAACCAGGCGGCGAAGGGCTCGTTGCGCTCGGCGAGGAGGGTTTCGGCGACGCGGTCCGCCAGCTCGATCGAGAGCTTCTCGTGGAAGCAGCCGAAGGAGCCGACGCGGTCGGTGCGGCCCGTCGAGAACCAGTTCGCGCAGCAGCACCAGTTCACGCACCGCGGCGCGGCCGGGCAGTCGCGGCAGGCCGGGTCGCGGTTGCCGCGGCGCGCGAGGACGCGCGCGACGGCGGCCGGGTCGAACCCCGCCTGCACGGAGCCGAGGCGAAGGTCTTCCTTGTCGTCGTCGCCCACGAGGTTCGGGCATTGGTAGAGGTTGCCCGACGGCGCCACGGCGAGCTCCCGCCGCACGGGGTCGCACTTGTCGCACGCGCGGTAGCCGCCGATGCGCAGCGCCTTGAGCTTGCCGTCGAACCACGTGAGGTGCAGCGGCCGCGAGCCGGCCCGCCACGAGGCGAGGACGTCGCCGGCGAGGGTCTCGTAGGCGGCGCGGAGGGCGGCGCGGGAGGCGGCGTCCCAGTCCGCCGTGAAGTCGGGGTTGACGGCGATCGGCAGCGCCGTGCGCGCGTGGAGGTAGCGGACGCCCTCGGCGAGGAGCGACGCGGTGGCGGGGGTGACGACGCAGATGATCTCCGGGCGCGGCGCGGGGAAGTCCTCGACGAGCGGGAGCGCGGCCATGCACGCGGCGTGCGAGCCGCGGCCGTCGGGGAAGCGGCGGCTGGCGTCGTGCATCGCCGGGGAGCCGTCGATTGAGAGCCCGAGCTTGTAGCGGCGCGCGCGGAGCCAGTCGGCCTTCCCGCGGTCGAGGAGCGTGAGGTTCGTCGTCACCGTTCGGCCGAAGCGCAGCCCCGCCGCGCGCGCGGTGTCCGCCGCGTAGGCGTCGGCGCGTTGCAGCAGGTCCCATTCGAGCAGCGGCTCGCCGCCGAAGAATCCGAGGACGTAGTCTTTCTCGGGGTAGTGCGCGAGCTGCCAGGCGATGGTGCGGTCGATCGCGGCCTTCGCCACCTCCCACGGCATCGTCTTGCGGCGCTTCTCCCCCGCGTAGCAGTAGGGGCAGCGCAGCGTGCAGTCGTGCGTGAGGCAGAGGGTGACCTGCATGGTTGGGCGTCGCTTGCGTCCGCGCCGGGCCTTCGGCCCGGCGCCGGCGCAAGCGCGGGTGTGGTTAGGGTTCGGGCAGAAGGCGGCCACTGGTCCGAAAAACGGGGAGGATGATGGGGGCGGGACCCGAGGTTAAAGCCTCGGGCACGGAACCGGCTTCGCGCTGTCCGGGCACGGCGGGGGCGTTGGTGGCGGCGGAGACGTCGAAGCCGGCGGCGTCGAGCTTCTTGAGGTCCGCCTCCGTGAGTTCGATCGGAACCGGCGCGGAGGAGGTGGCGTTCGTGGAGGGGACGGGCATCATCGGCGGCTCGCCGCGGACGAGAACATCGGGATTGGCGATCGCAGGATCCTCGCCTGTGACGATTGGATCCGTAGCGGGCTCGATTGGCGCCTCGCCGCCAAGAATGATGTCGTCCGGCTCCGAAATCGGCTCGGATTCGGAAGCCTCCGGAACCGGCGGCCGGGTCACGCCCGTGGTGCGCAAGCCCAGTGCGGTTTCAACGCGGTCGCATCCCGTGGTCGCCGCGGTCGCGGCGAGGGCGAGCAGGGCGAGCCGGAGTTTTTCCGCGGCAGCGGGGGAATAGGAGCGTGGCGGCGTAGGCATGGCGAGGGTGTTTCAGGATTGTTGCCGTTTCGCGGGCGAAGGCGGGTGGAACCTAGCGCCGCCGGCCGAGAACCAGGATTCGGTCGGACGGAGCGGACGAGGGCGCGTTGGTGGAGGCGGCGGCGCCGCCGATCTCCTCAAGCGTCTTCTTCGCGTATTCCTCCGGGTCTTGGTTCAATCGCTTGGCGGCGGCGACGACGAGGTCCGCGGGAACCGGATAGCCGGCCCTCTCGGACATCGCGCGGGCGAGCGCCTGGACGGCGTTCGTGGCGGCGGCGGGATCAACGGACGGGGACTGCTCCGCCTCCCCCGAGCCCTCTCCCGACTCCGCGCCCTCCGCGGACTCCGCGTGAGTTTTGGCCTCCGCGCTCTCTGCGTTCTCTGCGTGAGTTTCGGTCTCTGCGCGCTCTGCGTTCTCTGCGTGAGTTTCTTCCTTCCCGTCGTCGCCCTGCGTGTCGCAGTCGGTGCAGGGCTTGCCTTCCTCGCAGGGACCGTCGCACATGCAGTCGTCGGATGCGCAGCTTTTCTTTTCGCAGGGGTTGCAGACATAGACGCCGCCCTCCTCGATGTCCTCGGGGATTTCGCCGAGGACGTCCGTGTCGGCGGGCTCGTCGTCGGGAACGTCCTGCGCGGACGCGGCGACGGCCGCCGAGGCGGCGAGGGCGAGGAGCGCGAGGCGGAGCTTTTCCGCGGCGGCGGCGGAATAGGATCGTGGCGGCGTGGGCATGGCGGGGACCTTTCTGCGGATCATTCTAGCATATCGATTGGCGGGTGGGAAGCGGAATCGCGCCCGTCGGCGTGCCGCGTGGCGGCGCCAGGATTCCGGGGCCTACCGGCGGGCGAGGATCCAGTCGAGAAGCCGCTCCTGCGTCATCGCGCCGGAGGCGAGCGCAAGTCCGGCGGCGGCGATGTCGGCGTCCGTGGCGGGGTCCGCACCCCGCCACGGCAGGGGCGACTTGGCGACTCGGGCGACTTGCCGACATGGCCGATGGCTAGGGAGCGAAGACCGGGCCGCGAACGACGTTCGTCGTGATTTCGAAGAAGCGGTCCCAGACGGCGTCCTCGTCCCGAGGGGTATAGGGTCTCAGCACGACGAAGCGGTCGCCGTCGGTCCATGCCCGGATTTTCGGCGTGCGGCCCCGGTTCGCAAGGGCGTAGTCCTCGAGGACGAACGGCCGGCCGTCGGTCCGCCCGTAGAACAGGTCGGCCACGGCGGGATTCCGCTCGGGATTCGCCGGGGCCGTCGCGTGCGCCGTCATCCGCATCCACCACTCCCGGTTCTTCGTGTTGTCGAGGCCCTGCCCCGAGGAGAGGCGAAGAAACGATCCGTCGTAGAGCGGCGCGCGGGAGACGAACCAGCAGGTCCAGATCCTTTCGAGACCCGCTTCCGCGAAGCGCTCCGTCAGCACGGGAAGGAGGCGGACGCCCTCCTCCTCCAGGTCGTCGGGACGCGCCGCGGGAATGTCCGCGGGCGGCGGCGCGGACGGCGCCCGGCCCGCGACGGCGTTCGTCGTCTCCCGCCAGAGGCCCGCGAACAACGCGGGCTCGAAGCGGACCGGATACTGCAGGATGGCGTAGACCGTCCCGTCGGTCCAATGCCGGCACTTGTTGCGGATCGTGGGCCGCAGGCAGAGCTGCGTACCCTGTCCGGCGGAGACGATGCCGTTCGCGTCGGCCTTCTTCCGAAACTCGCCGTAACGGATTTCGTCGTCGTAGTCGGCCAGGTCCACCCCGTTCGTGCCGACGAGTCCGAGATAAAGCGTCGCGGTCGCCTTGGAGAGCCACGTCTTATCCTCGTCCGCCGACGGATTCGGGACCGTCAGTTGGGCGGCAAACTGGGTGCCTCGCTTGAATTCCAGCCCGCGCGTCTCCGAATAGAGCGTCCGGACGTGGCATTCGGCGCCCGCCCGCGCCGCAATCTCCCGCGCCCGTTCGAGCGCGGCGAAGAAGAACGCGCCCTCCGCGTGCGGGGAGAGAGCGGCGTCCCGCAGGTTCGGCATGGGGGTGTATTCGATCTTCGCCTTTTCGAGGAGCGGGGCGAGGAGCTTGGCGCGGCGCTCGTCGGCCCGGGCGTCGATCCACGCGTCGAGGACCCAGCCGCGGGCTTCCTCGAACGATTTTCCGCCCCACCGCCCCGAAAACTTCGCGCGCGACTCCTCCCACAGCGTTCGCAGCTCGGCCTCGTCCTCCGGCTTCTCGGGGATGCCGTCGCGCACGAAGTCCCGGACCGACGCAAAGCCGTGTTTCTTCGCCTCGCGATTGAGAAGGAATGACTCCGCGATGCTCTTCGCCGCGCGTTCGGTCGTCCAGTGGTGATGGATCGCTTCGCGCGCGACCTCGCCCCAGGTGGCGGCGACCTCTCCGTCCACCGTCGCGGCCGGCGTTTCGTCCTCGCAAATGGCCTTCCAGAAATCCTCGTCGGTCGGTTCGTTGTCGACCAGCCTGAACCAGACGCCGTCCTCGAAGTACCAGGTGGGGAAGGAGCGCCCGGAGCCCGGGTTCGCCCAGCATTCGCCGATTCGCTCCTCCAGCTCCTTGCGTCCGGCGGCGGTGAGCCGCGTGAGGTTGTCCAGGTTGCGATCGATGATCTTCCGCGCGGCCTCGATCTCCGACGCTGGAAGCAGGGGTCGGACCTCGATCGCGCCCGCGTAGACGCAGGCGTTCGACATCGCGGACGGCGCCCCGTCGAGCAGCCAGCCGCCCTTGTACTCGCCGAACCGGACGCCGAGGCGCCGTCCGGGGAGCGCGTCGAGCGGCGCGCCGAAGACCGCGGCCGGATCGGCCGTTCGCACCTTGATGCCGCCCAGGAGCGTGACGATCCAGTTCGTCGCGGCGTTGGCGTCCTCGCCCTTCTCCGGCTCGACGGACCGGATCGTGACCGGGAAAAAGGAGTAACGGAACCACCAGTCGTACTGGTGGTCCGTCTTCCAGAAATAGAGCGACATCGCCTCGTCGTCGCCCTTGAATGCTCTCTTCCGCAGTTCGTGCAATGCGCCGAAATCGTGGTCGCCGGTGGCGCGGCGCCAGAGTTCCTCCGAAGAGACGGAGTCGTCGATGGCGGGCAACGCCGCCGGCGCGTTCGCCGCGGGGTCTTCGGCGTGCGCGGGCGCGGCGGCGAGGGCGAGGAGGGGGAGGAGGAGGACGAGGCGTTTCATAGGCGTGGCGGGATTTCGGGGATTGTTCACAAATGGCAAGTGATCATCATTGTTCACAAATGGCAAATCCAAATTCAAGGCTCCGCGCCCTCCGCGGATTCCGCGTGAGTTTCTTCCGCGGCGGGACTCTGCGTGGCGCAGAGGCGGAAGCCGAGGATGAAGTACCGGTAGGAGGGCGAGCTCCAGCGCCGGTAGGAGGACTCGCAGCGCCTGGCCGAGTTGAGCCAGCTGCCGCCGCGGTTGACGCGGTCCTCGCCATCCGCCGTTTCAGTCCACTCCCACACGTTGCCGTGCATATCGTGGAGCCCCCACGCGTTCGGCTCCT
>CAMVRE010000174.1 GCA_947169825.1 uncultured Verrucomicrobiota bacterium | reverse complement strand
AGGGCTTCACCTCCGTCGAGGAGGTCGTCCGCGTCACCGAGGACGCGGACGGCTAGCGCGTTCCTCGAACCGCGCGGAGCCGTCGGGTCCGGCCACGGCCTCCAGCGCCGTGTCGGCGCGTGCGCCGAAGCCGGGCGCGGCTCTTCCAGACGAGGCGTGCCCATCAATCGGCAATGCCATCAATGGCAATGCCAATGGAACCGGGGAGGGGGCCGGCTTCGCCGGGACGGGGCTCTGCGTTCTCTGCGCTCTCTGCGTGGGGTTCAGACTCGGAGGGGATGCCCGGCGTGTCGAGGAGGGCGGAGGGATGGAGGGAGGCGGCGGGGGCGAGGGAGAGGTCGGCGAGGCGCTCGCAGCCGGCGAAGGCGAGGGCGGCGACATTGGTCGCGCCGGGGGCGGAGACGCGCTCCAGCGCGGCGCAGCCGAGGAAGCAGCCGGCGGGGATCTCCTTCACGCCTTCGGTGAGGACGACCTCCTTCAGGTTGCCGCAATTGGAGAACGCGCCTTCGCCGAGCGAACGCAGCGTGGAGGGCAGGCGCACGCGCTCGATGCGCAGCGTGTTCTCGAAGGCGAACGCGCCGATCGTCTCGACGCCTTCCGGCACGACCAGCTCGAACTTCGCGCCGCGCTCGCGCTGCGTCGAGGCGTCGTGCCGCCGGAACATGTAGGGCGAAACGGCGACGACGCGCCGCGCGCCGGGCGGCGGCGCGGCGGCGTCCGGCACGTCGGGCCGGCGGTCCTCCGGGCCGACGAAGGCGGGGAGCGCGAGGACGCCGTTCGTCGGGTCGGCGCCGCGCCACGCGACGAGCTGCGCGGCGTCGTCGCCGGCGGGGACCCAGAGCCAGCCGCCGCAGTCGCGGTTCTGCCATTTCACGGCGAGCTGCGCGGCGAGGTCGGCGCCGGGCGGCAGGATGCGCGTGCGTCCGACGTCCACGCCGAAGGGATACGACGGGTAGTCGCCGGGCGGGAAGAAGAGCAGGCGCGGATCGGCGCGGAAGGCGAAGTCCGTGACGTAGTCCCGCGAGCGGACGACGTCCGGCACGTGGCGGCGGAACCACGCCGCGACGAGGCCGGGCGGAAGCTCGATCGTCTCGACGGCGTCGGAGAGCGATTCGGCGTCGAAGACGGAGAAGGCGCGCCCGGCGACGCGCTCCGGGACGCGCATCCAGGCGTTCGTGGCGCCGCGAAGCGGGCGCAGCACGCCGGTGCGCTGCGCGCCGCGGAAGCTGTCGACGGGATCGTCGTTCCAGAAGTCCAGCGTCCGGTCCCGCGCGGACCAGACGAAGCCGTCGAGGACGCGCGGGCCGTCCCAGACGAGCCGCCCGGCGCGGTTCCACGACCAGACGCGGCCGACGGGCTCCGCGAGTCCGGCGTCCTCGGCACGGAGGATGGCGAAGCCGGGCGCGCACCCCTCGAACGCTCCGTCCTCGAGGTCGGGCTCGGCGCCGCCGAGCAGGAGAAGGGAAGCGAGGTTGGTGCAGCCCGCGAAGGCGCCCTTCTCGATCCGCGGCGCGCCGCCGAGGGCGACGACGCACCGCAGGTCGGTCCAGCCGGCGAAGGCGCCGGCGGGGACGGGGCCGGACGAGACGCCGTCCATCAGGACGAGCGTGTCGACGCCGCGGCGGGCCTCCGTCACGGCGGAGCCGTCGACGGGATGGAAGGCCGCGACGGACCGGAAGAGGGACGTCCAGAGCGGCGCGACGTCGCGCGGCGCGGCGGGCGCGCCGAGGAAGAGCGCGGCGCCGTCGGACGTGTTCGCGACGGCGACGAACGGCCCGTCCGGGTAGGGAACGCCGTCGTCCGGGCGCGGGCGCGCGGCCGGGAAGAGAGCGGGCGGCGTCTCCTCGGGCAGGAACGATCCGATGCGGATCTGCGCGCGGTCGCCGTTGCCGAGAGGCCTGATCTCGAGCCAGCCGGGCTCGCCGCCTTCCCTGCGCGGCGGGAGCGCGACGCGCAGGGCGGAGTCGTCGTCCGCGGCGCGCCACGGCAGGGCCGCGGAGGCGAGGTCTCCGGCGTTGGTGGCGCTCCACGCGCACGGCGGCGGAAGGAGGTGGCCGACGCGGCGCCGGCGGCCGCGGCTCCACGGCGGGAGCTGGCGCAGGAAGCTCTCGGAGCGGCCCGCGGCCTCGACGTCGAGGCATTCGAGGCCGAGTCCGGAATCCTCGGGCTGGAACAGGCGGACCGTCAGCGTCGCGTCCGCGCGCTCGCCGGTGCCGAAGGGCGGAAGGAAGTCGCGCATCGCGGCGTCGTAGCCGATCGGGACGCCGCGCGGAACGAGAAGCGGCGGATCCACGCCGGGCTCCTCCTCGGGTTCGCCGGCGCGGCGGCGGAGGGTGCCGGAGAAGCCGCCGCGCGCCGATTCGGAAAGGCGGATGGCGGGGCGGCGGCGGCGGGTGGCGGGGTCCACGAGACACGCCTCGAACGCGCCGTGCGACATTCCGCGGACGCGGAGCGCGCCGTTCGCGTCGGCGCGCGAGAGCCCTTCGAACGAACGGACGCATCCCTTGCCCGGCGCCGGGAAGCGCCACTCGACCCACGCGCCGGGAAGCGGCGCGCCGCTCTCGTCCTCGACGGACAGCTCCGCCGTGGCGGGGTGTCCGAAGGCGGCGGCGCCGCGTTCGGGCAGGCTCCACGCGCCCGCCGCGGCGTCGCGAACGAGGCTCGCGAGATCCTCGTCCGAAAGGTCCGGCGTCGGGACGGCGGGTACCGGCGCCGCGCGTTGCGCGGGCGCGCGGACCGCCGCATTGGGGCTGTCCGCAAAGGCGTCGGCGTCGACCGCGCAGCCGTCGGTGGCCTCGACGGTTTCGAGCGCGGGGCAGCCGGCGAAGGCGAAGGGGCCGATCGAGGCGACGCCCGGCGCGCGGACGCGGCGCAGCGCGGCGCAGTTCGCGAAGGCGCCCGCCGGAATCGCGCGGACGCCGGGGGGCAGGTCGATTTCCTCGAGCCGTTCGCAGCCGGCGAAGGCGTCCGGCCCGATTGCTTCGAGCGAGGCGGGGAGCGCGACGGCGCCGAGCGGCCCGAAGTCGGCGAAGGCCGCGGGGCCGATGCGGCGCACGCCTTCGGGGACGATGACGCCGAGCGAACGGTCCGCCGCGTCGCCGTCGGCGGGCTTGCGCCAGCGCGGGGGCGGGGCGCGCCTCGGGAACGTCCCTTCGGCGATTTCGGCGACGGGCAGGCCGCCGAGCCGGGCGGGGATCGCGAGGACGCCGGCTTCGGGCGGGTCTTCGGCGGCGACCGTCGCGGCCTCGTCGGCGCCCGCGAGCTTCACGAACTGGAAGCCCGCGTCGCGCGGCGGGCCGTCGGCGCCGCGCGCGAGGAGCCATTCGACGTCGGTCGAGGCGGGGAGCCGGCGGCAGCCCGACTGGCGCCAATCGGCGGCGCCGAAGGGCGCGTAGGCGGCGGACGCGCCCTCGCCCCAGAGCGAGACGGACGCGTCGGGGCGGTCGAACCAGAACGCGCGGGGCGCGGTCTCCGGCCAGTTGTCGTCGATCTTCGCCGAGAACCCCTTCACGCCGCGCGGGAAACGGACGCCCCGCGCGACGGTCGTCCCGAACGCGTGATCCGCCACGCCCGTGAGCGGCGCGCCGCCGAGCGCCGGCGGGAGGACGACCACGTCGTTCGTGAGCGTGCACCGCTGGAGTTTCGCGCCGCCGTCGGAGACGAACCACGCGAAGCCGCCTTCGCTGCGCTCGCCGCGCCCCTCGGGAACGGTCCGCTCCCAGTCGGCGCGGACGCGCGCGCCGCCGATCTCCGCCGGCGGCGGGGCGGCGGGGTCCACCGTCGCGAGGAGGCGGGCGGTGCCGTCGCCGCGCCTCTGCCAGATGCAGCCGTCCGTGACGCGGACGCCGGCGAAGCGCGGCCCGGTCGCGGCCTCCGTCCAGTCGGCGTACCAGTCGGCGTGCTGGGGCGCCTTCGTCCGCGCCGCGACGCCGAAGACGTGCGCGAACGGCCCGTCGGCGCGCTCGGGGGAATCCGGCGCGTCGCCGCGGTCGGTCGCCGTCCACGCGACCGGACGCGACCCGTCCGCGCGCGCGAACGCGCCGGCGTCGATCGAAATGCCGTTCGGGCCGGGGATGACGACGACGTTCGCGAGCGCCGGGCAGTCCGCGAACGCGCGGCGGGAGATCGATTCGGTATTGCGCAGGAAGACGCATTCGAGCGACGGCAGTCCCGCGAGCGCGCCTTCCGGGACCGTGCGGACGTTCTTCGCGACGACGAGCATCTTCGCGCGGGCGAGCGCGGTCCTCCCCGCCTCGCCGGGCCGGAACCGCACGGCGACGGGGAAGCCGGGCGGCGCGAAGGCGCCGTCCGCTTCCGCGCCGAAGAAGCACGCCGTTCCGTCCGTCGCGATCGCCGCGACGAGCGCCTCGCCGGCGGCGACGGGAGGAGGCTCCGCCTCCCCCGATTCGGCCTCCGCGGTCTCTGCGCTCTCTGCGTGAGAATCAAACTCTGCGCCCTCTGCGCTCTCCGCGTGAGAACCACCCTCCGCGTGTCGGAAGAGGAACCGCGGTTCGGACGCCGGGTCGGACGGATCGATCTCGCCGTCGCTCCTCCGCGACAGCATCCACGCCCAGAAGGCGTCGTCGTCGCGCCACATCCGGTCCCACCACCACGCGCCGGGGAGCGGCGGGTATTCGCGGTATTCGGCCGCGCCGCCGAGCGCGGAGACCTTGTCGAAGAAGGGCTTGAAGCGCCGGTCGAAGGTCTCCTTCCACGCGAGCGCCTCGTCCTCGTCGAGGCCCTTGTCCTCCTGTGCGATCCACCACGCGCCGGGAACGCGCCCGTTCGGCTCGCAATACGGGAAGAACCACGCGCCGGAGACGGACGCGAACCGCCCGGGATGGTCGAACGCCATCCCGGCGCCGATCGCGGCGCCGGAGCCGAGGCCGGTAAGGTGGATGCGCGCCGGATCGATCGCCGGGCCGCCGAGCGCCTGCGACGAGCGCGCGACGGCGAGCACGAGGTCGGAGAAGAGCTCCGCCTGCGGGCCGAAGGGGTCGCGCGGCCAGCCGTCGGAGATGTTGTGGTTGCCCCAGTCCGGCGGCATCGGGACGAGCAGCGCCGCGGGGTGCGCCGCCTGAAAGTCCGCGGAGCAGACCTTTCCGATGCACGCGGTCTGGCGGAACTGCTTCGCGAGGTCCGTGCCCTGCTCGCCGTTGCCCGGCAGGTAGACGACGAGCGGCACGGCGTCCGTGCAGGCCGCGGGCGGCGGGAGGAAGAGCAGGAAGGGCAGGCGGTCGGGCAGCGCGTTGTTGGCGTGGAGGTTCTCGTTCGTGGCGGCGCCCGCCGCCCGCGCGTTGAGC
>CAMVRE010000173.1 GCA_947169825.1 uncultured Verrucomicrobiota bacterium | reverse complement strand
GGGCAGGCGGTCGAGGTCGGCCGGATCGGCGTCGGAGAGGACGGCGGCGCCGGCTCGGCGGGCGCGGAGCAGGTCGGTGACGCGCCAGTCCACGCGACGGGCGAGCCAGTCGCGGAAGCCGCCCATCGAGCGGTCGTAGCGGACGGGCCCGCCCTCGCGGGCGAGCTCGGACATCACGGTCTGGACGATGTCGTCCGCGTCGGCGTCCTGGAGACCGCGGCGGCGGGCGAGGAGATGGACGAAGCCGGCGTAGAGGTCGAAGAAGCGGGTCCACGCAGCGGCGTCCGCGCCCTCGCGGAGCGCGGCGAGGACGGACGAGCGGGTGTCGGGGTTGGACCAGGGACGATACATTCCGGCGGGCGCGTCGGGGGAGGGGAGAGGGGACGGCCGCTAGCCGAAGCGGCCGAAGCGGGTCGGGGCGCGGCGCTCGTAGCGGACCTTGGGCTCCTCGAGGAAGAGGGCGTACCACTGGTCGGCGAAGGCGGCATTGGTGAACTGCTTGACGCGGTTGTTCGCGAGGGCGTCGCGGTTGCGGACGAGGGAGGCGCCGGGCTCCTGCTCGGTGTTGTTGTCCTTGCACGCCTGGTCGAGGAGCCTGTGGGCCTCGTCGAGCCGGTCGCGCTTCACGTAGATCCACGCCATGACGGACGAAAGGAACGCGCTCTGGTTGTAGCGCAGCCGCAGGCGCGCCTTGCGGTAGGTCTTCTCGATCTCCTCGACGGGGGCGCCGTTCGAATACTGGCGCGCGAGCTTCATCGCGGCGGAGAGCGGGTCGAGGACGAGGCACTGCGGCAGGAGCGCGTCGACCTCCTTGAAGCGCTTGAGCTGGTAGAGCAGCTGCATCCGCGTCGTGGCGATCTGGCGCCCGAAGAACGGGACCCAGCCGCGGAAGGGCTCGAGCGCCTTCGTGGCCTCGAGCGCCCTGTCGACGAGGGCGGCCTGGTCCTTCTCGAAGGCGGCCTGGACGCGGCGCGGGTCGCCGCGCGGGCTGTTCTGCCACTGGACGATCCGGCGCTTGAGCAGCTCCTGGCCGGCGAGCATGTCCTCCTGCATGGCGTTCATGACGCGCGTCACGCGGCGGCGGACGATCCACCCGACGGCGGCGAAGGCGGCGACGAAGGCGGCGAGGCCCCAGACGACGGACCAGGGGACGGAGGCGTTTCCGGTGGCGGCGAGCGCGGCGCCGGTCGCGGCGCCGGCGAGGAGGGCGATGAGGATGGCGTACATGGCGTGCGGTGGGGAAGGGTGTTAGCGGACGAGGGAGAAGCGGGCGAGGATGCCGGCGAGCTCCGAGCGCGTGTAGGGCTTGCCGAGGAAGGCGTCGTAGCGGTGGCCCGCGAAGACGGTCGCCGTCTTCTGCTCGGAGTAGCCCGAGGCGATGATGCAAGGGAGCGTCGGGACCGAGCCCTTGATCGCGTCGAGGAGCGGCGCGGAGGTGCCGTCGCCCACGTTCGCGTCGAGCACCGCGGCGCGGATGTGCGCGGCGTTGGCGTTGAAGGCGGTCACGGCATCCTCGAGCGAGGTGGCGGTGAGCGGCTGGAAGCCCATCACGCGGAAGAGGATCGCGGCGGCCTGCAGGATGCCGGGGTCGTCGTCGACGAGCAGGATCGCGGCGCCGGGCTCGGCGGCGCGGGGGGCGCCGGGCCTGGGCGCGGGGGCGGCGGGCTTCGGCGGCTCGGCGGGCTTCTCCGCGGCGGGCGCCTCCTTGGCGGCGGGCATCCAGACGGAGAAGACGGAGCCGTGGGGCTCGGCGGGGCGGTAGGAGACGCAGCCGCCCATCGCGTAGGCCATCGCGGGGGCCTCCGAGAGGCCGATGCCGTGGCCGGTCGCCTTGGTGGTGCGGGCGCGGCTGAAGACCGTGGGGGCGACGTCGGGCGGGACGCCGGGGCCGTCGTCGACCACCTCGATCGCGACGCCGTCGCGCCCGGCGGTCGGGGGCGGGGTGGTGCCGACGAAGCCCTCGGGCGCGGGCCCGAGGTCGCCCGGGATGCGCCCGCCCCACTGGCGCGCGACGACGCGGACGCGGATGCGGGTGCCGCCGTGCTCGGCGAGGGCCTCGGCGGCGTTCTTGATGAAGTTGCCGACGACGCGGGAGAGCGTGGAGGGGTCGGCGAGGCCGTGGGGCGGGGGCGGGTCGGAGACCGGGTCGAGCTCGAAGAGGGCGCGCTTGCCGACGAGGGCGGCGAAGAGGTTGCGGTGCGTCGCGAGGAAGGCGGGCAGATCGACGGGCCGGGCGGAACCCGAGGCTGAAGCCTCGGGCACGGAACCGGCTTCGCGGGCGGAGGCGGATCCGGCGGCGGCGCCCTCCTTCTGCGCGGCGGGCGCGGCGGCGGCGGGGGCGTCCATGATCGCGCGGGCGAGGCCGGCGGCCTGCTGGGCGGCGAGGACGACGGTCTGAAGGCCGGAGCGGGCGAGGGCGGCGGTCTGCTCCGTGAGCGGTCCGGACAGGGAGGCCTCGGCCGCCTCCGAGGCGTTGACGATCGCCAGGAGGAGGTTGTTGAGGTCGTGCGCCAGCGCGGCCGGATCGGTGGAACGGGCGGAGGGCATCGGGTCCCTACTTGGAGGCGGCGGGAGCGTCGTCGGAGATCTTGCGGTAGAGCGTCGCGAGGGAGACCTGGAGCGTCTTGGCGGCCTTCTCCTTGTCGCCGTCGGAGTCGGCGAGGATGCGGCTGAGGTACTCCTTCTCCTTGTTCTTGAGGAAGCTCTTCAGGGACTGCGGCGCGGCGGCGGCCGCGGCGGCGGGCGGCGCGGAGGCGAGCGATTCGCGGGCGCGGGCGACGATCTTCTCGGGGAGGTCCGCCGGGCCGATCTCGCCCTCCGGGCGGAAGGTGACGGCGTGCTTGAGGGCGTTCTCGAGCTCGCGGACGTTGCCCGGCCACTTGTAGGCCATCAGGATGTCCTGCGCCTCCTTGCCGAGCGTCGGCGCGGCGGCGCCGGCGGGGGCCTCGCCGCGGAGGAAGTGGGCGGCGAGCGGGAGGATGTCCTCGGTGCGGTCGCGCAGCGGCGGGATCTCGATCGTGATGACGGCGAAGCGGTAGTACAGGTCCGTGCGGAACGCGCCCTCGGCGGCCATCTGCTCGAGGTTGGCGTTGGAGGCGGCGATGACGCGGACGTCGACGGGGATCGTGTCGTTGCCGCCGACGCGGCGGATCTCCTTCTCCTGCAGGACGCGCAGGAGCTTGCCCTGGAGCGGGAGGGGCATCGACGAGACCTCGTCGAGGAAGATCGTGCCGCCGTTCGCCGTCTCGAAGAGGCCGGGCTTGTCCGCCACCGCGCCGGTGAAGGCGCCCTTGACGTGGCCGAAGAGCTCGCTCTCGAGCAGGTCCGCCGGGATGGCGGCGCAGTTGACGGCGACCCAGGGCTTCTCCTTGCGCGGGGAATGGGAGTGGATCGCGCGCGCGACGACCTCCTTGCCGGTGCCGCTCTCGCCGTAGATGAGGACCGTGGCGGCCGTGGGGGCGACGCGCTGGATCATCTCGCAGACCTTGAGCATCGAGGGGGAGGTGGCGACGATGTTCTCGAAGCGGTAGCGCGTGGCGGCGACGCCGGAGCCGGCATCCTGCGCGGAGCCGCCGCCCTCCGCGGCGGCGGCCTCGGCCCGTTTCACGGTGGCGAGCATCTCGTCCACCTTGAAGGGCTTGGTGAGGTAGTCGAACGCGCCGCACTTCATCGCGTCGATGGCCGTCTCGACCGACGCGTAGGCCGTGAGGAGGATCATCGGCAGCTTCGCGTGGGTCTTCTTGACCTCCTTGATGAGCGTGAGGCCGTCCATCGGGGCCATGCGCAGGTCCGTGATCATCACGTCGATGCCGCCCTGGGCGAGGATTCCGAGGGCCTCCTCGCCGGTCTTGGCGGCGATGGTCTCGTAGCCGTTGCCCTTGAGCAGCGTCTGGATCAGCATCAGGATGCGGACTTCGTCGTCGACGATGAGGATCTTGGACATGGGGGAATCCCGCGTGGGAGTGGCGCGGCGCGGAGACGGACGGAAGCGATTCCGAGGGGCCGGGCGCGGCGCGTGGGCGGCATGGTATCACGAACGCCCCGCCATGCGCAAGGAAAATATTCTCAATTCTGAGAAATGAGAAAGGGCGCCCTACGGCTCCTCGACCCAGCGGAGGAAGCGGAGCTGGTTGCCGGCGGCGTAGGCGACGCCCCAGATGCGGCGTTCGACGTTGCCGGCGCGTCCGGTGGCGGTGACGCGGTAGAAGGACGAGGCGACGGTGATGCGCGAGGCGATCGCTGGGTCGAGGCCGTCGATGCGGGCGAAGAGGTCGTCCGCGCTCTTGAACGGGTCGGGGTCGCCGTTTTCGTCGACCGCGTCGCGCTCCTCCATGATCGCGCGCGCGAGGATGTCGTCCACGCCCGGGAGCGTGCGCAGGACGTCGTAGGGGGCGCTCTGGATGTTCACCTTGCCGTCGCCGTAGGTCGTGAGCATGCCCTCGATGCCGGCGATCACGAGGTTGTTCGTGTCGGAGAAGCGGTTGAAGGAGAGATCGGAGGACTTGGCGTCCGTGTCGCCGCGGACGAGCGCCGGATCGAACACGCCGCCCGCGAGGATCGCCTCGGGGAACCCCTTCACGAGCAGCAGTTCGCGGACGGTGTCGAACGGGCCGTTCTTCGCCTCGTAGGGCGGGTCGAGGAGCGAATAGTAGTCCTCCGTCTCGGCGCCCTTGGGGTTCGAGGTGTCGTCGTCGTCCATCCAGTCGAGCACGGGATCGACGATGTAGTCGAAGTATTCCTCCGGGACGCCGGCGTTGCCGAGGATCGTCTCCCAGTCCTCGCGGGACAGGAGGTTCACGTTGAGGCGGCCGGGCTCGGGCTCGATGTCGAGGATCACCCAGCCGCTCTCGCCGACGGGCTCGACGAGCCCGACGAGGGACTGGCCGAGCTTGAGGCGCTCGGCGGCGTCGTGCCAGCGGTCCTCGTCGTCGGTCATCCCGTCGGGCGCGGCGGCGCCGCCGGCGCGCGACATGAGCATCTTGGCGACCTCGATCCCGGACTGCGCCAGCTGCGAGGCGCGGTCGCGGTTCGTGAGATAGCGGGCATACTGCGCCTCGAGCCGCGCCTCGAAGGCGAGCGAGCCGACGAGGACGGAGAGGATCGTCACCACGATGAGGACGAGCACGAGCGCGGAGCCGGAGCGGCGGGAGCGGGAAGGGAAGGGGAGGGGACGCCTCATGGCCGGCCCCCTCCCGTTCGGATCCGGAGGCGGTCGCCCTCGATGCGGACGTCCGAGGCGCCCGGTCCGGGGCCGCCGCGCCCGGGCCGGCGGAAGCCGCCGGGGGCGTCGCGGCGGAAGCCGCCGCCCGTTCCGCCTTCCTCCCGGAAC
>CAMVRE010000172.1 GCA_947169825.1 uncultured Verrucomicrobiota bacterium | reverse complement strand
GGCGTGAGCCGGTCGGTGAGGATCTGCGCGGAATCCAGGCAGCCGGATGCGGTGAGGACGATCCGCACGGGCACCAGCCCACGGACATCGTCCAGGTCGTGCAGGGAGAAGGAGGAGAGGACATAGTCCTTCGCGATCCGCTCCAGGGTCTGTCCGTAGTATTCGACGATGCGCGTGCCGGGCTTGATGTCCGTCTGCGCGTACGGCACGGCCCGGGCTTCGGCCGGCGCCGCGATCCGGGCGTCCGCCGGAGCCGCAGCGTACAGGAAATCCGTCTGCGTGCGCGCCGTTGCGAGCAGCGAGAGCGCCGCCAGCGGCAGGACATACAGCGCGCGCAGGGCGCGCAGCGCCGGCGAGCGGCGCCGCCGCATCATGGCGATGCGTGCGCCCAGCGGTTGCCCGCCATACGGCGAGCCGACGGCGAATCCGCGTGCGGCCGCCGCGCGGCCGATGAGCGACAGCTGATAGGTCTGCCGGTCCACGCCGGACGCCAGCACGGCCGTATCGGCCTCGTATTCATGCAAGGTCCTGAGGTCCCGGCGCAGCGCCCAGGCGGCGGGGTCGACGGAGGCCTCGGCGCCGAGCGCGGCGGCGGCGAGCCAGTCCGCCCCCGCGAGGAGACAGGCCATCGCCTCGCCGTAGCCGGCGGCGGCGAGGGACGCCGGGGCGCGCGCGAGGATCTCGGGCTCGGCGAAGACCGCGGCGGGCGCGGGGCACGGCAGCTCCGCCGGGAGCCCCGAGGAATCCGCAAGGCGCGCGCCGGGGGCGGCGAAGGCGGCCGAGGAGGGCGCCGTCGCGAAGACCAGGCACGGGACGGAGCGCAGATGCGCGGCGCGCTTGCAGAGGTCGGCGAGCGTGCCGCCGCCGACGGCGATCGGGCAGGACGGATCCCGTCCATCGGGACTGCCCAGGAGAATCTCGAGGGAGGCGAGCGAGGGGCGCGGGGGCGCGTCGAAGACGAAGGGCCGCGCGGTCGGGACGCCGGCGGCGCGGAAGGCGGCGTAGAGCTCGCGCCCGGCGGCGTTCCACGTGGCGGGGTCGGCGACGAGGAGCGCCGTGCGGCCGGGGCAGAGCTCGCGGAAGCGCTGCGGGGCGCGGACGAGGGCGCCCTCGTCGGCGTCGAGGACGCGCGTGTCGGGAAGGTCGGGCGGCAGGGTCATCGGAGATCGAGACGGAAGGCGGAGAGGATCAGCGACCGGTCCTCCGGCGCGCGGACGGGCAGGTGCAGAACGGCGCCGCTCCGGACGGAACCGGGATCGACGGGCAGGGCCAGGACCTCCCCGCCCTCCGGGTCGAAGAGCAAGACCGACGCCGCGGCGGGAGGACCCTTGACGCGGGGAAGCGGCAGTTCGAGAACGCCTTCGGCGCCGGGATCGAGAACGAGCGCCCGGCCGCCGTCCTCCTCGCGCCAGGCGCCCTCCATCGCGTAGGGCGAGCGGCCGAGCGCATAGCGGCGGCCGGGCTTCACGGTGGGAAGAAGGTCGTTGGCGAGGGCCTCCGCGGTGCCGGCGAGTCGCGTGCCGGCGAGCGACGGCGCGGAGTAGACGAAGAGGATCGCGGCGGCGTTCGTGGCGGCATCGCGGAACTCGCGCGCGGACGGAATCTCGTTGAAGCGGAGCACGACGTTCGACGCGGCGTAGAGCCCGGAACGGACGAGCGCGGCCTGAAGCTGCTCGCCGAAGCTGTCGCCGACGATGTAGATCCGCTCCGGACCGGGCGCGCCGGCGGGCGAAGGCGGGAAGGAGGCGTGCGCATGGAGGTCGCCGCCGCCGCGATAGGGGACGGGGACGTTCAGCAGATGCGCGAGGTCGCGGTCGCGCGGATCGTCCGGCCCGGGCGCGAGGACGGGCGGGAGCGGCGCGGGACGCGGGAGCGCGGGATCGGCGAGCGCAAGGGCGTTCGAGGCGGCGAGGGCGGCGAGGGCGACCGTCCAGTGCGTGCCGCCGCAGGGAAAGAGCGCGCGAGGGTCGGCCGCGGCCGGATCGGGGCGCGAAAAGTCGGCCACGGCAAAGTCCGCGCTTCCGAGGAGCGTGCGGACGGTGCGGTAGGGCTCGGGATCGACGGCGTCCGCCTCGGGGCGCTCGCCAAAGGCGAGAAAGCGGTCCGGGGCCTTGTCGCGGAGAACCTCCGCCTTGCTCGGCGCGAGGACGAAGGCGACCGGTGCGCCGGGACGGACGGAATCGAACGCGCCGCGTAGGTTTCCGAGCGCGGAACGGGTGAGGGAACGGACACGGCGTCCGCAGATCGGGAGATTCGTGCGGAAGGTCGCGTCAAGATAGGGCTTCTCGAAGAGCCAGCCGTCCTTCCCCTGGATCACATGGCCCGCGAAGCCGGCGTGATACCGGCCCGCGGAGGCGAGGTCGAAGATACCGTTTTTGAGGAACAGCAGCTCCGTGCGGCCGAAGAGGATGTGCTCGAAGTGCTCCGCCGCATCGCGCTGGAAGCGGCCGGAGGCGAGATTCGCGGGCGTGGGGGGCGGCGGGACGACGTCCGGCGTGTCGAATCCGTGCGCGCCGACGAACCCGCGCAGGCCCAGCCACCCGAGCAGCGGGAGCCCGAGCGCGAGCGCGGTCGCGACGAGGAAGGCGGTTCTGGCGGACGGGCGTCGCATGGCCGGCGAGTCTACCACGCCGCTTCCGGCGGGGCAAGCCGCTACGCGAAGATCGTCGCGTCGTCCAGCAGGTCGATGCCCGCCGCGGAGAGCGCCGCGACGGCCTTCGCCGTGTCGTCGAAACGGAAGACGAACCGCGCCGACGCGCCGCGCGCGACGGCGAAGGCGTACATGTACTCGACGTTGGCGCCGGTCTTGTCGACCGCCTCGAGGATGCGCGCCAGCGCGCCGGGCTCGTCCGGCGCCGAGATGGCGACGACCTCGCGCACGTTCACGCCGAAGCCGGCGCCGGCGAGCACGTCGCGCGCCGTCTCCCAGCGGTCGACGAGCAGGCGCACGATGCCGAAGTCGGTCGTGTCCGCGAGCGAGAGCGAGGCGATGTTGACGCCGCTCTCGGTGAGCGTGCGGCAGATGGCCGCGAGGCGGCCGGGCTTGTTTTCGAGGAAGAGGGAGATCTGGTGGACGGTCATGGCGGGTCCTTTCGCGCGTGTCGTGGCGGCGATTCTACCAGTCCGCCCGCCCGTGCGTCAACCGCCCGCGCCCGCGCGCGTCTTTTCTGTTTCCGAATTTGAACGATTCTGGTAGAATACCGCCCCCAAGCGCTTCAAGGGCGCTTCCGGGTCGCCCACGAGGGCCCCGCGCCGTTCTTTCCGTTTTCCCGTTTTCCAACCCTTTTCAAGCCATTTTCCCATGTTCGCGAAGAATTTCTTCAAGTTCAAGTGGATTACGCGCGAGTCCCACCATCTCGCGCGCGAAATCATCATCAACGCCGAGAAGCTCGAGACCCGCGTCGCCGTCCTCGAGAACGGCCGCCTCGAGGAGTTCCAGGTCGAGCACCCGACCGACGAGCGTCTCGTCGGCTCCATCTTCCGGGGCCGCATCCAGAACCTGCAGGACGACCTCCAGGCCGCGTTCGTCAACATCGGCATGCGCAAGAACGCCTTCCTGCACTACTGGGACATGAACCCCAACGACGACTCGCTGCTCGACGACGACGACGAGGACGAGGACTCCGACGAGGGCGGCCGGAAGGACGGCGGCAAGAAGGACGGCGGCAAGAAGTCCCGCGGCAAGCGCCTCACCAACGAGGAGATCGCCCAGCGCTTCCCCGCCGGCGCGGTCGTCACGGTCCAGGTCTCCAAGGGCCCGATCGGCACGAAGGGCCCGCGCATCACCGCCGCGCTCTCGATCCCCGGGCGCTACCTCGTCCTGATGCCCGGCAACGGCTCGCAGGGCGGCGGCCCGCTGCGCGGCGTCTCGCGCAAGATCGGCGACGCCGAGGAGCGCAAGCGCCTCAAGAAGATCCTCGACCGCCTCCAGAAGCTCATCCCGAAGGACTGCGGGCTCGTCGTCCGCACGGCCGGCCAGGGCGCCACGCACAGCGCGTTCGTGAAGGACCTGCGCGTCCTGCTCGGCGCCTACGAGGACATGAAGGCCGCGAGCCGCGACCTGCCCGCGCCCTGCTGCGTCTACGAGGAGCCCGACCTCGTGATGCGGATCGTCCGCGACTGGATGACGGAGGACGTCGACCGCATCGTCGTCGACGACCCGGTCGTCTACGAGCGCGTCCGCAAGGAGTGCGCCCGCATCTCCCGCCACGCCCGCAACCTCGTCCAGCTCTACGACGGCCGCTACCCGATCTTCGACCACTACGGCGTCGAGACGCAGCTCGAGGAGGCGTTCCGCCGCAAGGTCCCCCTGAAGAGCGGCGGCTACCTCGTCATCGACGAGACGGAGGCGCTCATCGCCGTCGACGTGAACACCGGCCGCCACAAGGGCAAGGGCTCGCAGGAGGACGCGATCCTCGAGGTGAACCTCGAGGCCGTCGAGGAGGTCGCGCGCCAGCTGCGCATCCGCAACATCGGCGGCCTCGTCGTGCTCGACCTCATCGACATGAAGTCGCGCAAGCACCAGCAGCAGGTCTACCGCGCGCTCAAGAACGCGTGCCGCCGCGACAAGGCGCGCACCAACGTGACGCCGATCTCGGAGCTGGGCCTCCTCGAGATGACGCGCCAGCGCTTCGAGCAGAGCCTCCTCTCGCAGATGCACCAGGCGTGCCCCTACTGCCACGGCCACGGGACGATCAAGTCGCCGCTGCAGCTCTCGGTGGACATCCAGCGCCGCCTGCGCTCGCTCACCGCCCTGCTCACGCAGGAGAAGAAGGAGACGGACCTGCAGATCTGCATCCACCCGTCGGTGCTCGACCGCCTCCGCACGGCGGACGAGGCGATCATCCGCGACATCCTCTCGCACTACGGCGCGAAGATCTCGTTCAAGAGCGAGCCGCTGCGCCAGGCCGAGTCCTTCTCGATCCTCGACGCCACCTCCGGCCAGGTCCTCTTCGCCTCCGGCGAGCAGCCCGCGTCCTGATCCCTTCCCGACGTTCGACCGTTCGACCGTCCAACCGTGTGACCGTGTGACCATGAAAACCCATCTTGCCATCGACCTCGGCGCCGGCAGCGGCCGCGTCATCGCCGCGCGCCACGACGGCGCGAAGCTCGCGATGGAGGTCGTCTCCCGCTTCGACAACACGCCCGTCGAGTTCGCCGGACACCTCTTCTGGAACCTCCCGCAGCTGCTGCAGGACATCCGCGCCGGCCTCCGCGCCGCCGCCGCGAAATACGGCGAGATCGCCTCCGTCGGCGTCGACACCTGGGGCGTGGACTACGGCCTGCTGGACAGATCCGGCCGCCTCCTCGGCCTGCCCTACATCTACCGCGACGGCCGCAACACCACCGT
>CAMVRE010000171.1 GCA_947169825.1 uncultured Verrucomicrobiota bacterium | reverse complement strand
GCGATGCCGGCGAGCTTGGTGTAGAGCTCGTACTTCGCCTTGAAGCGCCTGTCGGCCTCCTCGACCATGGCCTTCGACTTCTCGGGGTCGAGCTTGGCGAGCTGCTTGAAGCGGTTCTCCGTGGAGGCCTGCTCCGCGAACGCGCGGCTCGGCTCCTTGGAGTCCACCTTGAACTCGCCCGTCGCCGGGTTGTAGCGGTAGAGCGGGAAGTGGCCGGTCTCGACGGCGATCTTCTGCTGCTCGAGGCCCTTGACCATGTTGATGCCGTGGTTGATGCAGTGCGCGTAGGCGATGATCAGCGCCGGGCCGTCGTAGGCCTCTGCCTCGGCGATCGCCTTGACGACCTGCCCGGGGTTGGAGCCCATCGACACCTGCGCGACGTACACGTTGCCGTAGGTCATCTCCATGAGGCCGAGGTCCTTCTTGCCCGCCGGCTTGCCCGCGGCCGCGAACTTGGCGATCGCGCCCAGCGGGGTCGACTTGGAGGCCTGCCCGCCCGTGTTGGAGTAGACCTCGGTGTCGAGCACGAGGACCTTGACGTTGTGGCCGGAGGCGAGGACGTGGTCCAGCCCGCCGTAGCCGATGTCGTAGGCCCAGCCGTCGCCGCCGAAGATCCAGACGGTCTTCTTGACGAGGTACTCGCAGAGCGAGAGCAGCTGCTTCGCGTCCGGGCACGTCTTGGAGCACTCGCACATCGAGAGCTTCTTCTTGAGCTCGGCGACGCGCTCGCGCTGCGCCTCGATCTGCTCCTGCGTCTTCTGCTCCGCGTCGCGGATGGAGACGAGCAGGTCCTTCATCTCCTGCGGGGCCTTCTCGTTCGCGACAATCGCGTTGAGGGCCTGCAGGGCGGTGGCGGTGTGCTTCTCGAGCGTCATGCACATGCCGAGGCCGAACTCGGCGTTGTCCTCGAAGAGCGAGTTGCTCCACGCGGGGCCGCGGCCGTCCTTGCGCTGGCAGTACGGGGTGGTCGGGAGGTTGCCGCCGTAGATCGAGGAGCAGCCCGTGGCGTTGGCGATCAGGATGTGGTCGCCGAACAGCTGCGTGACGAGCTTGATGTACGGGGTTTCGCCGCACCCGGCGCAGGCGCCGGAGAACTCGAAGAGCGGGCGGCAGAGCTGCGAGCCCTTGACCGTGTCGAGGCCCTTGATGTCCTTGTGCGCGATCTCCGGGAGGTCCATGAAGAACTTGAAGTTCTCGGCCTCGGGCTTGCGCAGCGGCAGCTGCGGCTCGAGCTTGAGCGCGGGGGCCTTGCCGGCCGCGACGAGCGCGGGCTTGGACATCGGGCAGACCGTGACGCAGAGGCCGCAGCCGGTGCAGTCCTCGGGGGCCGCCTGGAGCGTGAACTTCTTGCCGGCGTAGGGCGGCTTGGCGTCCGCGCTCTTGAACGTGGCGGGCGCGCCGTCCGCGCTGTCGTAGACCTTGCCGCGGATGGCCGCGTGGGGGCAGACGATCGAGCAGTTGAGGCACTGGATGCAGGTGGCGGGGTTCCACACGGGGATGTGGGTCGCGATGTTGCGCTTCTCCCACTGCGTGGTGGCGGTCGGCCAGGTGCCGTCGTCCGGGATCATGGAGACGGGCATGTCGTTGCCCTTCTGGGCCATGAGCTGGGCGGTGACCTTCTGGACGAACTCGGGGGCCTCGGGCGAGACCGTGGGCGGCATCTTGTAGACGCCGGCCGGCTGCGCCGGGTACTTGACCTCGAACACGGCGTCGCGCGCTGCGTCGATGCACTTCCAGTTCTTCTCGACGACGTCCATGCCCTTCTTGGCGTAGGACTTCTCGGCGTATTCCTTGAGCTTGGCGATGGCCTCGTCCTCGGGGAGGATGCCGGAGATCTTGAAGAACGCGGTCTGGAGCACGGTGTTGGTGCGCGTGCCCATGCCGGTGGCCTCGGCGATCTTGGCGGCGTCGATCACGTAGAACTTGATCTTCTTGTCGATGATCTGCTGCTCGATCTCGTCGGGCAGGTGCTGCCACACCTCCTCGGCCGAGTAGGGGGAGGCGAGCAGGAACGTCGCGCCCGCCTTGGCCTTGGAGAGCATGTCGTACTTCTCGACGAAGGAGAAGTTGTGGCAGGCGACGAAGTCCGCGTTGGTGCAGAGGTACGGGCTGCGGATCGGCGTGGCGCCGAAGCGCAGGTGGGAGGTCGTGAGGCCGCCCGCCTTCTTGGAGTCGTACTCGAAGTAGCCCTGCGCGTAGTTGTCGGTGTAGGTGCCGATGATCTTGATCGAGTTCTTGTTCGCGCCGACCGTGCCGTCGGAGCCGAGGCCGTAGAACATGCACTCGTGGCGGTCGGCGTGGGCGAGGACGAAGGACTTGTCGTAGTCGATCGAGAGGCCGCAGACGTCGTCCTTGATGCCGACGGCGAAGTGGTTCTTCGGAGCGGCGGAGGCGGCGTTCTCGAAGACGCCCTTGACCATCGCGGGCGTGAACTCCTTGGAGCCGAGGCCGTAGCGGCCGCCGAGGACCTTGGGCCAGGACTTGATCCAGCCCTGCTCCATCGCCTCGCCGATCGCGGTGCGGACGTCGAGGTAGAGCGGGTCGCCGAGGGAGCCGGGCTCCTTGACGCGGTCGAGGACCGTGACGGTCTTCACGGTGGCGGGGAGCGCCTTGGCGAAGGCCTCGACGGGGAAGGGGAGGAAGAGGCGGATCTTGACGACGCCGAGCTTGGCGCCGGCGGCGTTGAGCTTGGCGACCGTCTCGTCGCAGGTGTCGGAGCCGGAGCCCATGATGACGATCACGTTCTCGGCGTCGGGCGCGCCGACGTAGTCGACGATGTTGTACTTGCGGCCGACGAGCTCCGCGAGCTTGTCCATGTTCTTCTGGACGATGGCCGGGACGGCGGCGTAGTACTTGTTGACCGTCTCGCGGCCCTGGAAGTAGACGTCGGGGTTCTGGGCGGTGCCGCGCATCTTCGGGTGGTCGGGGGTGAGGCCGCGCTTGCGGAACTGCTCGACGAGGTCGTCGTCGATCATCGCGCGGATGGCCTCCTGGGGCATCGCGTCGATCTTCTGGACCTCGTGGGAGGTGCGGAAGCCGTCGAAGAAGTGGAGGAACGGGACGCGGGACTGGAGCGTCGAGGCGTGGGCGACGAGCGCGAGGTCCTGGGCCTCCTGGACGGAGGCGGAGGCGAGCATCGCGAAGCCCGTCTGGCGGCAGGACATCACGTCGGAGTGGTCGCCGAAGATGTTGAGGCCCTGGTAGGCGAGGGCGCGGGCGGAGACGTGGAAGACCGTGGGGACGAGCTCGCCGGCGATCTTGTACATGTTGGGGATCATCAGCAGGAGGCCCTGCGACGCGGTGAACGTCGTCGTGAGGGCGCCGGTGGTGAGGGCGCCGTGGACCGCGCCGGCGGCGCCGCCCTCGGACTCCATCTCGATGATCTTGGGGACGTTGCCCCAGAGGTTGGTCTTGCCCTTGGCGGCGAGCTCGTCGCACGTCTCCGCCATCGGGGAGGAGGGGGTGATCGGGTAGATCGCGCAGACTTCGCTGCACTGGAAGGCGACCTGCGCGCACGCAGTGTTGCCGTCCACCATGATTTTCTTTGCGTTGGCCATGGCTGGTTTGGGGTTGTGAGTTTGCTCCCGGGAGGGGGCGTGTAAAAACGGCGTGGATGATACCAGAAAGCCCGCCGGAGGAAAAGGGCAAAAATTCTCTCGCGCGCGCCGCCGCGCCGCGCGTTGCGCGCGCCCGGCCGTTCTGATAGAATCATCCGCCATTCAGACATCCGCCCTCGCCCTTTCATGAAGTCCCGTTTCGTCCGTCTCTGGCCGCTCTGGCTGTTCCTCGGCGCCGTTCTCGTCGCGCTTTGCGCGCTCGCGCCCGCACTTCCGCAGATGGCGGTCCTCCAAGGGCCCGACGGCTATCCGAACCTCGGGCGCCCCGGCCTCTGGCGCCGCGCCGCGGAGTGGATCTGCCGCGGCGGCCCCTGCCTCGAGCACGAGAGTCTGATCAAGGTCCTTCTGCCGCCGCTCGTCGGGCACGAGCTCTTCTACGTGCTCTCGGCGGGGCTCGTTGCGCTCGGGATCGGGCTCTATCTCCGGCTGGTCGGGCTTCCGCTCGCGGCCTGCTTCGGGGGCGGGCTCGCGATGGCGTTCTCGGGCTACCACTTCACGCTCTTCAACGCCGGCCACCGCGGCTACGCGAGCATGATGGCCTACGCAGCGCTCATGCTGCCGCTCGTCGAGTCGGCGCTACGACGCCCGCGCGCGGCGTGGGCGGCGTTTCCGCTCCTCGGCGTCTGCGCGGTCTGCGGCCTCGCGACGCAGCCGGACGTCATGGCGTTCCTGCTCCTGCTCGAGATTGCCTACGGCGTCTTCCGCGTCGCGCAGCTCGCCCGGGCGGAGGGCGCCCGCGCGTTCTTCGCGTCGCGCTGGAAGACGTGGCTCGCGGGCGTCGTCTTCGCGCTCGTGGCGTTCGGCGTCTTCGGCTTCGGGACGATGCGGCACGTCTTCGGGACGGTCGTCGCCGGCCGCGAGGCGCAGATGGAGGCGGGCGGCGCGAAGGAGGTGTCCGCGGAGACCGCGGCCGCCGATCCCGAGGCCGCGAAGGCCGCCGCGCGCGAGCGCTGGATCTTTGCGACGAACTGGAGCCTCCCGCCCGAGGACATGGCGGAGTTCGTCGCGCCGAACGTCCGCGGCTACGACAACGCGTTCCCGTCCGCTCCCTACTGGGGACGCATCGGGCAGTCGGAGGAGTGGGAGACGACCGGGCAGGGCTTCGCCAACTTCCGCCAGCACTCGATCTACCTCGGCGCGCTCGGCGTCGCGATCGCGCTCTTCGCGGTCGTCGGCGCGTTCTGCGACCTGCGGCGCGGACCCCCTCCGGCTCGCTCCGCTCGCCAGCTCCCCCAGCGGGGGAGCCAAGAAGGCCTGTCCGTGGCGGAGAGAGGCGGATGCGTGGCGGCCGGCGTGGCGCCCGGGCTCGCGCTCTTTTGGGCCGGGGCCGCGCTCGTCGCGCTGCTGCTCGCGCTCGGGCGCTTCGGGTTTCTCTACCGGCTCTTCTACCATCTGCCGATGATGGACAAGGTCCGCGCGCCGCTCAAGTTCGTCCACCTCGCGGAGGTGAGCGTCTCGATCCTCTTCGCCTTCGGCCTGGCGCGACTCGCGCGCGAACCCGGCCCGCGCGAACGGCTCGCGGCGAAGATCTCGATCGTCCTGCTCGCGCTCGCCGGCCTCGTTCTCGCGGCCTCCTCGTTCGGCTTCGATCCCGCCGCGCACGCGAAGATCCTCGCGGCGGTCGGCGCGCCCGTCGGCTCCGCCGCGGCGCGCGAGCTCGCGCGCCTCCACGGCGCCGGGCTGATGCGCGGCGCGTGGCTCTTCGCGCTCGGCGCGGTCGCGATCGGGCTCTGCGCGTTCCTGCCGCCTCCGCGCCGCGGGGCCGTCGC
>CAMVRE010000170.1 GCA_947169825.1 uncultured Verrucomicrobiota bacterium | reverse complement strand
GGCCCTCGGCGAGCAGCTCGGCGCTGAGGCGGATGCCGGAGAGCGGCGTCTTGAGCTCGTGCGAGACGTTGTCGACGAAGTCCGTCTTGCGGAGGGCGTCGAGCCGTTCGCGGCGCGCGGCGCGCAGCAAGAGGAACCCGCCGGCGACGAGGCTGAGAAGCAGGAGCCCGAAGAAGGCGGCCGCGAGGAGGAGGAGCCGTTCCCGGCTGTGCGCGAGGGGGATGCCCTCGGCGGGGGCGACGCGGACGAGCCAGCGCGGGAAGAGCGGCGCGAGCGGGGCCTCCCGGCAGGGGATCCACGACGACGCAAGGCGCGAGGGCGCAAGCACGGCGCCGGATTCGTCGCGCAGCTCGGCGGCCAGCGGGCCGTTCCCGCCGCGAAGGGAGACGGCCGGGGCGAAGCCGGCGACCTGCAGATCGGCGAGCCAGGCCATCTTCTCGAACTCGAAGCCGGCGATCTCGCCGGGCGCGGTGCGGACCCACGCGAGCAGTTCGGGCCGGTCGCCGGACGCCCAGGCGCGGTATCCGCGGGTCGGCGGCGCCGGAGCGGCCCCGATGGGTGCGGACGGGTCCGGAGGAACCCAGGGGGCCGCGCCGCCGAACAACGATTCGTAGCGGTTGAGGAAGCGGCGCTCCTCCTCCGTGGAGCCCGTCCGGCGGGGCCAGACGCAGCCCTCGCCCTCGCGCCAGAGGAACGCCGCGCGCACGAAACGATCGCCGCCAGCCAGTTCGCGAAGCACAGCCAGGCGCGATTCGGGGTCCGGACATGACGCAATGCGGTCGAGCCTCCGGTCGAGCAGGTCGCGAACCGAGGACAGCTCGCGGGCGGCGGCCAGCTCCGCCCGGCTTCGGAGACCCTCCACCTCCGTCCAGTGGAGCCATTCTCCGATCAGACGCATCTGCACCGCCCCGAACAGGGCGAGCAGCAGCGCGGGCAGCGCGACGGCGAGCAGGTAGATGCGGAGGTAGCGCTTCACGGGGCGTGGCGGGGTCAGGGGGACGGGGGAAGCGTGGCGGTCGCGGCGTCCTTCACGCGGGCGAGGACGTCGCGCGCGGTGCCGATGCCGAAGCGGTCTGCGACGGCGAGCAGGTCCGCGTCGGTGATGCCGGAATGCTTCCCGTTCACGGAGAGGGCGTGCGTGTCGGTCCACGTGCTCCACGGGCCGTCGGAGAAATGCGTGTCCGTGAGGTCGTAGGCCGGCGCGAGCTCCCAGCGCCCGCCCTCGCGGAGGAGGAACGAGAAGTTCTTGGCGTGGTCGTCGCCGTTGCGGATCGCGACGTTGAACGCCATCCGCCGGAAGATCTCCTCGCGCGCCGCGTATCCGAGGCCGAGCGCGTCCGCGTAGAGGAAGAGCTGCGCGTAGTCGCCCGTGCCGACGGGGACGGGTCCGATCGCGGAGAGCGTCTGGACGTGGTGGCGGCGGTTGCCGTCGCGGTCGAAGCGCCGCGTGGCGAAGTGCTCGAGCCCGGCGGCGCGGACGAGCGCGCAGTCGGCCATGTCGAGCCCGGCGGCGCGGGCGCGCCGGAAGATGTCGTATTCGCGGCGGCCCGCCTCCGGATCCTCCTCGGGGCAGAACTTGAGCAGCCAGTGCTCGAAGCCCGGCGGCACGTCGAACTGCCCGCTCACGAACTGGTCCGTCGCGCGGTTCCAGCCGATCACGGCCTTCGCCTGCGCGCCGCCGGCCGAGGTGCCGATCCGCAGCAGCTGCTGCAGCGAATCCTCGCGCAGGTCGAACGAGCCGCGGAGCGCGCGGCGCGCCGCCTCGACGAGACGCCCCATCTCGAGCGCGCTCGGCTCCGCTTCGCGCGGACCGCGTTCCGGCTCGAAGCAGAGCGCGCCGACGGCGCGCCGGCCCGTGTAGGCGAGCCGGTCCAGGGGCGTGATCTGCCGGGGCGGAATGCCCTCGTGCGAAATCCAGCCGTTGACGAGCGAGTTTCCGAACGAGTCCGGAAGCGCGTCCGCGAACACGGGCGGCAGCCCGAGGAACGCGCGGCGGGGCAGATCGCCGAACGTGAACGAACCCGGCTTCAGCGGCATCGCGAGCGGCGAGAGCTGGATGCCCGACGAAAGGAACGAGGGCTCGTATTCGAACGCGTAGACGCCGCGCTCGCGCGCCGGGGCGATCGCCCCGACGTCCCGGCCCCAGACCGTGACGCGGATGGCGGTCACGGGCCTATACACGGCGCGGCTCCTTTCTCCGCGGCGCCGCGCGCAGGCGCATCCGGCCGCGCCGCGCGATTTCGAGCGGGCTCGTCTCGGACGCCGGGGCGAGCGAGTCAATCCAGCCCACCGCCCCAAGCGTCCGGCACACCGATACGAGCGAATGCACGGACGCACCCCGTCCGGATTCGAGGTTCTTCACCGCGTTGAGCGAAACACCGCTGCGAGCCGCCAGCGTCTGCTGTGAGAGGTTCTCCCGAAGGCGTCGAGCCTTCAGGTTTTCGCCGATGCGCTCCATCCATTCCTCGCAAGTCAGGAAAATCATTTCAGTCCTCTTTCGGTCCGTTGTTTGCCCGTATCCTAGCAAACGGCCTTGAAAAAGTCCATTACGATTTTCACAATGAGAACTGCCCCCTCGCGGACGGCGTGCCGCCGCCCGCGCGGAGGCCCGATGCGTTCTAGAACCGAACGAGGGTGGTGTAGCGGTAGGTCAGCTCCTTCGTTTCGCCGGGGGCGAGCTCGAAGGTCCAGGAGAGGACCTGGCTCGGGTTGACCGCGCCGCGGGCTTCGCGCGAACCGTCGTTGCGGACGGACTCGGGCGCTTCGGACGCCTCCTGGAACTCGCCGAGGATGGTCGGGCGGACGCGTAGCGTCGCGGCTTCGGCGCGATGGTTCGTCGCGGCGAGCTTCGCCTCGATCGTGATGCGGCGGTAGTGGCCGTCGAAGCGGTTCACCGTCGGGTAATCCTCGAGCCGGCCGGGCATCGTCTCCTCGAACGTCCCCGCCACGGTGAGCGCCTTGGTGACGCGTAGCGTCGCCTCCTGTCCGGGATTGGTCCAGCGGACGGTGGCCTGGCCGAGGAGGCGGCCGTTGGCGAAGACCGCGATCGGGCCGGTGGTGAGCGGCGCGTCGAGCGGGTTCCGGAAGCGGACGGCGTCCCACGGGACGCGCTGGTCTTCGTCCCCATCGCTCTCTCGGCGGCCCCATTCGTTGTATTTCCAGCCCGGCTCCCAGTCGACGAACCGCGCGACGGGCGTTTCGCCCGCGCCGAGCGGTAGGCGCAGCGTCGCGCCGGCGGCGAGCGTGACGCGCCCCGCCGCGCGGTAGTGGATGTCGGCCGAATTTCCCTCGCCCGGGATCTGCGGAAGGGCGTCGGACGCGCCGCCGCCCAGATCGGCGAAGTCGACGGAGTTCATCGTCCAGGCCATCTGCGACATGTAGGCGCTGTGGCCGCCGCCGCGGCCGTACTGCTGCTTCGGGCGCGCGAGCGAATCGAGGAAACGCGAGACGGAGTTGCCCGATGCGAGCAGACCGGGGATTTCGGCGGCCTCGACATTCGGGAAGCCCGAGACGAGGAAGAGTTCCGAGCCGTCGAGGTCCTCCATCTCGTTGCGGATCTCGGCGGACATCTCGAGGCGCGCCTTGCCGTCCTTGCCGAGCGCGAGGCGGTAGGAGGGCGCCCACGTCGCGCCGCGCGCGAGATACTGCATCTCGAAGGGCGCGGTCGCGCCGGCGATCTCCAGCACAGGGATCTCCGCCGAGTCGCCGCCCTCGGCGGAGACGGCGGCGATGGCGGCTTCGGGGAGGCGCACGACGGAGCCGTTCGCGAGGCGCAGCGCGAAGTCGCCGTCGCGCTCGGCGGGCGTCGTACGCGACACCGTTTCGTAGCGCGACCAGCCGTACCACGCGAACGATTCGGTGCGCGCTTCGGGCTTCTCCGCCTTCTTCGGCGGCAGGACGGCGCCGCGCAGCGCGACCGTGGCGGCGGGCTCGTCGCCGACGGGGGCGGAGAGGGCGAGCGTCGCGGCGGCGTCGCCCGCCGCGAGCGCGCGGAGGGCGTCCGCGACGCCCTCGGGAACGCGCGCCCAGACCGTCGCCTCGCGTCCGGCGTAGGTCTCCGCGCGGGAGGCGCGTTCGGGGATGGATTCGGGCGGCAGCGCGACGCGGCGCACGGACGCCTTGACCGAGAGCGGCGCGGCGGAGTCGGTCCAGAACGTGCCGTGCGCGGGGGCGAGGCGGCCGTCGAGGAGGAACGGGGCGCCGTCCGCGGGCGGGACGACTCGCCGCGTCACGACGGCGGTTCCGTTCTTGAAGAGCGCGAGCGAGACGATTGGCGCGGGCGCGAGCGCGGGCGCGGGATCGGCCGCGGCGGCGCTTGCCGCGGCAAGCGCCGCCGCGGCGAAGAGAGAAAGAGGGGAAATGGATTTCATGGTTTGGAGGGTCTTGCTGGTTGGGATGGTTGAGATGGCGGGAATCAGGGGGCGGTCGAACGCAGGCTCTGCAGCTGGACATCGATCGACCGGAGGACCTCGCCGTCGAAGGAGGCGTCCTCCTCGGCCGCTGCGCTCTCGGCGGCCTTGCGCAGGAAGTCGCTCCGCTTGCGGTCGAGCTCGAGCAGCTGCGCGTTGAGCGCCTTGCGGCGCGCGACGGCCTCGTCGAGCTTGGCCTGCCGCTCCTCCGGCGAAAGGCCCTGCAGCTCCTCCGGCAGGTCCTTCGCGTCCAGCGTGGCCAGCAGCTCCGGCGCGGCGGTGAGGTCCAGCCCGTCGACCGGGGCGGCGAGCGAGCTTTCCCCCCCCCTCGCGCGGGCCTTCGCCTTCACCGCATTGCGCGCCCCCGCGACGAACGCGGAGGAGTCCGCGTTCACCTCGACCAGCCTCCGCAGGGATGACTGGACCTCCCTGCGTCCGTAGGGCAGCACGGTCCCGCCGAGCTCGGCGTTGAGCTTCTGGATCTCCGCGTCGAACGGCGTCTCGACCATCTTCATGCTCCCGCTCTGTCCGATCTGCGTGAAGCCGCCGCCCGTCCGCTCCGCGATCTCCTTCCAGATCGGCGTCGTCTCGCCATGGCCGCCGCACTGCACCGTGCTCACGACGATGTTCCTGTTGGTCGCGAGCGCGCAGCTCTCCGGATACTTGACGTCGTCCGGATAGTCCATGTGCGGCGGGCAGTCGCCCACGAGGAAGATCGTCTTGAGGACGCGGGGCGAATCGCTCCACCGGATCTCGGAGACGGCCTCGTGGAGCGCCTGGTTGACCGATTCGGGCGTGTCGCCGCCGCCGGCGGCGCGGAAGCCCTGGAGATCCGCGTAGACCTGGTCGAGGTTGTTCGTGAGCGGATAGAGGCGCGTCACGTAGTCGTCGCCGCGGTCGCGATAGGGGACGAGCCCGATCCGCACCTCGCCGCCGGTGCGCTCCATGATGCCGCCGGCGATGGACCAGATCTTCTGCTTGGCGCCCTCGATGAG
>CAMVRE010000169.1 GCA_947169825.1 uncultured Verrucomicrobiota bacterium | reverse complement strand
GCCGGCATGCGCTTCACGGGCAACGGCCTCGGCGGCGCGGGCGGCGGCGGCGCGGGCCGCTCCTCCTACTTCTCGTGGCCGACCGCCACGGAGCAGGCCGCCGGCGCGAACGGCCTGGGCGGCGGCGGCGGCGGCGGCGCGAGCGGCTCGTCCGCCACGACCTGGGGCGACGCGAACCTGTCCGAGCGCGGCGCGCCCGGCGGCAGCGGCGTCGTGATCGTCCGGATGCGCACGCAGACCGCGCAGATCGCGGACCCGCAGATCGCCATCGGTTCGCGCGAAGAGACGCCCGGCGGCCCCGACCTGCGCGTCCTTGTGCAGTCGCTCGGCCAGGGCGCCGCGTCGGCGGACCTGCTGCTCGCCTTCGACGCGGCGGCGGACTACGACGCCGCGGCCGGCTTCTCGCGCACGAACGCGCTGCGCACCGTCTCGGCCGCGGGCGCGATCGACCTGCAGGCCCACGGCCTCAAGCCCGGCGCGGCCTACGTCGCGGCGCTCGTCGCGACGAACGCCGCGGGCGGCGCCTGCGAGATCCCGCTCGGCGCGTTCACGACCCCGGTCGAGGACCGCGGCGCCGCGGCGTCCGGCCTCGAAACGGCGCCGGTCCTTTCGATCGGGACCTGGTCCGACGGCGAGGACTCCTTCTCCGACAACCTCCTGCGCGCCGACCGCGGCACGCGCGTCCTGTGGGGCTCGAAGGGCACGTTCAGCAACGCCTGGGATCCGAGTTACAACCCCGGCGTCGGATGTTCGGACCTCAACGACGGCGCGGTCCACACGACGGACTACGGCTGGGGCCAGGGCTTCGGCCCCGGCAACCAGCGCGCCGTGTACTTCGAGCTTTCCGAGCCGGCCGCGATCAAGAGCGTGAAGCTCTTCGCGCGCTACTCCGATACGCGACACTCGCGCATCGGCGTCGAGGGCATCGACGTGCGCTCGTCCTGGAACGACGAATGGACCACGATCCCCGGATCCGCCGTCTTCGGCGGCGAGACGGGCTCCGGCCAGACCGCCGCGCTCGCCGCCGCGGGCAACGACTGGCTCGCGCGGGACGTGACGCAGATCCGGTTCCGGTGCGCCACGAACACCGTGAGCGGCTACTACACGATCTTCCACGAGATGGAGGCCTTCGGCGTTCCCGAGGCCGACGCCCCCGCGCCCGGTTCGCAGCCCGGCCGCGGCCGCCCGCTCTCGACCGGCGCGGCGATCCTCACGACGGACGGCTTCAGCGGCACGGTCGTCGCCCCCGCGGGCGAGCCCGCGTTCCCGGAGGTCTGGGCCGTCTGGGGCGCGGCCTACGGCGGCGAGGACACCAACGCGTGGGAGAACGCGCGTCCGCTCGGCTCCATGTCGACCGACGCCGCGTCGCTCGGCGCGCTGATCGCGACCGCCGACCTGGGCGGCGCGGCCTACGTCCGCTACGCCGCCTTCGGCGCGGACGGCTCCGTCTCGTGGAGCGACTCGGTCTACGTGCCCGACCTCGAGGTGCAGGACAGCCTGCCGCCCGTCGTCGCGTTCGGCGCGATCTCCGACGTCGCGGCCTCGTCCGTGAAGCTCTCGGCCAACGTGGTCTACGCGGGCTCGTCCTCGCTCGACGGCCTGGTGGGCCTGACGCTCGAATGCACGCTCGATCCCGACGGCTTCGCCGAAGGGTCGCAGGCGACGGTCGAGACGTTCGACTTCGCGACGGGCGCGCCGCTCGGCCTCACCGCCGCGACGACCGTCTCGCCGCTGCGCGCCGCGCGCCGCTACTACGCGCGCTTCGTCGGCGAGAACGAGGCCGGCCAGACCGGCTACGGCGACGTGTTCACGTTCGACACCGCGGCCGAGGGCGGCGGCGCCTCCTCCGCCGGCGTTCCCGGCCTGCGTCAGGTCTGGGTGCGGAGCGGCGTCGGCGGCAGCGACAACTTCGACGTGTTCGATCCGGACGATTCGCGCTGGGCGACCGAGGTCGTGCCGGGCGCCGTCATGGCCCGCTACTCCAGCCAGGGCAACGGCGGCATCGGCGACGGCGCCGGCAACAAGACCGTCTACACGGCTCCGTCCGGCAACACCTACTCGTGGGCGACGCAGGTGAACTCCACGTTCTACTACGACGGCTACATGTTCGTGGAAGCCGGCCACGTCTACAACTTCTTCGAGTGCGAATACGACCACGCTCGCATCGACGTGGGCGGCACGACGGTCGTCCGCAACACGAGCTGGGGCTCCTCCTCGACGGGCTCCTACGCGGCCACGGCGACCGGCTGGGTGCCGATCAAGGTCTGGCTCGGCGGCTCCAGCGGCAACACCGGCGCCGCCAACGGCTGGAACTACGGCGTCGGCTGGAACGACAACGGCACGACGACCGCCTCGGGCGCCTGCACGGGCTGGAACGCGATCGAGAACGTCGACGGCGAACCCGTCCGGTTCGCGGTCGTGCCCGCGCGCACGCCGGAAATCGTCGGCGTGGAATTCGACGCCACGGGCGCGACGCTCGACGTCGCGGTGCCCGGCGGCGCCGTGTCCGCGACGGTTCTGGCCGCCTGGAACGCGACCGACCTCGGCGATTCGTCCGCAACCGGCGACTGGGCCGGCAGCGGCACCCTCGGCACGGTCGGCGCGGCCGCGGGGACCGTCACGGGAACCGTGTCGTTCGACACGGCCGCGGCGCCGGTCGTGCGCGCCGTGGTCGTCGATTCGTCGGGGGCCTACTGGTCCGCGCCCGTCCTGCTCGGCGCCGCCGTCGATCCGGTGATCGGCCCGGCGACCGCCGACGCGGACGGCGACACGCTCGCCGTCGAGGGCACGATGCTCTCGACCGGCAGCGGCAGCGGCTTCGCGCTCCGGCTCCTCGTGGGCTACGGCGCCGACGCCGTCGCCACGGCGACGAACGACGTGGCGGTCGCGCAGGACGGCTCGTTCTCGATCGACGCCGAGGTCCTGCCCGGCACGAACGGCTGGTGGCGGCTCGTCGCCCGCACGTCCGACGGCGGCTACGACGCCACGCTCCCGGCCGCGTTCGCGACGAAGGCCGGCTCGGTGCTCAAGCCGTCCGCGACCGCCACGGTCCAGCACCACACCGCCACGGTCTCCGCCACGCTCGACGTCCTCGGCGCCGGCGTCACGACCGCCACGGTCTGGGAGTCCGCGGACGGCGAGACCGGATGGACCGCCGTCGAGGGCTCGGACCGGATCCTCACGAAGGAAGGCGCGTTCCAGCTGACGGCGACCTTCCCGGGCGCCCCGCACGCGCTCTACTGGAAGGTCGTGGCCGTCAACGTCGCGCCCGGCGGCACGGCGTGGACGAACGAGACCGCGGTCGGCGGACCGCTCAGCACCCTCGACCAGGGGACCTACACGTGGGATCCGACGGTTCCGGAAGGCATCTGGAACGATTCCGGCAACTGGATCGTCTCGGGCGTCGACGCGGCCGACTGCATCGGCTACCCGGACAGCCCGCAGGCCAAGGTCCGCTTCGTCGAGGGCACGACCGCGCGGATCGAGGTGGACGGCGCGTTCGTCTTCGAGAACATGAGTCTCAAATACGCGGACCTCGACGTGACCTTCGCCGGCACGAACGCCGCGACCTGCGAGCTCCGGGGCGACATCCAGAACGTGGCCAACGACGCGAACGACGCGACGCCCGTCTCGAACGCGCGGATCGTCCTCTCGGGCGTGACGGCCTACGACTCCAGCGGCGCCTTCAACTGGGCGACCAGGGTCTCCACGAACTGCGTCCTGCGCCTCGAGAACGGGGCGGTGCTCTCGATGGACGGCTACATGCACGTCTTCGGCACCAATACCTGGGTCGAGGTCGCCGACGGCTCCACGATGGTCTGGCGCCGCCTGAACACCGACTCGGTCGGGTTCGACTTCTGCAACTACGGCGGCGGCCTCGCGGTCGACGACGCCACGTTCAGCACCTCGTGGCTCACGCCGCAGCGCCACGTGCGCAGCGTCGGCGAACCGCAGTTCGTCCGGATCTCCGGCGCCGCGCCGCGGCTCCAGGTCGGCTACAGCTTCCGGACCTACAGCAACAGCGAGGACTGGATGACGAACGACGTGCGGTTCGCGTTCGCCGTCCCGCAGGGCGGCTACGGCGACTACGCACGGGCGCCGGTCTACGCGGGCTACGTGGGCGGCGGCGCCGACAGCAGGAAGCTCGGCTGGCGCGACGCCGGCGCCGTCAACGGCGGCAAGGTCGTCTTCCAGGTCGACCCGTCGAGCCCGGCGTTCAGGAGCGGCCGGCACCTCAAGCGGGTGCAGCTCGTCTCGTGGCTCGCCGGCATCGACGAGAAGAGCGTCCGGCTGGAGAATTCGACGACCGCGACGGGCGTCGTCTGGTCGCGGCTGTTCTACACCTACGGCTGGCCCTCCACGGCGACCGAGCCCTCCTTCCCGGGCGAGGCCCCGACCGGCGTCGCCGCGGAAATCATCGGCCAGGGCGGCACGTTCCTGATCTTCCGGTAGTCTCGCCCGCTCGGCGGCGCGGCGGCGAACCCGCCGCGCCGCGCGCCCGCCCGCGGGGGCCGCCCCTTCTCTTCGCCCCATGGGTGGGGAGGAGTCCACGGGACAGGACGACAGGACGACGGGCTGACGTGCGTTCGTCCCCCTCGTTCCGAAGGAGGATGGGGGCGATTTCTAGTCGTCTTGTCTTCCCGTCGTCTCGTCGTCCTTGTCTCATTTCACCGTGCGTGATTTTCGGCAATATCTGCACTTCCAGAGCGGGCAAACGCCGGAAAATCACGCACGGTGGAATCGGATTTCGTCATCACCGTCCGGAGCATGTCCGGAGCCGTGGCTCGGACCGGACGGCGAAGCGGCAACGGGCGTGCGGTCGGAGCCGCGCCCCGCCGCGCCTCGCCGCGGGCACGGGGTTGACACGCGGGCATGGGAGGGAATATACTTCGCTCCGTGCGTTCTCCCCGGAAGAAGGGGAGGGCGCCTCCGGAAAAATCGAACATGAAAAACGAATCCATCCTCCATTCGTGGGGGCGGTTCGCCGCAATGGCGGCGGTCGCTCTCGCGGCCCTCTTCTTCCCGTCCGCGCGGGCCGCGCTCGTGCCCGCGTCCGTGACGACGACGGGCGAGGCCGTCTCGACGGTCGTTCTCGACGACCAGTCCACGGTCGTCAAGTTCCTCGCCGACGGCACGTTCACCGTGCCCGCCGGCGCCACGGCGCGCATCCTCGTCGTGGGCGGCGGCGGCGGCGGCGGCGGCGACTGCGCACCAGGCGGTGGCGGCGGCGGCGTGATCGATCGGGATTCTGTCATACTGAGTCCCGGCACCTACACGGTGGCGGTCGGCGTCGGAGGAACCGGCGGCAGCGGAACCGGCGTCAAGGGAACGAACGGCGGAAACACGTCGCTCACGCGCAACGGGGCCGACGGGCCGCTCGCCCTCGCCTACGGCGGCGGCGGCGCCGGCGCCTGGAACAACGGCGCC
>CAMVRE010000168.1 GCA_947169825.1 uncultured Verrucomicrobiota bacterium | reverse complement strand
TCGCGGCGGTCTCCGCCTTCGGAGCCGCCACCGAAACCGAGACCTTCTCCTGGAAGGACTGCCCCGACAACGTGAAGGGCTACGCGATCCAGGACTTCCTGGAGCTGGTCGAGAAGAACGACTACGTCGCCTACAGCCTCCAGCCCGGGAAGTTCTCCGGCGTCTGCTCGCGGCTCGACGCGGCGGCCATGGAGCGGGACCTGGTGCTCGAGGAGGCCGAGCGCGTGGACCGCGAGAACGCGCGGCGCATCGCCGAGGCGAAGCGGAAGGCCGGCGGCGCCGGCGCGCCGGATCCGCGCGCCGCCGCGTCGAGCCGCTTCTCCTTCTCGCTGGAGCGGCTCCTCTCGGAGGAGCGCGAAGTCTGGATCGTCCACCGCCTCGAGTTCATCGAGGGCCACGAGGACGCCGACGACCTGGAGGAGGGCGCGAAGGCCGTCGTCTCCTTCGAGGGGACGGACCGTGCGGGCCGGCTCGTGGACGGGCAGCGCCTGCGGGGGCTGCTCCTGCCGGCCGGCATCTGCACCGTGACGAACGTGCACTGGACGGCGGCCGCCGCCGGCGACGAGGAGCCCGTCCGGGAGATCGACCGCCTCCGCCTCTTCGAATGGGTCGGCAACGGCAACGCCGCGATCCACGTCGAGGCCCCGAAGGTCGAGCTCGAGACGCCCCTGCCGGTCTACTTCCGGACCTACGGGATCGGCTACCTCAACGCCCCCACCATCCTTCCCCTCTGGATCCGGGCCAAGGGCGGACGCTTCGAGGTGACGCGCAACTTCCGGAGGACGTGCGAGCGTTGCGGCGGCAAGGGGAAGTGGACCGAGTGGAAGAAGACGGTCCAGAGCCTCGTCTCGTGCCCCGCGTGCGCCGGTTCGGGCGCCATCGGCGTCGAAAAGACCTACGTGATCGTCGACGGACCGCCCGGATCGCGGCGCCCCGCCCCCGTTTCGTTCGAGTAGAGCCGGACCGCCGCCCGCCGTGCCGCCGGACCGCCGCCCCTCCCGCCGCAGACGGCGCGCCTCCCGCGCGCCGCGCGGGGGCGTCGTCCTGGCGACGGTCCTCCTGATGCTCCTCGCGATCTGCTTCGCGTCCGGAATGCTCTCGCGGTTCGCGATCCGATCCTCCGTGCTCGCGCGGCGGACGCTCGTCGTGCAGCGGGCGTTCGTCGCGGCCGAGTCCGGGCTCGGCTACGGCGTGATGGCCGTCCGGGCCCTGCTCGCGGACGGCGGCATCCAGGGCTTCAACATCGGCCGCTACCGCATCGTCCCGCCCGAATCGCCGGACCCGGACCTCGAGCTGCGGCTCCGCATCGAGCCGCTCGGAGGATTCTCCCACGCCGGCGCGACGACGACCGGCCGCCAGCAGATCGAGATCGTCGCCGGCGCGCGCGACCCGGAGTCCGGCATCGCCTGCGTCCTGCGCGAGGTGCTCGAGGTGAACTGGTCCTCGCTCGGCGACTACGCCGCGTTCTACGAGGGAGACCTCGAGGTCCACCCCGGCGCGACGATGTCCTTCGCCGGCAAGGTCCACTCCAACGGCAGCGTCTACGCCGGCGGAAGCATCGTCTTCGACCGCAACATCACCTGCGTCGGCGGCTTCTACAACCGCCGCAAGGAGACCGGCGCGCGCAACGGCACCGGCGTCAAGGTCCGCTACGGCGACGACGCCCTGCTCTCCGCCTCCGAGAAGGCCCGCGGCTCGCTCGTGAACACCTACGACTCCTCCGCGAGGACCTACGTCGACTCCGAGCTCGGCGCCTCCTGGATCGCCCGCTCCGCCCTGCGCTACGGCGGCGCCGTGCAGACCGGCGAGAACGGCGTCACGGCCCTCAAGCCGCCGATCAGCGTCGAGGACGGCAACCACTCGATCATCGAGAAGCCGCTCTCCTTCACGGACATCGACTACAAGGAAAGCACCGAGTCGCAGAAGTTCGCCACCAAGGCCGCCCTGCGCCTCCGCGTCTACCCCGACGGCTCCTACGTCCTGCGCGACCGCGCCGGCAACGACCTCACCGCGCACCTCCGGCGCGCCACGCTCGCGCCCGGCTGGACCGACGACGGCCGCGCCTACCACGACAAGGACTACTCCACCGGCGCCTACCGCTTCGCCACCGCGACCGGCGAGAACGGCGCCTCCGTCTCCCTCGCCGGCGGCATCCAGACCGACAACGCCTTCTACGACCTGCGCGAGAGGGCGCCGATGCAGGCGACCGACCTCTACCTCGACCAGATCCTCGCCGACCCCGTCCTGCGCGGCGTCCTGCAGAACGCCCCGGGCGGCGACAGCGGCCTGGACAAGATCCTCTACGTCGAGATGGACGAGCCCCTCGGCCACCCCGTCGTCACCGAGCGCACCGAGAAGGTCAAGACCGGCGAGCGCTGGGTCGACGAATACACCACCGACCCCGTCTACGCCTACGACTACACCGACTACGGCACCGACCGCTACGGCCGCAAGGTCTACCGCTACTACGACCCCGTCACCCGCCGCTGGCGCACCACCACCTCGCCGATCGTCGCCATCCCGGGCGAGACCGTCCCGGGCCATTACGAGGACGTCTTCGAGGACGCCGTCGTCGCCGAGACCAACCTCGTCCCCGTCCGCCCCTGCGTCCGCATCCGCAACGCCGCCAGCCTCGGCGGCATCGACCTGAGCGTCGTCTCCTCGCGCCCCGTCTACATCGAGGGCTCCTTCAACACCGACGGCTCCGCCGGCTGGGCCGGCCAGACGCCCTCCCGCAGCGCCCTCGTCGCGGGCGACGCCGTCACCGTCCTCTCGCGCAACTGGCACGACGCCTGGTGCCTGCCCAACTGGGCCGGCTACCGCTCCGGCGGCGCCGCCGCGCTCGACGACACCGTCTACCCCCTCTCCAAGCGCACCGCCTCCGAGACGACCGTGAACGCCGTCGTGATGACGGGCGACGTGCCGACCGTCGGCTCCTCGTATTCCGGCGGCCTCGAGAACGTCTTCCGGCTGCTCGAGGGCTGGAGCGGCATCGGATGCAACTTCAACGGCTCGATCATCTGCATGTGGAACAGCGAGGAGTCGGCCGCGCAATGGCCGGGCACCGACGTCGTCTACAGCCCGCCCAACCGAAGCTGGGGCTACTCCAAGATGGATCCGCCGGGCATCCCGAGCCTCTTCGACGTCCGCGAGACCGACTGGTCGCGCATCGCCTGGGGCGACGTCGACTGGGACGCCCCCGAATGGGAGTAGCCCCCTCCGCCCTGGAGCGGTTCCAAATTTTTCGCGGCCGCCCTAGTAGACGTGCCAGTGGATCGAGAGCTTGCCGGGGAAGCCGGTGCGCGGGTTCGGGAGGCGGATGCCGTCGACGCGGACGCCGAGCATGCGGCCCTCGGCGTTCTGGAACACCACCACCTCGCCCTTGTGGACGGTGCGCGAGCCGGGCGCGAAGACGAGGTCGTCGAACGCCTTGGTCGTGTTGGGCAGGCTCTTGAAGCCCTTCTTGCCGCCGATCTGGCGGACGTAGTCGGCCCCGGCGAAGACGACCTCCTCGTTCGGGCCGCGCATCCAGTGCATGACGAACTCGGTGCCGTCCGTCCGGATCGTGAACTTCCCGTCGTTCTGCGTGAAGTCGAAGTCCAGCTGGTTGTCCTTCTTCGTCGTCTCGAGCGTGAAGGGGTCGCCGCGCTTCGAGGCCTCGGCCTCGGCCTCGGCGCTCTTCTCGGCCCGCGTCTTCGCGAACTGGCAGCGGCGGCCCTCGGACGAGGCGCGGAAGGCGTCCGCGTCGTCCGCGCCGATCACGTAGGCCAGATACGTCACCGTCCCGGCGTTGTCGACGAGATGCTCGTGGTCCTGCCCCGGCTCCTCGCCGATGCGGAGCCGCACCTCGGCCTCGCCCTCGATCGCGTAGACGAACGGCGCGGCGTCGGTGAGGCCCGGCACCTCCGTCCGCTCCTCCCCGTCGATCAGGACGAGCCGCTCGCGGGCGTCGCCGCGCGGCACGTCGGGCTTCACCGGGAAGCGGCGGTTCTCCTCGCTCGTCCATTCGCCGGACCGGTAGCGCAGCACCAGCAGGTCGCCCTTCTCGAACGGCCCGATGCCGACGCCGGGCATCGTGGCGTCGATCTCCACGACGGTCGGATCGGAGAGCCAGCCGCTCCCCGCGGGCGCGGCCGGAGGCGGGGCCGGCGGAGGTGAGGCCGGAGGCGCGGGCGTCCCGCCGGCGACCTGCCCCTGCGGCGCGGGACGCTCGGGCGGAAGCTCGTCGAGCGGATCGGGCGCGGAAGGATCGGGCGTCTCCGGCCCGTTCCCTCCCGCCGCCACGGCGGGCGGCGCGGGCGGCGGTTCGGGCGCCGCGGGCGACGGCGCGGGCGGCGGTTCGGGCGCGGCGAACGGATCGTTCGGATCGTAGGCCGGCTTCGCCGCGGAGGGCGGCGCGACCTCCTGCGGCGGCGCGGCGAACGGGTCGTTCGGGTCGTAGGCCGGCTTCGTCCCGGCGGGGGCGGCGAAGGGATCCTCCGACGAGCCCCCGGCGAAGGGATCGGCCGACGACCCGGCGAAGGGATCGCCGCCCCCCTCCGCCAGCGGATCCTCGGCCGCGTCGCGCAGGCCCTCCCGGTAGGCGAGGACCAGCTCGCGGTAGGCGTGGACCTCGGTCGCGAAGTCGGCCCTGCCGGACGCGGAGAGCTTCCCCTCGACGCCGGAGAGGTAGGCGAGGAACGAGTCGGCGGCCTCGCCCCGCGCGTCGCCGTCCGGCGCGGCGCGGAGCTTCGCGACGAACGCCGCGGCCTGCCTCTCGAGCGCGGCGTAGGCCGGCGCGTGGGCCTTGTAGGCGAGCTCCTCCGGAATGTCCCCGGCCGGCGCGGAAGGCGCCGCGGCGACGAGCAGAACGGGAAGAAAAAGGAATGTGAGGAATCGGTTCATCGGAAGGGAAAACGCCGCGAAGCCGCGCGCGGTTCGGACGTTTGGCGGGAGTCTACCACGCCACGCCCCGCCCGCGCAACCGCCACCGCCCGCCTCCGGATTCCCGCGGAATTTGCCTCGCGCGCGGGTGTATGCTAGAATGCGTCGCTCCGTTTTTCCACGCATTCCGAAACCGGCGCGGACCCCGCCACGGGGCGCGCCGCATACCCTGCAGCATGAATCCCATCCAGTTCCTCTTCGGCACCAAGCGCGCGCGCGACGTCAAGAAGCTGCGCCCGATCGTCCGCCGGATCAACGAGCTCGACGAGCAGTACAAGTCCCTCTCCGACGACGAGCTCAGGGCCAAGACCCCCGAGTTCAAGGCGCGCGTCGCCGGGGGCGAGTCGCTCGACTCCATCCTCCCCGAGGCGTTCGCGGTCGTGAAGAACGCCTGCCGCCGCCTGCTCGGCTCCAAGCTCACGGTCTGCGGCCACGAGATCGAGTGGGACATGGTCCCGTTCGACGTCCAGCTCATGGGCGGCATCGTCCTGCACCAGGGCAAGATCGCCGAGATGCAGACGGGCGAGGGCAAGACGCTCGTCGCC
>CAMVRE010000167.1 GCA_947169825.1 uncultured Verrucomicrobiota bacterium | reverse complement strand
CGCCCGCTTCGACGACGCCGCCGCGGCCGCCCGCCGCCTGGCGGAACGCCCGCCCGCCGAACGGCGCGCCTGCGCCGGCCGCACCGGAAGCGACCCGCTGCTCGACTACGCCGGGGCGATGCTCGCCGCCGGCGAGACGAACCGCTTCGACGAGGCCCTCGCGCTCCTGCGCGCCGACGAGGACCTCTCCGAGAGCGCGTCGGCCGAGGTGGCGGAACTGCTCGTCCGCGCCGGGCGCGCCGCCGAGGCGCAGGCGCTCTACGCGGAGAACGTCCGCGCGCTCGTCCGCAAGCTCGGGGAGACCCCCGACGGGCTCCCGGTCCGCCGGGGATACGGCAGCCACTGGAGCATCGTGGAGAACCTCGGCGCGCTCGCGGCGCTCTACCTCGAGGCCGGCCGCCCCGCCGACGCGCTCGCCCTGTTCGAGCGCGTCCCGTTCTGGGGCGTCGCCGACGCCGCCGGGCTCCGCGGGTTCCGGGACGCCCCGCGCCTCCTCGCCCTCGCGCTCGACGGCGCCGGCCGCACGGACGACGCGGTGCGCGTCGCCCGCCACGCCGTCGAGGTCGCCGACGGCTACCGCCGCGACTGGCCGTGGGAGCTGCTCCTCGAACGCCTCCCGGCGGAGGAGTTCCTCGCGCTGGCCGACCGCCTGCACGCGCTCGTGCCCTGGGAGGAGCGGCCCGTCCAGTGGAAGGCCGAGGCGTTGCGCCGCGCCGGCCGCCTCGAAGAGGCCGAGGAGGCCGCGCGCCTCGCGCTGAAGATCGACCCCACCGACGGCGAGACCCCCCCCGGCGACCGCATCCGCTCCTACGCGATCCTCGCCTCCGTCCTCGAGGCGAAGGGCGGCGCGGACGCCGCGAAGGAGGCCGCCACGCTGCGCAGCGTCGTCGCCGCCGTGCGCCTCGCGGAGAAGGGCGACGAGCTCACGGAGGCGGGGCTCGTCTCGCTCGCGCTCGAGGCCTACGACGCGGCCGCCGCCCTCTTCGAGGACGCCTACTGCGTCCAGTGGCGCCTCGCCGAGCGCCTTCGCGAGCGCGGCCGCCCGGACCTCGCGGCCGAGCACTACGAGGAGACCTTCCGCCGGATGCCGGAGCAGTTCGGGCGCGTCGCCTCGCTCTGCTTCGGGTGCGCGGGCGTCTTCGAGAGCGGCGAGAGCCTCGCCGCCGCCGAGCGCATTCTGCCGGACCTGGCCGCCCGCCCCGGCGCCCTGCCCGCCACGCACCGCCTCCTCGGGATGCTCCGGGCCGAGCAGGGGCGCCTCCCCGAGGCGTGGGACGCCTTCCGCGCCGCGCTCGACGCCGACCCGGACTACCTCGACGCCCTCTCCGACCTGCTCGCGCTGCGCGGCCGGATCGAGCGCCCCCGCGCCGAATGGGCGGACCTGCAGCGCCGCGCCTTCGAGCTGGACCCCCTCGGCCTGCGCCTCCGGATCGAGCCGGGCGACATCCTCGACTGGAAGGCCGCCCGCGAGGCCAACGCCGCCGCGCGCGCCCTGCTGCCCGACGCGCCGGCGTCGGTCCTGCCGCTCCCCGCCTCGGCCGACGCGCTCGCCACCGGCCCCGATCCGCGGCGCGACGTCTGGCGCTACCAGCGCGTGGACATGGCCCGCTTCGAGGGCGAAACCCTCGCGGGCAGCTCCTTCGACGCCGCGGCCGCCTTCGCCGCGATGGACGACCCGCCCACCTGGTTCGTCGCCCTCCGCCGCTGGCTCGAGACCTGCGGCTCCCCCGCCGCCCGCGGCAAGAAGCGGGCGCCGTGACCCCCCGCCGGCCCCCTCCCGCCTCCCCGAAAGGAAACCGATGATCAACGTCTCGACCGTTTTGCTGCTTGTGCTGCTTCTCGTCTGCAGCTTCCTCTCCGATGCAATCTGCAGCAAGTGGGTCCGCATCCCGCTCGCCATTCTGATCGTCGTCCTCGCCATGGTCCTGTCCGGCAACCCGTTCAAGCCGCATCGTGCGCGCACGGTCGGGACCTGCGTCTCGAAGGGATTGAATGCCGACGGGTCGTATTCCGTCCGCATCCGGATCGAGAACGCCGACAAGCCGCTGTTCTACCGGGAGTGGTGGGCAATCAGCATGGAAGAGACCTCCGTCGAAGGGAGGCGCAAGGATGGAAAGATGATCGTCACCCAAAAGAGCCTTCCCCCGGAAAACCGATGGGAGTTCCTGATTTCGACCGACAAATCGTTCGTGCCCGGCGAATGCGGTCTGGGCCTTACGGTCGTGTCCGCTCCTCAGCCGCTCGAGTTCGACGAGAACGGTGACTGCCTCCATCCGCCGGAGCCCGGCATTCCCGCGCGGACGGTGGCGCGCAAACCGGACGGAACGGTCGTGTTCACGATCGGTCCCGAGGCCTTCGACCTTCCGGCGAAACGGTTCGATCCGCCGCTGCCGCGGAGTCTCTCCGTCTACTTCAACGGGGCTTTGCTCGGAACGATCGAAAAGCCCTCCCCCGCCACGCCGAGCCCCGCGGAAGAAACTCACGCCGAGAGCGCAGAGTTTGAATCTCACGCGGAGTTCGCGGAGGGCGCGGAGTCTGGCTCCCCCGCTGGGGGAGCTGGCGAGCGAAGCGAGCCTGAGGGGGTTTCACACGCAGAGAGCGCAGAGACCGCGGAGCCTTGACATCATCCACAAACGCAAATGCCAATCAAACCCCGCCACGCTCCGCCACTTTTCCCTTTACCCTTTCAACTTTAAACTCCTTCAACCTCTTCAACTTTTTCAACCCTTCAACCCAATGAAACGCCTCGCCCTCCTCCTCCCCCTCCTCGCCCTCGCCGCGGGCTGCCGCAACCTCTTCGACGGACAGTCGCCGGAGGACGATCCGTTCCTCGAACAGGCGCGGGCCATCCTCGCCGAATGCCGCCCGGGCGCGGAGCCGCCGCCGCCCGGCTCCGCGAGCCGCACCACGGCCATCGAATTCCGGTGCGGCGACGGTTCCGGGTGGGAGGGCGTTCCGATCGAAGGGCGGGCGCTGAACTATGTCGGGACCGCGTCGTTCGGGAAAACGGCCGATCCGGCCGACATCGCGCTCGTCCGCCCCTATCTCGCGCACACCAACGCCGCCGAGCGCAACACGGCGGTTCGCATCCTCGAGGACTGGTTCGCCGATCTCGCCGTGCCGTTCCCGGCGGACGACCCGGCCCTGCCGGCCGACCTCGAGGCCGCCGCCGAAGCGCGCGCCGCCGAGCCCGCGCCGCCGCTGCCGGGCGGCGACGGCGACGACGCCTCGACGCTCCGCCTCCTCGCCGCAATGATGCGTACCCAAGGGCCGCGTCCCGAGCGCCCCTTCGCCGTCCTCACCAACGACATCGGGCGGCTCGACTGCTGGAAGCGCGTCTTCCTGGTCGACGGGGACGACTCCTCCCTTCGGTGCGTGCAGGATCGCCTCGGCGTCCGCTACGACGAACGAGCCGTCCCCCGCGCCGACCCCGCGGCGATCCGCTCGCGCTGGCTCCTCGCTCCCTCCGTCTCTCCCGACGGCGCCTCGTGGCACGCCGCCGTCGGCCCGCGCCTCGACCGGCTCGTTCCCCGGGAATGGAGCGGCTGCGTCCTCCCGAACCCCGACTCGATCTGGCGTTCGCCCGCGGCGACGCTCGCCGGCGGTGCGGCGGCGCCCGTCCGGCTCGACGAACTGCCCGCCTACGGCGGCGCGCTCGACTGGGAGGAGCTTTCGTTCCTCGAGGACGAGTCCGTCAAACATCCGCGACGGCGCATCGCCATGGAAAATGACTCGGACGACGCGGGCGGATTCCAGTATCTTCCGGACCGCGATCTTCCCTTCGGCCTCGTCTCCGTCGATTTCGCCCTGCGGCCCGATCCCGCCACGCCGGGCGGTGTGGTCCTGTCCGCCGCGCAGACCTTCGAGCCCGACCTGCAGAACGTCTCGCCCGCCTTCGCCACCAACCGCACCTTGCGGGCCGAGGTCCCGCTTCTCCCCGGACAGACCGCGCTCTTCGGCGCGCGTTTGGACACGGTGGAAGCCAGCTACCGGGAATGCGTCCCCGTTCTCTCTTCCATCCCCCTTCTCGGCCGCCTCTTCACCACGGAAACCACAACCACCAACGCCGTCGAAACAGTCCTGCTCGTCCGCTACACCCCCCGACACGCGGAGGATGCGGAGGGAAAATTCCACGCAGAGAGCGCAGAGAACGCAGAGCCCGCCACCCACGCGGAATCCGCTGAGGGCGCGAAGGAGCCCGCCCCGTGAACCCTCTTGCCCGCGAGCGGCGAAGCCGCGACACCCGGCCGCAGCCGGCGTGGCGGCACCCCGCCACGCCGTGCAAGGCCGCCCAACCCCCGCCCCCGCCCGCAATGAAACGCCTCGCCATCCTCCTCCCCCTTCCCCTCCTCGCGTTCGCGGAGCCGGCGCGCTTGACTTCCGCCTGATCTTATCATATCATCTCATCACGTCATAACAACTGAGGAGACGAGACGATGAAACGCTTCGAAAACCTGAATCTGGAATACAAGCGCGAATACACGGACCAGATCCGCAAGGCGGTGATCGCCTTCGCCAACACGGACGGCGGGGCTGTCCTCGTCGGCGTGGACGACGACGGGACGGTCCGCGGGGTGGACGACGTCGACGGCACGCGCGTCCGCGTCGGCAACCTGATCCGCGATTCGATCCGGCCGGACGTGCGCGCGTTCGTCTCGGTAACCGAGGAGGAGCGGGGCGGGCGGACCGTCCTGCGCTTCGACGTGCAGCGCGGCACGGCGCGCCCCTACTACTGGAAGGCGAAGGGGCTCCGCCCCGAGGGCGTCTTCGTCCGGCAGGACGCGGCGTCCGTGCCGGCGTCGGAGGCGGCGATCCGCGAAATGCTGCTCGCGTCGGCGGACGGCGCGTTCGAGCGGATGCGGTCGCTGCGGCAGGACCTCACGTTCGGCGCGGCGGCGGCGTTCTTCCGGGAGCGGAAGGTCGCGTTCGGCCCCGCGCAGCGGCGGTCGCTCGGGCTCGTCGGGGAGGACGGCCTCTTCACGAACCTCGCGCTGCTGCTCTCCGACCAGTGCCCGTTCACGCTCAAGCTGGCCGTCTTCGAGGGGACGGGCAAGACGGTCTTCCGGGAGCGGCGCGAGATCGGCGGCTCCGTGCTCGCGCAGGTGCGCGAGGCGTTCGACTACCTCGACAAGTGGAACCGCACGCGGGCCGAGGTGCGCGGCCTCGACCGCGTCGACCGGCGCGACTACCCGCCGGAGGCCGTCCGCGAGGCGCTGCTCAACGCGGTCGTGCACCGCGACTACGCCCTGCCCGGCGCGGACCTCGTGAGCCTTTTCGACGATCGGCTCGAAGTGCTCAGCGCGGGCGGGCTCGTCCGGGGCGTCTCGCTCTCCGACGTGCTGCTCGGCCTCTCCGCGCTCCGCAACGCGGCGCTCGCCGGCGTCTTCTACCGGCTGCGCCTCATCGAGGCCTACGGCACGGGGCTGCTCAAGATCCGCGAAGCCTACGCCGGGGCCCCGCGCCCGGCCGCCGTCGAGGCCACCGACCACGCCTTCAAGGTCACGCTCCCGAACCGCAACGCGGCGGTCGCCGCCGAGCCCCGCCGCGCCGCCGGACCCGCCCCTGCGCCCGACGCCCGCGCGGACGCCGTC
>CAMVRE010000166.1 GCA_947169825.1 uncultured Verrucomicrobiota bacterium | reverse complement strand
CTCCGGCCGACGGGAGGGCGGCCTGGTTCACGAGGGAGACGTTGACGTCGCCGCGGCGGATGACGAGCTCGTTGATGCCGAGGTTCTTCACCGTGGCGAGGAGGCCCTCCAGCGCGGGGTAGTCCGCCGGGGCCATGAGCGGCTGGGCCGGGAGCGCGATCGGCGCGGCCTCGACCTGGCGCTTCTTCTCCTCCTCGTCGGCCGGGATCGGCGGGCGCGTGGCGGGCGGCGTGGCGCGCCACTGGAAGTAGGAGAGCGCAGGCTCGGGGAAGAGGCAGTAGGAGAGGATGTCCTCCTCGGCCTTGATGAGCGAGGGGTCGACGGCGTCCACCGCGTGCGGGAGCATGGGCGGCAGGAGGTCGGCGGGGCGGCCGGTGACGGGCTTCTCCTTGCCGAGGATCTTGCGGGCGAGCTTCGGGTCGATCGGCGCGGGCGAGCGGCCGTAGAGGCCGCGGACGTAGTTCTTCGTCTCCTCGGCGACCATCTCGTAGCGCTTGCCGGCGAGGACGTTGAGGACGGACTGCACGCCGACGATCTGCGAGGTGGGGGTGACGAGGGGCGGGTAGCCGAGGTCGGCGCGGACGCGCGGGACCTCCTCCATCACGTCGCCGATGCGGTCGAGCGCGCCCTGCTGCGAGAGCTGGGAGCGCAGGTTGGAGATCATGCCGCCGGGGATCTTGTGGCGCAGGATGCCCGGGTCGATGATGTCGTGCATCCGGTGCGCGGGCTCGCGCATCGGGCGCAGGCCCTTGAAGTAGCGGTTGATCTCCGCGATCTTGTCCATGTCGAGCTCGGGCGCGACGGCGCTGTCGGCGAAGATCGCGGCGATGGTCTCGACCGGGGGCTGCGAGGAGAAGCCGGCCATGGAGGAGACGGCGCAGTCGACGGCGCCGGCGCCGGCGAGGGCGGCGGCGAGGTAGGTCGCCGTGGCCATGCCGCTCGTGGCGTGGGAGTGGACCTGGATCGGGATCGAGATCTCCTTGCAGAGCGCGGCGACGAGGCGGCGCGCGTCGAGCGGCGCGAGGATGCCGGCCATGTCCTTGATGCAGATCGAGTCGACGCCCATCTGCTCCTGCTCCCTGGCGATGCGGACGAACTCGTCGATCGTGTGGACGGGGGAGACGGTGTAGGCGATGCAGCTCTGGGCGTGGGCGCCGTACTTCTTGATGAACCGCACCGACTTCTCGATGTTGCGGTTGTCGTTCAGGGCGTCGAACGTGCGGAAGATGTCGATGCCGTTGCTGGCCGCCAGCGCGATGAAGCGCTCCAGCAGGTCGTCCGGGTAGTTGTGGTAGCCGAGGACGTTCTGGCCGCGGATGAGCATCTGCAGCGGGGTGTTCTTCGCGTGCGCCTTGATCTCGCGGAGGCGCTCCCAGGGGTTCTCGCGCAGGAAGCGCAGGCAGACGTCGAAGGTGGCGCCGCCCCAGCACTCGAGCGAGTAGTAGCCGGCCTGGTCGATCGCGTCGATGATCTCGAGGATGTCCTTGGTGCGGATGCGCGTGGCCCAGAGGGACTGGGGCGCGTCGCGCAGCGTCGTGTCCGTGATGCGGAGCGGAACGCGGTTGCCGAGCAGGACCGAGTCGTCGATCGGGGCGACGCGCTGCGGGTCGGGGGCGGAGATTTTCTTGGTGGTCTTCATGGCTCGGTTAGGCCTTGACGGCCTTCTTCGGGTCGAACTTGCCCATGGCGGAGAACTTCCGGAAGCGCTCCTCGACGAGGCGGTCGCCGACGGGCGCGTTGGCCATCATGTCGGCGAGGTTGTCGAGGATCGCCTTGCGCACGAGGGCGATCGCGCGGTCGGGGTTGGCGTGGGCGGCCCCCTCGGGCTCGGGGACGATGCCGTCCACGACGCCGAGCCTCAGCAGGTCCTTCGCGGTGATCCTCAGCGCGGCGGCGGCCTCGGGGGCCTTCGCGCCGTCGCGCCACAGGATGGAGGCGCAGCCCTCGGGGGAGATGACGGAGTAGACGGCGAACTGGAGCATCAGCACGCGGTCGCCGAGCGCGATGCCGAGCGCGCCGCCGGAGCCGCCCTCGCCGGTCACGATGGAGAGGATGGGCGTTTTGAGGCCCGCCATCACGAGCAGGCTGCGGCCGATGGCCTCGCCCTGGCCGCGCGCCTCGGCCTCGAGGCCGGGGTAGGCGCCGGCGGTGTCGACGAGCGTGACGACCGGGAGGCCCCACTTCTCGGCGAGCTTCATCAGGCGGTCGGCCTTGCGGTAGCCGTCGGGGTTCGCCATGCCGAAGCGGCAGGCGATGCGCTCCTCGGTCGTGGTGCCCTTCTGGTGGCCGAGCAGCAGGAAGCGCGTCTTGCCGATGCGGGCGAGGCCGCCGAGGATCGCGGGGTCGTCCGCGCAGACGCGGTCGCCGTGGAGCTCCACGAACTCGTCGCACATCTTCTCGGCGTACTGGCGGGCGGTGGGGCGGCCGGGGTGGCGGGCGACCTGGACGGTCTCCCACGGCGTGAGGCGCGCGTAGAGCGAGGCGGACTCCTTCGCCAGCTGCTTGCGCAGCCCGGCGAGGGCGGCCTCGGCGGTGGGGTCGCCGCGGCGGCTCTTCGCGACGAGGGCGTCGATCTTGTCGCGCAGCGGCTGGAGGGGCTTTTCGAAGTCGAAGTCCATGGCGTCTCCCCCTTACTTCATGCGGAACGCGAGCAGCTGCGCGAGGCGGGCCTTGAGCTCCTTGCGCGGGACGATGGCGTCGACGAACCCGTGCTCGAGCTGGTATTCGGCGGTCTGGAAGTCGTCGGGCAGCTTCTGCTTGATCGTCGTCTCGATGACGCGGCGGCCGGCGAAGCCGATGAGGGTGCCGGGCTCGGCGAGGTTGACGTCGCCGAGGAGCGCGTAGCTCGCGGAGACGCCGCCCGTCGTGGGGTCGGTGAGGATGGAGACGTAGGGCAGGCCGGCCCTCTCGAGGCGCTGCAGCGCGGCGCAGGTCTTGGCCATCTGCATGAGGGAGAGGATGCCCTCGTGCATGCGGGCGCCGCCGGAGGCGGAGACCATCACGAAGGCGCGGTTGAAGTCGATCGCGTGCTGGATCGCGAGGGCGATCTTCTCGCCGCAGCCGGTGGAGAGCGAGCCGCCGAGGAAGCGGAAGTCCATCACGGCGAGGACGACGCGCGTGCCCTCGACGTTGCCGGAGCCGACGACGACGGACTCGCTCGTGCCGAGCTTCTTCACGGCGGCGGCGGCCTTGGCGGCGTAGGGGCCCTTGGCGTCGGAGAAGCCGAGGGGGTCGGAGGGCAGGATCTCCGTCCCGAACTCGCGGAACGAGCCGGGGTCGACGAGAAGCCCGATGCGCTCGCGGGCGGAGAGGCGGTCGTGGTGGCCGCACTTGGGGCAGACCTTGAGCGCGGCCTCCCACTCGTCCTTGAAGACGTGGGCCTGGCAGGCGGGGCAGACGTGCCAGAGGTCAGGCAGGGCGGCCTGTTCGCGCGGTTCGGTTGTCTTGGTGAACCATCCCATGGGGAGAACGGCTAGGCGTGGAGACGGTCGGCTCCGGACGCGGAGCCGGTTCGGACTACAGGAAGTTCAGCCAGCGGATCACGCAGAAGACGACGAGGAACACCGCGTTGAGGGCGTGGTGGACGTTCTCCTCCTTGCGGATCACGGCGACGCCCCAGAGGACGATGCCGAGGGCCATGAAGCCGATGGCGAGCTCCGGCGTCCCGACCTTGCGGCCGAGCGCGCCCTCGAGCTTGTCGCGGACGGCCTGGCGCTGCTCGCGGAGGATGCCCTTGCGCTGCTGGGCGATCATCTCCTTCGAGGCGTCGGTCTGGCCGCCGAGCTCGGCGGCGTGCGTCTCGGCGATCTTGGCGAACTTGGCCGCGGAGCCGACGTCCGTGCCGCGGACGACGGTGAACTGGAGGAGCGCCGCGAGGACGAGGGCGACGAGGGAAAGCTGGGTGCAGATGCGCATCGTGAGGTCTCCTGTTGGATGGGGTTGGCTTGAAGGCGCGGGATTCTACCGCGCGGGGGCGCGCGGCGTCAACCCCCCGCGAGCGCGCGCGAAATCGGGCTTGCCGCGAACGGGCGACCGTGCTAGCATCCGGGCCCATCCAAAGGGGAGTCCGCGCCAGGCGGGCTGAGAGGGGGCCGCGTCGGCCCCGACCCTTCGAACCTGATCCGGGTCATGCCGGCGTAGGAACAAGGAAATGAACGAAGAGAACAAGGGGATGTCCGCCCTCGGCTGCGGACTGGTGTGGTTCGGCGCGGCGGTTTCGATCGCCGAGATCGAGGCGGGCGCCGCGCTCGCGCCGGCGGCCGCCGGCGGGCGCGGATGGACCGTCGCCGCCGCGATCCTGTGCGGGCATCTGCTCGGCGGCGCGCTGCTCTTCCTCGCGATGCTGCTGGGCGCGCGGACGCGCCGAGGCGGGATGGACTGCGCGAAGGCCCCGTTCGGCCGCGCGGGCGGCGGGTTCTTCGCGGCGCTCAACCTCCTGCAGCTCGTCGGCTGGACCGCGGTCATGGTCGCGCAGGGCGCGGGCGCCGCGGGCGAGCTGCTCGGGCCGGGGATCCCCGCCGGGGCGCTCTGCGCCGGCATCGGCGCGCTCGTCGCGGCCTGGATCTACATCGGGCTGCGCGGCGTCGGTCGGATCAACTCGGTCGCGATGGTCCTGCTGTTCGCGCTGACGCTCGCGCTCTCGGTCGCGCTCGCGGCCGGCGGAGGGGACCCCGACGCCGTTCCGGTCCCCCCGATGGACGGCCCCGTCTTCTGGTTCGCCTTCGAGATGTCGGCCGCAATGCCGCTCTCGTGGCTTCCGCTCGCGGCGGACTACACGAAGGACGCCCGGCGGCCCGCGGCGGCGAGCGCGGCCGCCGCGCTCGTCTACTCGCTCGTCTCGTGCTGGATGTACGGCGTCGGGCTGCTTTCCGCCGCGTCCTTCGGCGCCGAATCCACGTTCGCCGGCGCGATGGTCTCGGCGGGGCTCGGCGCGGCGGCGCTTCTCGTCATCGTCTTCTCGACCGTGACGACGACGTTCCTCGACGCCTACTCGGCGGGCGAGAGCGCCAGGAGCCTGTGGTCGCGGATTCCCGCGAAGCCCTTCGGCGTGGCGGTGTGCGCGCTCGGGACGCTCCTCGCGGCATTCGGCGCGATGGACCGCTACCTCGACTTCCTCTATCTCATCGCGTCGGTCTTCGCGCCGATGGCGGCGGTGCTGCTCGTCGACGGCTTCCTCGCGCGGCGAGGCCAGCGCTCCGCGGCCTCCGCGCGCGGTCTCTCCGCGAACGCCGCATGGAACCTCGCCGCGTGGGCGGCGGGCTTCGCCGTCTACCACGCGTGCCTCGGCGGCGAGTCCCCGCTCGCGCTCGCGTGGCCCGGCGCGTTCGGATTCCTCGCCGGGTGGTCCTCGCCCGCCGGCGCGACGATCCCCGCGATGGCCGCCTCGGCGCTGCTCGCGGCGCCCGCGGCGCGCCTCCGCGCGCGCGAAACGCCTTGACTTCCGCGCGGGGTTCGGGTTTAATCCCGGGCCAACCCGCGGGCGCGGAACGTCCGATCGTGAGGGCGACGGCCGCGGGAAACCCGAACAAAAGAACCGACATGGACATCAAGACCCTGCGCCACAGTGCGGCGCACGTCATGGCATACGCCGT
>CAMVRE010000165.1 GCA_947169825.1 uncultured Verrucomicrobiota bacterium | reverse complement strand
CGTGCCGCCGCCGCCGCCCGTCCCCGCCGAGCCGCCGGTCGCGTTCACGGAGATGCCGCCGAGGACGTAGAGCGTCCCCATCGACGTGCCGTCGCCGCCGGCCTGGCCCGGGCTGCCGTTGTTGCCGTTGTGGGCGCAGTCGTTTTCGGTTTTGTCGCGGAAGCCATTGCCGCCCGTCCCGCCGGCCCCGCCATCGCCGCCGATGCCGCCGATGGCCGCCGAGGCGCCGCCGCCGCCCGCCCCGCCGTGGCCGCCGCCGGTGCTGTCCATGTTGGTCGAGCCGGCGTCGGCGCTGCCGTTCCATTCGCCGTTCGTCCGCCAGCTGCCGCCGTTGCCGCCATTCGCCGCGTTGCCGCCCGTGACGTTGAGCGTGCCGCCGCCGGTCACGATCAGCGTCGCGCCGCTGTTGAGGCGGATGCCCGCGCCAGCGCTCGTTGCGCCGTTCGCGTGGCCGCCGTGGACGTTGAGCGTGATGCCGTGGGGGACGTAGAGGACGGCCGTCGCGTTGTTTTCGACGTAGAGGGCGCTCGACGTCGTGCCGACGCGCGAGATCGTCGTGTTCGCCGTCACTCGGTAGACGGTGTTGTTCAGGAGCGTCTTGCCCTCGTCGCCCGCGCCAAGCGTGTCGGTCGCGGTGAACCCCGCCCGCGCGAGGGCGGGCGCAAGGGCGCAGAGCGCAAGCGCGCCAAGCGCGCGCGCGCGGGGACCGAAGGGGGCGAAGCGGCGTGTATTCATCGGAAAATCGGGCTGGTGCCGGACATTCTACCCGAAACCGCCCCGAAAAGATACAAAAAACTGCGCGCGTCAGGCGAAGTCCTTGCGGAAGGAGACGACGTTGTGGCCGAGGACGCGGCGGTAGGACACCTCGTCCATGGTCTTGCGGACGAGGTGGACGCCGAGGCCGCCCGCCTTGCGCCGCTCGGGCGGCAGGGTCGTGTCCGGCGGCGGGAGCGAGAGCGGGTCGAAGGCGCGGCCGTCGTCCGAGACCTCCACCCACGCGCCGCGCGGGGCCTTGCCGAGGCGGACGTCGACCGCGAAGGCCGTGGCGCCGGAGTAGAGGACGACGTTGGTCGTGATCTCGTCGAGCGCCATGAGCAGCTGCATCTTGGGGCGCGTCGGGCAGCCGGCCCCGTCGAGCGCCTCCTCGAGGAAGTCGCTCGCGGCCCGGAGCGAGGCCTTGCCGCACGGAAACTCGCGGCGGAGGCTCTCGCCGGCGCCGGCGCCGCGGTACTGCACCGCCAGGATGGTGAGGTCGTCGGCCTGCGGCGCTCCGGCCGCGAAGGCGGCGACGGCGGCGCGCACGGCGGCGTCGAGCGCGACGGGGCCGGCGGCGGGCGCGGCGGGGGGCGCCAGGTCGACGGGGGCGGCGGCCCCGGCCGGGGCGGTCCCGCCGCCCATGGCGTCGGCGAGCGTGGCGGCGAGGCGCTCCTCCCCGAAGAGCGCGCCGGAGGGGTCCATCGCCTCGGTGACGCCGTCGGTGTAGAGCAGGAGCGAGTCGCCGGGCGAGAGCTCGAGCGAGCGGAGGCGGTAGGCGACGCCGTCGAAGCACGCGAGCGGGCAGCCGGACTTCTCGCGGATCCAGCGCGGCGCCTCGCCGGCGCGCAGCAGCAGCGGCGGGTTGTGGCCGGCGTTGGCGAAGGCGAGGAGGCCGGTGCGCAGGTCGAGGACGCCGACCCACGCGGTGACGAACATCTCCGCGGGGTTGTTGCGGCAGAGCTCGGCGTTGGCGCGGGAGAGCGCCGCGGCGGGGTCGCGCGCGGGGTCGTCCTGGAGCTGGTCGCGGATGAGCGTCTTGGCGTTCATCATGTAGAGCGCGCCGGTGACGCCCTTGCCCGAGACGTCCGCGACGAGGAACGCGCGGTGCGTCTCGCCGAGCGGGAAGAAGTCGTAGAAGTCGCCGCCCACCTCGCGCGCGGGGCGCATCGAGGCGGCGAGGCGGAAGGACGGCTCGTCCGGGAAGTCGGACGGGAGCGCCGCCGACTGGATCGTGCGCCCCAGCTCCAGCTCGGCGGCCTGCTTGGCGGCCTTGTCCGCGTAGAAGGCGCGGATGCGCGCGGCGTCGCTCCCGATGCGCCAGAGCAGCGCCACGAAGAGCCCGAGGACGGCCGCCAGGAGCGAGCCCATCACGGCCGTGAAGAGCGTGCGGACCCCGTAGTATTCGGCCGGCGGCAGGGCGGCGACGATGCGGTGGCCGCAGAAGACGACGGCGCGGCAGTCGTGGACCGCGCCGAAGAGGGTGGCGCGGAAGGTCGTCTTCGCGTCCTCGACGACGCCGGGCGCGGCCGGGTCGTAGCCCGTCTCCGCGAGGAAGCGCGCCTCGTCGCGGTGGCGGGCGGGGTTGGAGATCAGGTGCCCGTCCCCGAGGTCCGCGCAGAGGAAGAAGCCCTTCTCGCCGAGGAGCCACCCGTCGAAGATGAAGCCCATGATCGCCGGGAACATCGCCGTGACGCGCGGCTCGCGGACCGCGATCTGCACGAAGCCGTCGCCGCCGGGGAAGGCGACGCCGACGTACTTGCGGCGCACGGTCGTGTCGTGCGTGCTGAAGCGGAAGGGGTTCGAGAAGGCGGTGCGGACGCCGTTGGTGAGGACCAGGAACGGGGCCGACTCCTTGCGTTCGGCCATCGGGAAGCCGACCTGCGCGCGGTCGCTCGAGGCGACGACGACGCCCTCGCGGGAGATGACGTTCACCTCGTCGATGTCGCGCTGCTCGGCGACGAGCTTCATCCGCTCCTCCGGATAGGGCCCGGGCGCGCCGAGCTCCTCGACGATCGAGCGGCCGATGTGCATGAGCATCGTGTCGATCGAGCCGTTCAGGGTGGCGTCCAGGTCCAGCATCGCGTAGTCGAGCATCGACTCGGTCTGGCGCGCGGCGCGGCGCGTGGCGGCGACCCACGTGAGGGCGACGGCCGCGCACCAGACCGCGACGGCGGCGAGGAGGATGGCGCGGCGTTTCACGGTTCGGGCGCAGGGGCGGGGGGGGCGAAGTTCTTGCGGAAGGTGAGGATGTTGCAGCCGTGGGCGTGGCGGTAGGAGAGCCCGTCCATCGTCTTGCGCAGCAGCAGGATGCCGAGACCGCCGATCGGGCGCTCGTCCGCGCCGAGCGTCAGGTCCGGCGGCGGGATGTGGAGCGGGTCGAAGGGCTTGCCGTCGTCGGAGACCGAGACCGTCGCGCCGCGCGGGTCGCGGGAGAGGCGCACCGAGATCGCGAGGCCGGAGGCGCCCGAGCAGCGCACGACGTTGGAGACGACCTCGTCGAGCGCGACGAGGAGCCGCGCCTTGTCCTTCGGCGGACAGCCGGCCTCGTCGAGCGTCTGCTCGAGGAACGCGGCGGAGCCGGCGAGCGCGTTCTCGTCGTTCGGGAAGGTCCGCATGCGGCGCTCGGGGGCGCCGAGCCACTGCACGGCGAGCACGGTGAGGTCGTCCGCGCGCGGGGCGCCGGCGGCGAAGGCGGAGACGGCGGCGTGGACGGCGACGTCGAGCGCGCGGGGGACGCGCGAGCCGGTGGCGGCGAGCGTCGAGGCGAGGCGGTCCTCGCCGAAGAGCGCGCCGGCGAGGTCCATCGCCTCGGTGACGCCGTCGGTGTAGAGGAAGAGCGCGTCGCCGGGGCCGAGCGCGAGCTCCCGGCGCTTGTAGGCGACGCCCTCGAAGCAGCCGAGCGGGCAGCCGGACTTCTCGCGGATCCATTCGGGGGCGGCGCCCTCGCGCAGGCGCAGCGGCGGGTTGTGGCCCGCGTTGGCGAAGGCGACGCGGCCCGTCTCGAGGTCGAGGACGCCGACCCACGCGGTGACGAACATCTCGGCGGGGTTGTTGGCGCAGAGCTCGTCGTTCGCGCGCGTGAGGGCGGCGGCCGGGTCGCGCTCCGGGTCGGCGAGGAGCGCGTCCTTGAGCAGCGTCTTGGCGTTCATCATGTAGAGCGCGCCGGTGACGCCCTTGCCGGAGACGTCGGCGACGAGGAACGCGCGGTGCGTCTCGCCGACCGGGAAGAAGTCGTAGAAGTCGCCGCCCACCTCGCGCGCGGACTCCATCGAGGCGGCGAGGCTCCAGCCCTCCTCGGAGGGGAAGTCGGCGGGGAGCGCGGCCCGCTGGATCGTGCGCCCCAGCTCGAGCTCCGCCTCGATGCGGCGCACGCGCTCCTCCGCGGCGTCGCGCAGCGCGACGACCGTCGCGTTGATGTTGTCGGAGAGCTCGGAGAACTCGAGGCACGAGCGCTCTTCGACGCGGCCGCCGAGGTCGCCCCCCGCGATGCGGCGGAGGGCGTCGCCGATGCGCCGGACGGACCCCGCCACGCGGCTGCGCAGCATCGCCGAGACGAAGAGGAAGAGCAGCGCGAAGACGGCGAGCTGCACGGCCCCCATGCGCGGCATGAAGCGGTCGCGCGAGGCGAAGACGTCCGAGACCGGGTCGGCGAGGACCGCCAGGTAGTCGCGGACGGGCCCCGCGTAGCAGAACATCGGCTCCCCGGCGATCGTCGCGCGGAAGAGCGTCCCCGTCGGGATCGCGGCGGGGTCGAGGCCCGTCGCCTCCAGGAGGGTCTTTCCGGCGAGCGACATGTCCGCGTGGCTCGTGACGACGCCGTCGCGGTCGACGAAGACGATGAAGCCGCGCTCGTCGATGTGCCAGCTGCGCGTGTAGCCGTAGGCGCGTTGGCGGAGGAACCGGAGGAAGCGCTCCTCCGTCCAGCCGACCTCGAGGTAGCCGCTGCCGTCGGGATAGCGCGCGGCGGCGTACTTGAAGACCTTGCCGTCGGACGTGCGGGGCCGGTCCGGCTGGGACATGGACTCGGGGCCGTCCGGATCGAGCAGCTTCAGGAACTCCCCGGACTGCGGTCCGGCGCCCATGTAGGAGCCGACCAGCCGGCTGCCGCCGACGACGATCCCGCGCGTGTCGACGTCGTAGATCTCGGCGATCTCCTGCTCGGCGCAGAGCGCGGCGACGTCCGTCGAGGCGAGCCGCCCGGACGAGCCGAGCCCGTTCGCGATCTCGCGGGCGACCGAGACGAGCTGGTAGTCGGCGCGGTCCGTGAAGCCCCGCGAGACGTCGCGGTAGTTCAGCTCGAGAAGCGAGCGGGCGTCCTTCTCCGCGCGCATCGTCTCGCCCTTCCACAGCGTCGCCGTCGCCAGGCAGAACGAGACGGCGACGAGGACGACCAGGCGGATCCGGAGCTGGGCGGAGAGAGGGAGCATGCTGGCTGGTTCGCGGGTTCGGACGGCCGAACGGGGGCGCGGGGCGAGCCTACTCGATCGTCAGGAAGTCGGCGAAGCCGGTGATCTCGAAGACCTCCTTCACGGCGTCGTTCACGTGGACGAGCTTCATCGAGCCCTGCTTGTTCATCCGCTTCTGGGCGGAGAGCAGGACGCGGAGCCCGGCCGACGAGAGGTAGTCGAGCTTCGTGAAGTCGAAGACGAGCTCGGACACGCCGTCGAGCGACGCGGCGAGCGCCTCCTCGAGGTCGGGGGAGGTGGTGGTGTCGAGGCGCCCTTCGAGGGCGATCGTGAGGGCCGAGCCCTCGAGTTTCTTTTCGATGTTCATGGGGGGAGTGGTTCCGAAGTCGTGAATAACCCGGGGAGCGCGCATTCTACACGAAATCGTCCGACCGTGAAACC
>CAMVRE010000164.1 GCA_947169825.1 uncultured Verrucomicrobiota bacterium | reverse complement strand
AGCGCCTGCGTCGGGTGCTGGTCCTTGCCGGAGCCGGCGTTGATGATCGGCACGGGGCGCTTGCTGCGCGAGAGCGACCACGCCATGCGCTCGGCGAGGCCCTTCTCCTGCGTGCGCATGACGATGAGGTCGAAGTAGGAGCTGAAGGTGCGGATCGAGTCCTCGCGGCTCTCGCCCTTGAACTCGGAGGAGACCGAGGCGTCGCGCACCTCGCCGGTCTTGAGGCCGAGGATCTGGCAGGCGGAGAGGAACGAGAGGAACGTGCGGCTCGAGGGCTGCGTGAAGTAGATCATCGCGCGCTTGTGAAAGAGCAGGCGCTGGAGGAACTCCATCCCGGCGCGGCTCTTGGCGATCGAGCGGATCTTCGTGGCGGCGTCGCAGAGGCGGTCGAGGCGGGCGCGGTCGAACTGCTGCGCGAAGATCGTGTGGAAGGGCATGCCGTCCGGGCGGGCGAGGCACTCGGCCTTGTCCGCGACGGGCAGCGCGTCGTATTCCTCCCACGAGTAGTCCGTGATGCGTTTCATGGCGTGCTAGATCGTCCCCTTCGAGCTCGGGACGCCGGATTCGCGCGGGTCGCGCTCGACCGCGGCGCGCACGGAGCGGGCGAACGCCTTGAAGACGCTTTCGGCGGCGTGGTGCGCCTCGTTGCCGCCCGTGTGGCGCAGGTGCAGGTTCATGCGGGCGTTCACGGAGAGCGCGCGGAAGAACTCCTCGAAGAGCCGCGTGTCGAAGTCGCGCACGAACGTCGCCGTGCACTCGGTCGACCAGACGAGGAACGGCCGCCCGCCGAAGTCGAGCGCGCACTGGCAGAGCGACTCGTCCATCGGCAGGAGGAAGAAGCCGTAGCGGCGGATGCCGCGCCGGTCGCCGAGGGCCTGGTCGAGCGCCGTCCCGAGCGCGAGCCCGAGGTCCTCGACCGTGTGGTGGTAGTCCACCCGCACGTCGCCCTCGCACGTCGCCGAAAGGTCGCAGAGCGAGTGCTTCGCGAAGAGCTCGAGCATATGGTCGAGGAAGCCGACGCCGGTGGCGACGGAGGCCTGGCCCGTCCCGTCGAGGTCGAGCTTGATTTCGATCCGGGTCTCGCGCGTCTTGCGCGCGACGGTCGCGGTGCGGTGTTTCATGGTCGTGCGTTCCCTTCGGCCTCCATCCTAGCAGAATCGCGGTGCGCTGCCAACCGAATTCGGCGGGCGGCTCGCGGTTGCAAAGGCGGCGCGGTTCTCCTAGAATCCCCGCCATGTCCGAGAACCCCTTCCTTTCGCGGGAGCGCTTCCCGCGCTTCGACCGGCTGACGCCCGCCGCCGCGCGCGAGGCGCTGCCCGTCCTCATCGCCGAGACCGAGGCGAAGGTCGCCGCGCTCGAGAAACAGTGCGAGCCGACCTGGGACGGCCGCGTCGCCGCGCTCACCGACGCGCTCGAGCCCTTTTCCCGCGCGTGGCACCTCGTCGGCCACATGCTCGGCGTCCGCAACTCCGACGACTGGCGCGCCGTCGAGGGCGAGCTGCAGCCGCACGTCGTCCGCCTCTCGCTCCGCGTCGCCCAGAGCCGCCCGCTCTACGACGCCCTGCTCGCCCTGCGGGGCGGCCCCGCCTGGGCGTCGCTCGACGAGGGCCGCCGCCGCGTCGTCGAGTCCGCGATCCGCGACGCGCGCGACGCCGGCGTCGGGCTCGACGGACCCGCGCGCGAGCGCTTCCTCGAGATCGCGACGCGCCTCTCCGAGCTCTCGACGAAGTTCTCCAACAACACGCTCGACGCCACCAAGGCCTTCGCGCTCGACCTGGACGATCCCGCCGATGTCGCCGGGCTCCCGCCCGCCGTCCTCGCGCTCTGCGCCGCCGCCTGGAACGAGGCCCACGAGGCGGACTCCGCCACGCCCGAGGCCGGCCCCTGGCGCGTGACGCTCGAGGCCGCGATCTACGGCCCCTTCCAGCAGTACGCCGAGCGCGCCGACCTGCGCGAGAGGCTCTACCGCGCCCGCGCCGCACGGGCCTCCTCCGGCCCGACCGACAACACCGCGATCCTCTCCGAGATCCTCGCGCTGCGCCGCGAGCAGGCGTCCCTCCTCGGCTTCCCGACCTACGCGCGCCTCGCGCTCGACTCGCGCATGGCGAAGACGCCGGAGGCGGTCTACGCGATGATCGACCGCATCGGCGCGGCCGCGCTCCCGCGCGCCCGCGAGGAGCTCGCCGCGCTGCGCGCCTTCGCCGCGGAGAACGGCGCGCCGGGCGAGCTGCGGCACTGGGACCTGGCCTACTGGTCGCGCCGCCGCCTCGAGGCGCTCTACGGCTACTCGTCCGAGACGCTGCGCCCCTACCTGCCGTTCCCGCGCGTGCTCGACGGCCTCTTCGGCCTCGCGCGCGAGCTCTTCGGCGTCGCAATCGAGCCGTGCGACGGCCTCGCGCCCGTCTGGCACCCCGACGTGCGCCTCTTCCGCGTCCGCGACGCGGAGAGCGGCGCGGAGCTGGCCCACTTCTACCTCGACCCCTACTCGCGCCCCGCCGAGAAGCAGGGCGGCGCGTGGATGGACGAGATCTGCAACCGCGCCGAGCGCCCCGACGGCTCCGTGCGCCTCCCGCTCGCGCTGCTCTGCTGCAACCAGGCGCCGCCCTCCGCCGGGAAGCCCTCGCTGATGACGCTCGGCGAGGTCGACACGCTTTTCCACGAGTTCGGCCACGCGCTGCAGGGGATGCTCACGCGCGTCGGCATCCCCGAGGCCGCGGGCATCGCCAACGTCGAGTGGGACGCCGTCGAGCTCGCCTCGCAGTTCCTCGAGAACTGGCACGACCTCCCCGCCCAGCTCCGCGCGCTCTCCGCGCACGTCGGGACCGGCGAGCCGATCCCCGAGGACCTGATCGCGAAGATCCAGGGCGCGAAGACCTACAACCAGGGCCTCGCGACCGTGCGCCAGCTGCGCTTCGCGCTCGCGGACATGGACCTGCACGAGCGCGTCCCGTGCGCGGAGATGCCCGACGCGGAGGCCGCGTGGGCCGCGGCCTCCGCGCGCTTCGCGCTGCTGCCGCCGCTCCCGGGGGAGCGCTTCCTCAACACCTTCACGCACATCTTCTCCGGCGGCTACGCCGCGGGCTACTACAGCTACATGTGGGCCGACATCCTCGCTCACGACGCCTTCGCCGCGTTCGAGGAGGCGGGGCTCGACGACCCCGCCGCGCGCGCCGCGACCGGCCGCCGCTACGCGGCCACCGTCCTCGCGCTCGGCGGCTCGCGCGCCCCGGCCGACGTCTTCCGCGACTTCCGCGGCCGCGACCCCGACCCCGCCGCGCTCCTCCGCCACAAGGGACTTACGAGTGACGAGTGACGAGTGACGAGTGAGAGGCGAACGATGAAGACGAAGTCGATCCAGCAGCAGGACGAGCAGTTCCGGCAGGCGCTGCAGGCGGTGCCCGTCCGGAACGCGCACGTGAGGGCGACGCCGCTTCCGGAGGATCCGCAGCGGCTCGAGGTCGAGGTGGAGCTGCTCTACCGAACGCCCGTGCAGCGCTTCCTGCGCCGGCTCCTCAGGGCCTCGCCGACGAAGCGCTACAAGCTCGACCGCCTCGGCACGCGCGTCTACGGCATGATCGACGGGCGCAAGACCTACGGAGAGCTCGTCGACGAGTTCGCCGCCGCGGAGAAGCTCACCTTCTTCGAGTCGCGCGCGCTCCTCGGCCAGTTCCTGCAGCACCTCGCGCGCCGCGGCCTCGTCGTCGCGACGATGCGCAAGCCCGCGCCGTAGCGCCCCGGCCTCTCACTCCGCGAAGCCGGCGCGGCGGAGGAGGTCCATCGTGACGGGCTTCGCCGCGGGGGCGGCGAGGAGCGCGTCGACGTAGCGGCCGAGGACGTCGGTCTCGAGGTTCACGCGGTCGCCGGGGCGGCGCTCGCTGAGCGAGGTCGCGGCGAGGGTCGTCGGGATGAGGTTCACCTCGAAGAGGCCCGGCGCCGGGACGGCGCTCACGGTGAGGCTCACGCCGTCGAGCGCGACGGAGCCCTTGTAGACGACGTAGCGCGCCTCCGCGCCCGCGCATGCGAGGCGCATGCGGACGTCGCGTCCGGCGGGCTCGACGGAGACGACCTCCGCGGTCGCGTCGACGTGCCCCTGCACGATGTGCCCGCCGAGGCGGTCCGACGGGCGCAGCGCGCGCTCGAGGTTCGCGGCCGCGCCGGGGCGCAGCGCGCCGAGCGCGGTGACGCGCAGCGTCTCGTCGAGGAGGTCCGCCTCGAAGCCGTCCGCCGTCGCGGCGACGACGGTGAGGCAGCAGCCCTGCACCGCGACGCTCTCGCCCGGCGCGAACGGGCCGTCCGGCCACGGCGCGCAGGCGATGCGCGCGACGGCCCCGCCGCCGCGGCGCTCGGCGCCGAGCCAGCGCCCGACCTGCTGGACGAGACCGGTGAACACGGAGTTCCCTCCCCCGCCCTTCCCTAGCCGTAGCGCTCGTCGACGCCGCCGACGACGATGTCGAGGTTGGAGACGTCCTCGACGCGGTCGACGCGCCCGCCCTTGATCCACACGATGCGGTCGGAGGCCTTGAGCATCTTGAAGTCGTGCGTCGCGGTGATGACGGTGACGCCCTCGGAGACGCAGAGGTCCTTCATGAGCTGGATGATCTCCTGGCCGGTCTTCTGGTCGAGGTTGGCGGTGGGCTCGTCCGCGAGGATGATCGAGGGGTCGTTGGCGAGCGCGCGCGCGACGGCGATGCGCTGCTGCTGGCCGCCGGAGCACTCGCCGGGCGTGTGGTCGAGGCGGTGGCCGAGGCCGACGAGCTCGAGCACGTGCTTCGCGCGCGCCTTCGCCTCCTCCTCGGGCGTGCCGAGAAACGTGAGCGGCAGCATCACGTTGCCCATCGCCGTGAGCCACGGGATGAGGTTGTAGGACTGGAAGACGTAGCCGATGTGCTTGCAGCGGAAGTAGGAGAGGTTGCTCGAGGCGAGCGACGGGAGCGAGACGCCGCCGACGGAGACCTCGCCCTTGCTCGGGCGGTCGAGCGCGCCGACCATGTTGAAGAGCGTCGACTTGCCGGAGCCGGAGGGGCCCATGATCGAGACGTATTCGCCGCGGTAGATGTCGAGGTTGATGTCGTTGAGCGCGTAGACCGTCTCGCCGCCCTTCGTGAAGATCTTGTCGACCCCGCGGACGGAGACGAGCACCTCCTTCCCCTCGGGCGGGGGCGGCGGCATGTAGGGCTTCTTTTCCTTCTTGGCTTCTTCGGGCATGGCGGAGGGCTCCGGTTGCGGTTGCGGGCCAGAGGATACCACAGCCGGCCCGTCCGCCGCAACCGTTGCGCCCCCGCGCGGCATCTGCTACAATTCGCGCCGATGTCCACCCTTTCCATGACCGGCTTCGGCCGGGGTTCCGCCGCCGAGGGCGGCTTCCGCGCCGAGGCGGAGCTCTCTTCCGTGAACCGGAAGCAGTTCGACTGCGCCGTCGCGCTGCCCGCCGGGCTCGGCGCGCTGGAGGACCGCTGCCGCCGGATCGTCGCGGCGGGGCTCACGCGCGGGCACGCCCAGCTCACGGTCCGCGTCGCGGCGGAGGACCCCGCCGCGGCGGCAGCGGTGGACGAGTCGCTCGTCCGCGCGCGCCTCGCGCAGATCGACGCCATCGCGCGCGCGGCGGGCCTCCCGAACG
>CAMVRE010000163.1 GCA_947169825.1 uncultured Verrucomicrobiota bacterium | reverse complement strand
TGCCGGCTTCGAGCCAGACGAGATCCTCCTCGATCACGCCGCCGCCGCCGCCGCCGCCGCCGTGGTAGTGGCCGCCCGCGCCGCCGCCGCCGACCACGAGGACCCGCGCGTAGCCGGCGCGCTGCACGGTGAACGTCCCGGCCGTGGCGGGGTTCGAGTAGGTGTAGATCGAATCGTTTCCGACCTGCGTGACCGTCGCGCCCTCGGCGCCGGCTCCGGGAACGAGGTAGGCGCCCGCGTAGGTCGCGAACGAGCCCGCGTCGCCGGTGGCGGACGCGAAGACGTTCGACGCGCGCCAGGCCGCGGCGTAGGTCCGGTTGTCCGCGAGGCCGTCGATCGCGGCGGAGAACGCGTCGCCGGCCTTGAGGCCGGTCGCGACCGTCGTCCAGTTGGTCGCCGCGGAGCCGGCGAGAGCGACGCCGATCTCGACGTCGACCGTCGCGCCGGCGCCGCCGGCGCTCGTCACGGTGCCGGAGAACGTCCCGCGGCGGAAGCCGCCGGCGGGCGCCTCGGTTTCGACGAGGATCGTCGACTCGGGCATCGACCGCCAGCGCACGATCACGGTGCCCGAGCCGCCGGCGTGGCCGGAGGGGGCGCGGTTGGCGTCGTTCCAGTTGCCGTCGGCGCCGCCGCCGCCGCCGCCGCCGCCGCCGAGGCCGTTGACGCCGCGGTTGTCGGCGTCGATGGCGGTCTGCCAGCGCTGGCCGTAGCCGCCGCCGCCCTTGCCGCCCTTGCCGGCCTCCGCGATCCACGAGCCGTTGCCCTTGTAGGCCGCGCCCGCGCCGCCGCCGCCGGCATACCAGATCTCTTCGCCGGTGATCGAGCACGGCAGGCCGTCGCCGCCGTCGCCGACCGTCCCCGAGACGAGGCAGCCGTCGCCGCCGGGCGCGCCCGCGCCGCCGCCGCCGCCCGCGAAATGGTGCTCCGACGAGCCGTTCGGGTTGGTGACGATCCCCTTGTCGCCCCAGCCGCCCGCGTGGCCCTGGCCGGGCGTCCCGGGCTGGGCGTGCATGCGCAGGGATCCGATGTTCGAGGTGTTCATCGGCATCGCGCCGCCGGTGCTGCCCATGGCGGCCACTTCGCCGACGTTGGTGCAGTTGCCGCTGTAGCGGCTCGCGCCGCCGGAGCCGCCGTAGGCGCGCAGGACGTCGACGCCGCCGAGCTGCACGAACGAGGCGGAGCCGCGGTTGCCGGGGCCGCCGTTGCCGTTCCACGCGCCGTCCTCGCGGCCGCGGCCGCCCGCGCCGACGGTGACGGTGTAGGTACCCTCTTCGAGGAAGAGCGCCGGCGCGTGGACGAAGCCGCCCGCGCCGCCGCCCGCGCCGCCGAAGTAGTCCCAGTAGGCGCCGCCCGCGCCGCCGCCGCCGACGACGAGCATCTCGACCCGCGCGCCGCCCGCGGGAACCGTGAAGGACCCGCCCGCGGCCGTGTTCGTGAAGATCGCCACCGTGTCGGTGCCGACCGCGCGCAGCTCGGGGTCGCCGGTCGTCGTGATCGCGACGGGGTCGTCCGCCGGGACGGCGATCGAACCGGACGCGGAAGCGGAGGTTTCGCCGCGGTCGTTCCGGAGCGCCAGCGACCAGGCGAACGTCGCGCCGGGCGTGACGGGCGCGTCGAAGGAGAACGCGTCGCCCGTCGCGAGACCCCGGGCGGCCACGAAGCCCATGCCGCCCTGGGTGAGGACGACGTCCGCGGTCGAGGCGCCGTCGCCGACCCACTCGACCGTGCCGGTGAAGGTCGCGGTCTTGGCGTCCTTGAGCGTGGCGGTGACGCCGGCGAGGACGGGCGCGTCCGTCGGCGCCGCGACGAAGCGCAGGATGAGCGTGCCGGCGCCGCCGCGTCCGCCGAAGCAGTCGAACCAGCGATGGGGGCCGCCCTGGATGAACCACGCAAGGCCGCCGCCGCCGCCGCCGCCGAGGCCGTCGACGCCGTCGCGCCCGGGATCGGGGGTGTAGTCGCCGTAGTCGGCGCCGTGGCCGCCGCCGCCCTTGCCGCCCTTGCCGACCGTGCGGACGTTCGCATCGTTGTTGCGAGCCGACGCGCCGCCGCCGCCGGCATACCAGACTTCGGCGCCGGTGATGTCGGAGGGCAGGCCGTCGCCGCCGTCGCCGCCCTTCGTGGCGGTGCCGGTCTCGCCGGGCGCGCCCGCGCCGCCGCCGCCGGAGGAGCCGACGACGCCGCCCGGGGAGGCCGTCCAGCCGCCGCCGTCGTGGCCCTGGCCGGCGAGACCCTTGCCGGGCTTGCCCCAACGGCTGTTGTTGAGCTCCCAGAAGACCGCGCCGCCGCCGCTGCCGCCGTCGAGGCCGTCGCGCCAGCCGTCGGTGGTGGCGCCGGATCCGCCGCCGCCCGCGACGCGGACGACCTCCGTTTCGGCCTGCGTCTCCGGATCGATGTAGAAGAGGACCGTGCTGCCGCCGTTGCCGCCCTTCGTGGTGTCCGTCTTTCCGGGCGCGCCGCCCGCGCCCACCTCGTAGCGGTAGGTGCCGGCCTTGAGGACGATGCCGGGCAGCTCGATCAGGCCGCCCGCGCCGCCGCCGCCGCCGCCCCACTGGGAGCCCCAGCCCGCGCCGCCGCCGCCGCCGACCGCGAGCAGGCGGACGCGGCGCGCCGTGGCGAGCGTGAACGTGCCGCTCGCGGAGAGGACGTGCACTTCGTCGGCGCCCACGCGCGACCGCGCGTCGTTCGCGGGCTCGGACGGCGTGAACGCCGGATCGAGCGCGAAGGGCGTGGCCGTGAACGTGAGCGGCAGGGCCGCGTGGCCGTCCTTCACGGCTTCGAAGAGGACCGTGTAGAGCGCGTCGCCGACGAGGCCCGTCTCCGTGAAGGAGAGCGTCTCGCCCGCCGTGGACGACTCCGTGAGGACGACCGGCGTCGCCGCGAAGACGTCCTCGCCCGGACCCGCGATGCGGTAGGTCACGCGCGCGCCGTCGTCTTCGCAGACGACCGACCCGTCGAGCCGGAGGACGTTCTCGACCACCGCCGCGTCCGAGAGGCCGGGCGCGTCGGGATCGCGCGCGAAGCGCAGGACGAGGATGCCGGAGCCGCCCGCGCCGCCGGCGATCGTGGTCGAACCGCCGCCGCCGCCGTCGCCCGTGTTCGGGAGACCGTTCTCGTCGCCGATCTTCGCGGCCGCGCCCTTGCGGACGCCGTGGCCGGAACTCTCGCGGCCGCCGGAGCCGGCCGGGGAATCGCTCCAGTTGCCGCCCCAGGATGCGCCGCCACCGGCCGCGTAGACGACGCTCGCGCCGGTGATGTCGCTCGCGCGGCCCGGGCCGCCGTCGCCATTGTGGCGGTTCGAGTCCTCCGGGTAGCGCAGCATCGAGAGGCCGCGGCCGCCCGCGCCGCCGCCGCCGCCGGGCTGGCCGTCCCAGTCGCCGCGGCCCTGGCAGTTGATCGAGGGACCGCCGGGATTGCCCTGCGCCGGGTCGATGTAGGTGCCGGGCTTGTCCTGGCGCGTGTTGCCGCCGCCGCTGCCGCCGGTGGAGGTCGCGAGCGCGGTCTCGCCGTAGCACTCCCACGACTGGCCGCCGCCGCCGCCCCAGGCGCGGAGGACGGGCTGGCCGTCCCGCAGCAGGACCGTGTCGCCGCCCTTGGCGCCGGTTGCGCTGGACGCTGTCGAGGCCGCGCCGCCCGCGCCGATGCGCACCGTGTAGGAGCCGGGTTCGAGCACGAAGTCGGAGACTTCCAGCATGCCGCCCGCGCCGCCGCCGCCGCCGGCGTTGCAACCGCCGCCGCCGCCGCCGCCCACGAGGAGCGCGCGGACCGTCACGGGCGTCGTCAGCGTGAACGCGCCGCCCGCCGTGAACGTGACGAGGAAGTCCGACGCGCCGACCATGACGGGCTGGACGCTGTCGGACAGATAGCTCGGCCAGGGCCGGGCGAGGAACTCGACGACCTTGCCCGAAAGGCCGCCGCCGGCCGCCTGCGCGTAGTAGGTCGTGCCGGGAACAAGCGGCGAGAGCGTCGCCGTGCCGCCGGAAACCGCGGCCGTGTTCGAGAGGTCCGCCGGATCGGTGCCCCAGCGAACTTCCTCCGCGACGCCGGCGCCGGCCGTCCAGGCCGTCACGGTCGCGCTCGTCGCGCCGAGGGCCGTCTCGATCGGATCGAGGCCGACCGCGTCGCCCGCCGGGGCGTAGCGCAGGACGACGATGCCGCTGCCGCCCTTGCCCCAGTAGATCGGGTCGGCGCGGCCGCCGCCGCGGCCCTGGCCGCCGCCGCCGCCGCCGGAGTTCGGCTTGCCGTCGATGTCGGCCTGCGGCAGAAGCGACCAGTCGCCCATGCCGCCGCCGCCCTTGCCGCCGGCGCCGCCGAAGGCCACGTAGGTTTCGTCGTGCCAGACGCCGCCGCCGCCGCCGCCCGCATACCAGACTTCCTCGCCCGTGATGTCCGAGGGCAGGCCCGGGCCGCCGTTGCCGCCGTGGTAGTCGCGCTGGTAGCCGCCGTATTGGGCGCCGTTGCAGTTGTTGTGGGAGTCGACGGTGCCGCACTCGCCGGGGCCGCCCGCGCCGCCGCCGCCGCCGGCCATCGTGTCGAGGTTCGTCACCCGGTCGCCCGTCATTTCCGTGTAGGAGCCGGCGACCCAGTTCGTGCCGACGCCGCCGTCGCCGCCGCCGAAGCCCTGGCCCGCCGTGCCGGCGCCGCCGTTGGTCCGGCCGTTCTGCGAACCGCCGCCGCCGCCGGACGCGCCGGCGCGCCCGGCCTCGTTGCCCTTGCCGCCGCCGCCGCCGCCGAGGGCCGTGATGGCGAAGCCGCCGTCGCCGGCGATGCTCGAGGGCGATCCGTCCGCGGAGAGCGCCTGGCCGCCCGCGCCGACGGTGATCGTGTAGGTGCCGGCCGCGAGGTTCGTGGTTCCCGTCAGGAACCCGCCCGCGCCGCCGCCGCCGCCGGAGTTGTTGCTTTGCGTCTGGCCGCCCGCGCCGCCGCCGCCGACGACGAGGTAGCGGACCTCGGTCGCCTCGGAGAGCGTGAACGTCCCGCTCTGCGTGAACGTGTGGACGACGTCGTGCGACGCGCCCGAAAGCTGGACGACCGTGTCGCCGCCCTCGGCCGCCGCGCCGACGGGCAGGTCGGGAAGCCGGAACGTGGTCTCGACCGGCGCCGAGAAGACGCCGAGGTCGTTCTTCGCGACGACGCGGACGTGGAACGTCAGCGCGGCCGGATAGGAGGAAAGGGGAATCGAAACCGTCTGGCCGGCCGTCGCGGCGGCCGCCGCGACGTTCGTCGCCGCCGCGTCGAGGCCGGCGGCGGAGAGGGCCGTCTGGAAGGAAACGGCCGCCGTCTCCGCGTCCGCGCCGACGGAGGTGAGGATGACCTGGATGGCCGGGTTCGCCCCCGTCGTCTCGACGGAAACGGAAATCTTCGGCTGGGGAGACGGCACCACCGGATCGATCCGCAGGATCAGCACGCCGCTGCCGCCGTTGCCGCCTTCGTAGTGGGTGTTCGAGCTGCCGCCGCCGCCGCCGCCGTAGCCGTCGCGCCCCTGCTGCTTCAGGCCGGCCTCGACCATCGCCGCGTCGGTCATGGCGTTGTTGGCGTGGCTCCAACCGCAGCCCCAGATCCATCCCTCGGTCGCGAGCGTCGACTGGTCGCCGCCCCAGCCGCCGAGCCCGTCGAAGCCGCCGGAACCGCCGCCGGGCCCGTAGTATTCCGTCGTGCCCGTGATGTCGCTCG
>CAMVRE010000162.1 GCA_947169825.1 uncultured Verrucomicrobiota bacterium | reverse complement strand
GCGACCGCGGCCTCAACCGTTCCGTCGAAACCTGTCGCCCCCGTGCGGCCGCCCCCGGAGGGGCGCCCGCGCAAAGTGGGATATAGTCTACCACGCCCCCCGGAAAAAAGAAACCCCAAAATCGATCCGCGTCCAAAACGCATTGTGCTTTTCTTTCCGGAGCCGGCGTGGTAGAATGGCCGCCCTACGTCCGAACGAATCCGCAAAACGGCGACCGTTCGAACCCGCGAACCTGCGAACCATGAAACAGACCCTCACCGAAAAGATCCTCGCCCGCGCCGCCGGGAAGGAGTCCGTCACGCCCGGCGAAAACATCTGGGCCCGGATCAACGTCCTGCTCACCCACGACGTGTGCGGCCCCGGCACGATCGGCATCTTCAAGCGCGAGTTCGGGGAAAACGCCAAGGTCTTCGACCGCGAGGGCGTCGTGATCATCCCCGACCACTACATCCACACGCGCGACGAGAAGGCCCACCGCAACATCGCCACGCTCTTCGACTTCGCCCGGGAGCAGGACCTGCCCTACTTCTATCCGCCGTGGACGAACCGCTACCGCGGCGTCTGCCACGTGGCGCTGCCCGAGCTCGGGCACGTCCGCCCCGGCGAGACGATCGTCGGCACCGACTCGCACACCTGCACGCACGGCGCGCTCGGCGCCTTCTCGACCGGCATCGGCAACACCGACGCCGGCTTCGTGATGGGCACCGGCAAGATGCTCGTCAAGGTGCCCGAAACGATCCGGATCGTCCTCACGGGCAAGAAGCCGGACTACATCGCGGGCAAGGACGTCATCCTGCGGGTGATCGGCGATCTCGGCACCGGCGGCGCGACCTACTGCGCGCTCGAGTTCACCGGCCCCGGCTGCGCCTCGCTCTCGATCGAGGACCGCATGACGATCTGCAACATGGCCGTCGAGGCCGGCGCCAAGAACGGCATCTTCGCGGCGGACGACAAGGCGCTCGCCTACGTCCGCGCCCGCACGAAGAAGCCCTTCGAACCGCTCGTCGGCGACCCCGACGCGCCCGTGAAGGCCGAGTACACCTACGATCTCGGGGCGCTCGTCCCGTGCGTCGCCAGGCCTCACTGCCCGGACCGCTACGCGCCCGCCGCCGACTGCGCCGACGTGAAGCTCGACCGCGCCTACGTCGGCTCCTGCACCGGCGGCAAGATCGAGGACTTCGAGATGGCCGCGCGCGTCCTCAACGGCCGCAAGGTCGCGATCGACACCTTCCTCGTCCCCGCCACGGTCGAGGTCGCCGAGGCGATCCGCACGCGCGAGATCGGCGGCAAGACCTGGGAGCGCATCTTCGCCGAGGCGGGCTGCATCCCCGTCTCCGCCCCCGGCTGCGCCGCGTGCCTCGGCGGCCCGGTGGACACCTTCGGCCGCACGCACGGAAACGAGGTCGTGATCTCCACCACGAACCGCAACTTCATCGGCCGCATGGGCTCCAAGACCGCGCCGATCTACCTCGCCTCGCCCCTCACCGTCGCCGCCTCGGCGATCGAGGGCCGCATCGCGGACCCGAGGAAGTACCTGTAGGCCCTTTCGACCTCTTCAACCTTTCCAACCTCTTCAACCTTTCCACCAACGGAGCGATCATGAGCAAGATCCGTTCGAAAGTCTACGTCGCCGGCGACAACATCGACACCGACAACATCATCCCCGCCCAGTACCTGAACCTCGTCCCGACCATCCCCGAGGAATACGAGAAGCTCGGCTCCTACGCGATGGCCGGCCTGCCGGACGACGCCGCGCCGTTCGTCGACAAGGCCACGGGCAAGACGCCCTACGGCATCCTCGTCGCCGGCAAGAACTTCGGCTGCGGCTCGTCGCGCGAGCACGCACCCGTCGCGCTCGGCGCGGCCGGCTGCAAGGCCGTCGTCGCCGAGTACTACGCGCGCATCTTCTTCCGCAACTCCGTCGCGACCGGCGAGGTCTACCCGTTCGAGACGGCGACGCCGCTCGTCTCCGAGTTCAAGACGGGCGACGAGGCGGAGCTGGACACCGACGCGCACACCCTCACGCGCCTCTCCGACGGCAAGGTCTTCCCCCTGAAGGACCTCGGCGCCGTCGCCCCGGTCGTCGAGGCGGGCGGCATGTTCGCCTACGCGCGAAAAGAGGGAATGATCCCCTCCGCGGCGCACTAGCGCCACCGAAGAGTCGAAGGGAAGCCCGCCCGTGCCCGACTCCTCCCCCAGACTGATCGTGATCGACGTCATGCCGATCCTGTACCGCGGGCACTTCGCGATGATGCGGAGGCCGCGGCTCACGGCGTCGGGCTTCAACACGTCGGCGCTCTTCGTCTTCACGAACATCGTCCGCGACCTGCTCGCCAGCCGCGGCGCCACGCACGCCGCGCTCGTGATGGACACGTCCCCCACGTTCCGCCACGAGCTCTACCCCGAGTACAAGGCGCAGCGCGAGAAGCTCCCGGAGGACATCGCCGCGTCGCTCGGGCCCGCGGAGGACTTCGCCCGCGCGATCCGCGTGCCGTTCCTCCGCGTGGCGGGGTTCGAGGCCGACGACCTCATGGGCACGCTCGCCGCGCGCGCCGAGGCCGCCGGCTTCGAGACCTGGGTCGTCTCGCCCGACAAGGACATGGCACAGCTCGTCACGGACCGCGTCACGCTCTGCCGCCCGTCCCACGTCCCGGGCGAGAAGGACGAGCTCTACGATCCGGCGCGCGTGTGCGAGGAGTGGGGCCTCTCCTCCCCCGCACAGATGGTGGACCTGCTCGGCATGGCGGGCGACTCCTCCGACAACATCCCCGGATTCCCCGGCGTCGGCCCCAAGACCGCCACGACGCTCCTGAAGAAATACGGCTCGGTCGAGGGCGTGATCGCCCACGCCTCCGAGATCAAGGGCAAGACCGGCGAGGGCATCGCCGCCCACGCCGACCTCGCGCGCCTCTCCCGCAGGCTTGCCGAGATCCGCCGCGACGCCCCGATCGCCGAGTCCCTCGACGACCTCGTCCTCCGCGAGCCCGACCGCCCCGCGCTCGAGGCCTTCTGCCGCCAGTACGAGCTCAACTCGCTTCTCCGCCGCTACTATCCGGACGCGACGGTCTCCCCCGAACCCTCGGCGCCGGCGGGTTCCGACATTCAGCATTCCGCATTCGGCATTCAGCATTCCGCGGAGCCGCAGGCTCCGCTCGCCACCGCCGCCACCACCCCGCACTCCTACCGCCTCGTCCGCACCGCCGAGGACCTCGCCGCGCTCGCGGCGGAGCTCGCCGCCGCGACCGAGTTCGCCTTCGACACCGAGACCACCGGCCTCGACCCCCGCCACGACCGTTGCGTAGGGATGTCCTTCTCCACGAAGGAGGGTAGTGGATGGTACATTCCGATCGCGTCCGAAAGGCGCGATCGGGAAATGCTGAATGCTGAATGCAGAATGCTGAATGGCCAGACCGCCGAACCTGATCTGTTCTCGTTCGCAACAGGCGGGAACACCGCCGTCGGCGCGGTGCCCACGCCCAAGGCCGCGCAGGGCGATCTCTTCGACTTCTTCGGCGCCGCGGATCCCGCCCCGCCACCCGGCTCCCCCTCCGGGGGAGCTGGCGAGCGAAGCGAGCCTGAGGGGGGCATTCAGCATTCAGCATTCGGCATTCAGCATTCGGACTCCGCGCCGGGCCTGCCCGCCGCCGAGGTCCGCGCGGCGCTCGGCCCGGCCTTCGCCTCGTCCAAGACGAAGTGCGCGCACAACGCGAAGTTCGACATCCACGTCCTGCGCGCGCTCGGCATCGAGGTCGCGCCGCCGATCGCCGACTCGATGCTCGCGCACTACGTCGTCGACCCGACGCAGCGCCACGGGATGGACCCGCTCGCGCGCGAGTTCCTGCGCTACGACCCGATCCCGATCGAGTCGCTCATCGGCCCGCGCGGCAAGGGCCAGCTCACGATGGACCAGGTCCCCGCGGAGCGCGTCGCCGAATACGCGGCCGAGGACGCCGACGTGACGCTGCGCCTCCACCGCGCGCTCGAGCCGGTCGTGCGCGAGCGCGGCGCCTGGCGCGCCTACGACGAGGCCGAGAACCCGCTCGTCCCCGTCCTCGCCGACATGGAGGACGCCGGCATCCGCATCGACGTCGACGCCCTCGCGCGCTACTCCGGCGTCCTCGCGCAGGAGCTCGCCGGGCTCGTCGCGCGCATCCACGAGCTCGCCGGCGGCCCGTTCAACATCGACTCCCCACAGCAGCTCGGGCGCGTCCTCTTCGAAGGCCTCCGGCTCCCCGCCGCCGCCAAGACCTCCACCGGCCACTGGTCCACCGCCGAGGACGTCCTCCAGGGCCTCGCCGGCGAGCACGAGATCGTCCCGGCCATCCTCGACTACCGCGCCGTCTCGAAGCTCAAGTCCACCTACGTCGACAAGCTTCCCCAGTGCATCGACCCGCGCGACGGCCGCGTGCACACCACCTTCCAGCAGGCGCTCACCGAGACCGGGCGCCTCTCCTCGGACAACCCGAACCTCCAGAACATCCCCGTCCGCACCGACCGCGGCAAGCCCATCCGCGCGGCGTTCGTCGCGGCCGACGCGGACCACCTCCTCGTCTCCGCCGACTACTCGCAGATCGAGCTGCGGATGATGGCCGCGCTCTCGGGCGACGAGACGATGATCGACGCCTTCCGCCACGACGCGGACATCCACGCCGCCACCGCGGCGCGCGTCTACGGCATCGACGAGAAGGACGTCACCCGCGAGCAGCGCTCGCACTGCAAGCAGGTCTCCTTCGGCATCATCTACGGCATCAGCGCGTTCGGCCTCGCGCAGCGCCTCGGCATCGCGCGCCACCAGGCCGACGGCCTCATCAAGGCCTACTTCGAGATGTTCCCCGGCGTGCGGCGCTTCATGGACGAGACGATCGAGCGCGCCCGCCGCGACGGTTTCGTCTCGACGCTCCTCGGCCGGCGCCGCCCGCTGCGCGACATCGCCTCGCGCAACGCCACGGTCCGCGCCGCCGCCGAGCGCAACGCCGTGAACACGCCCGTGCAGGGCTCCGCGGCGGACCTCGTGAAGCTCGCGATGGTGCGCGTCCACGCGGCGCTGCGCGAGCGGAGCCTGCGCTCGCGCATGGTCCTGCAGATCCACGACGAGCTCCTCCTCGACTGCCCGAAGGGCGAGGTCGCCGAGGTCTCCGCCCTCGTGAAGGACGCGATGGAGAACGCCATCCCCCTCGCCGTCCCGCTCAAGGTCGACGTCGGCTCCGGCCCCGACTGGCTCGCCGCGCACTAGTCCCCCCCCTTCAACCTCTTCAACCTCTTCAACCTTTCAACCTCTTCAACCTCTTCAACCTTCCCATGAGCCGCCGACCCCTCCGCATCGCCATCGCGCCCGACTCGTTCAAGGGCTTCCTCACCTCCGCCCAGGCGGCCGACGCCATCGCCGCCGGCCTCGCCCGCTCACTCCCGCCCGGAACCGTCTTCGACCGGATTCCGATGGCCGACGGCGGCGAGGGCACCGTCGACGCCTGGCTCGCCGCGACCGGCGCCGAGCGCGTCGAATGCGACGCCGAGGATCCGCTCGGCCGCCCGCTCCGCGCCGCCTACGGCTGGCGCGCGTCGGACGCCACCGCCGTCCTCGAGCTCGCCGCCGCCTCGGGCCTGCCGCTTCTCGCGCCGGACGAGCGCGACCCCGCCGCGGCCTCGACGTTCGGCACCGGGCTCGTCCTGCGCGACGCCCTC
>CAMVRE010000161.1 GCA_947169825.1 uncultured Verrucomicrobiota bacterium | reverse complement strand
ACGCGCCGGAGCCGCGATGGTCGAATATCCGCCGTTCCGCGATTCGGCGTTCTCGGATTCTTCGCCCAGACAACTGGCGAGATTCCATTGCGCGCCCGCGTCTCCGCCTTCCGCCGCGTCTTCACGGAATTCGCCGGCGCCTCTCCGCGCGCCTACGCGCGGTCCGTCCGCCCGTAGGCCGCCCGCGCTCCTTGCGGCTCGGAAACGGCCGTGCTAGACTCCTTCGCCGTGAGACGCCCCCTGCTCCTTCTTCCTTGCTTCCTCTTCCTTGCGACGTCGCTCGCCGCCGCCGCGGAACCGCCGCGCGCGGCGTCGTTCGCCGACTTCGACCGCCGCGCGCGCGCCGGCGAGGAGCTCTCCGTCGTGTTCTTCGGCGGCTCGCTCACGTGGAGCGCCAACGCGAGCGATCCGAACCGCACGGGGTTCCGTCCGCTCGTCGCGGAGCACCTGCGCATGAAGTATCCCGCCGCGCATTTCCGCTTCCACGACGCCGGCCTCGGCGGAACGGGTTCCATGCTCGGAATCTTCCGGCTCGGCCGCGACGTGTTCCCGCACGAGCCGGACCTCGTGTTCCTCGACTTCGCGTGCAACGACGAAGGCGGCCCGACCGCGCTCGCGCAGTCCTGCTGCTACGAGTCGATCCTCCGGCGCCTGGTCGTCCGCGGCGTCCCCGTCGTGCAGATGTTCTTCACGTTCGGCTTCTGGGCGCGGGACCTCGACGCCCCCGGGACCGGGCACCCGCAGCTCGCCGCGTACCGCAAGCTCGCCGACGCCTACTCGACCGGCGTCGGCGACGTCTACCGCGACGGCCCGCTCTTCCGCGACCTGCGCGCGGGGAAGGTTTCGCCCGAGAACGTCTGGCCGTTCGACGAAGCCCATCCCGGCGACCTCGGCTACCGCTACTTCGCCGCCGCCGGCATCGAAGGCTTCGAGCGCGCGGTCGCGAGCAATCTCGTCTGCCGCGCGCCCGAGAGGCCGGTCTTCGGCGACGTGGCGGACGTCACGCGGAGGAACTTCGCATGGAGTGAAAAACCTCACGCGGAGTTCGCGGAGAGAGTTGTTAGGGCGCGCTCGCCGAGCGCGCCGGATTTGGATTTGTCATTTGTGGACAATTGTGAACACTTGGGATTTGTGAACAATTCCCCCGCATGGACCTTGCAGCCGACCTACCGCACCTCCCTCTGGTTCGACGGGCTTTCCTCGCGCTGGATGGACGGCGTCGCCGTCTTCGCCGGCACGAACCGCGCGCCGCTGGAGGTCCGCGCGAAGGCGAACCTCGTCGGCGTCTTCGGCGAGGCGGACGAGAAGGCGCTCGTCTGCGAAGTCCGCGCCGACGGCGAAAAACTGGCGGACTTCCGCGGAAACCACGGCGCGGGCGCGGGACGCCTCTTCATCTGGCGCCAGGCGCTGCTGCCCGGCTGGGAGCGCGGCGAAACGGCGGAGCATTCCTTCGCGTTCGATCCCTTCCCCTCCCTCGACGGCGCCGGCGAGTTCCACGTCGGCGCGATCTGCACCGCGACGATCCTGCCCGCCGCCGCCACCGCGCCGCCGGCCGCGGACGCCATCGACCTCGAAACCATCGATCACGGGCGGGCGCGGACCGCGGACTACCAGTAGACGAACTCGTACGGGTCGAAGCCGGGGTTGCGCGTGGCGTAGAGCGAGACGCCGTCGTAGGCGGGGTTGTCCTTGCGGACGAGCTCGCCGGGGAGGACCTCCTTGCTCACGTTGAGGTAGAAGACCTTCGCGCCCTGGCCGCAGCCGGCCTTGACGGTGACCACGTTCTTGCCGTCGAAGGTGCCGTGCTTGGCGTCGTCCTTGTTTACCATGCCGTAGACCGGAATGTGCTCGACGACGATGGACCCCTCGTCCTTCGCGCCGCCGTAGGTCTTGCAGACCTCCTTGCCGTTCACCCACACCTTGCCGCGCCAGTCGATGCCGAAGCGCAGCGTGATCTCGCCGTCCGTCTCGCGCGGCAGGTAGCCCACGCAGTAGCACGTGCAGAAGCTCTGCGCGGCGATGAGCTCGTGCGCTTTCGAATACTCGACGAGCCCGTCGGGGTTCGACTTCGCGACGGGGCGCCAGTCGATGAAGTCGAAGTCCTTCGGCTGCGAGGAGAAGTCGAGGTGCAGCGGACGGAACCGCGGGTTGGGCTGCACGTCGCCGCGGATCGCCATCGCCTCCGCGGTTTCTCCGCTGTCGCCCTTCTTGTCCGGATCGACGGGGAACGGACCCGGCTTGCCGTCCACGATGCCGTCGACCATGTAGGCGCTGTCGTCCTTCGGGCTCGGCCACGGGCCGAGGACGTTCCACTGCGCGATCGGCTCGAACGCGACGGCGGGCTTCGTGTAGAGCGCGCGGCCGAGCGTCGCGTTCCCGGCGCCGACGCCCCAGTTGCCGAGCGTCAGCGCGAGGCGGCGCAGCGCGTTGTCCTCGCTCTGCGAGGCGTTGCGCAGGAAGAGGTCCTTTTCGCCCTTGGGGATGCGGCCCCAGCCGCCGTGCGCGATGTCGGCGGCCTTGTCGCCGTAGCGGTCGCACGCCTGGAACGGGTCGAGCGAGTCGAAGAGGATCGAGCCCGTCGGCGAAAGCGCAAACTGCCCGCCCTCGGCGACCTTGTAGCCGCCCGCGGGCGCGAGGCGGAGCATGTCGACGCCGTCGCGCCAGCGCAGCAGCGCGGGGCCGACGCCGGCGAAGAGGCCGCCGAAGTCGCGCGGGGACGGCGCGGGCGAGCGGTAGAAGGGCTCCGGCAGCGCGTCCGCGGCGGCGAGGCCGGCTTCGCGGGCGAGGCGGTCGTTCGCGATGACGAGAACGTGCGAATGTCTTCCGAGCGCGTTCTCGATCTGCGGCTTCGTGAGCGCCGAGTCCTTGCCGACGATCAGGACGCCGTAGTCGATGCGGCCGCCCGCGTAGGGCTTCGCGTCGAGGCCGAGCGCGTCGGCGAGGCGCTTCGCGTGCGCGCCGTCGAAGAACACGGGGGCGTTTCCGACGACGGGCGGCTTGTCCGCGAAGAAATCCTCGAACGCCGCCGCGGCGACGGCGGTCGCGGCGGGGCAGCCGTCCGCGCCGACGCGCCCCTCGAAGTCGAGCGTGCAGAACGTGACGGCGCCTAAGCCGCGCGTCGCCTGGAGGAGCGGGCTGTAGGAGAGGTCGAACTCGCCGCGCACGAGCGGACGGAACCCGCCGCGTCCGGGGACGAGGAGCGGCGTCGAGCTCACCGCGTGGCGGTGCGTCCAGCGCGGGCCGCGGCGCGTGTCGTGCTTCATCACGCTCCCGAACGGAGCGTCCGCCATCGGCGCGCCGCGCCAGTGCGCGAGATCGACGTCGTCGACGCCGCGCAGCGAGACGTTGAACATCCGCCGCGCCATGCAGTCCTCGACCGTGAAGCCCATCGACTGCCATACGGCGGCCTCCTGCTGCGCGACGAAGACCCGCAGCCCCGCCTCGACGCGCGGGAGCGCCGCCTCGAGGCCGTCCGCGTGCGAAAGCGCGCGGCGGCCGACAACGAGCGCCTGCACGGATTCGTCCGCGATCGCGGCGGCGAGGTCGTCGAATTTCACGTAGCGGATCGAGAGCGCGTCGAGCACCGCTGCGGTGTCGCCCTCCGGATCGAAGAGTGCGACCTTGAAGCCGGTGGACACGCGCGGCGTCTCCGCCGGGAACACCTCGACGTCGAACGAGTCGGACTTCACGGAGTCGTCGATGCCGGGCGCGTCGAACGAGACCTCGAAGCGGTGGGCCGTGCGCTTGCGCACGTCCGGCGCCGGAGCGGAAATCGGAATCTTGACGATGTCGCCCTGCGCGAGCGTGACTGTGTCCGAACCGCCGTAGGAGAGTTGGCCGCTCTCCCTCTCGACGAACTTCCAGTCCGCGCGGACGGTCTTCTTCCCGGGGCCGTCCCAGATGAAGACAAGCTGTTTGCGGATACTCTCGCCGGCGCGGTAGGCGTGCGTGCGGTCGACGTGGTCGGGCGAGCCGCCGAGGAAGCAGACGAGGTCGCCGTTCGCGAGGCGCTGGCGCTCGGCGACGCGGTCGCCGTCCTTCCACGGCCACGAGATGAGGTACATCAGCCCGCCGTTGAGCCCGTAGGCGCGCCAGGCGCGGTTCGTGCGGCGAACGAGCATCCGCGAATACTCCTCGGCGAGGGAGTTGAATTCGTAGAGGTCCTTCTTGTCGACCCAGCCGCCGTGCGTGTGCTTGAGGCAGCTCTTCGCGAAGTCCTTCGAGAGGCGCAGCATGTCCTCGCTCTCGGCCGCGTAGGCGTCGTCGCCGTAGTAGGCGGCGAGCCACTCGGTCATCTGCGGCACGCGCGAGTGGAACCAGCAGGCGTAGTAGGGCGCGCCGAACTCCGCCGCGTACCACGGCAGGATGCCGTTCGTCGCCCACGACGAGAGCCACTCCTCGCGCTCCTGCAGCGGCGTGAAGTTGAAGTAGAGGTTCGACGACGAGACGTCCGCCTCGGTGCCGTCCGCGTGCGAGAAGTAGAGGCAGTTCGGGTGCAGTTCGCGCGCGGCGCGGCGCGCGAACTCGATGTTCTCCACGACGCCGCCCGTCTCGGGGTCCTGCCCGAGGATCTCCGGGCGCATGTTGCGCTCGGGGCAGATCTGGTTCACGCCGCACGACGCCGCCACGATGCACGGCCAGTTGCGCGCCGACTTCATCCAGTGCCGCAGGTGCCGCCGCCACTGCGCCTCGCAGTCCGGGTCGCGGCGCACCGCCTCGTGCACGTAGTAGATCGTCGGCATCCCCGCGAACACCGCCACGCCGGCGCGCGAGAGCCTCTCCATCAGCGCCGGGTCCTCCGCGAGGACCGACTCGTGCCGGTGCGTGCGGTAGGCGAGGTTGAAGCCGAATCGGTGGACGTCGGCCGCGTTCCCCGGGAGCCCCTGGTCCCAGAAGCCGCGGAAGCGCTGCACGTGGCCGTTGAGCAGGATATCCCTGCCCTCGCGCCAGATTTCGCGGAAGCCGAAGAGGAACTTCTCCGGCGCGTCCGCGGGCGCGCCGCCGTCGGCCATCGCCACGCGGCAGGCGTAGAGCTTCGCGTTCGCGACCGGCTCCCACGGGACCGCGTCCGCCCACGGGATCTCGATCGCGACCTCCGTGTCGCCCGCCTTCGCCTTCACGCCCTTCCGATCGGCCGTCTTCACGGCCTTGCCGCCGTCGGAGATCTCCGCCGCGAGGTCGACCGTGCGGTCCTTCGCCGCGTGGATCGAAACGTGCAGCGTAAGCTTCTTCTCGCGCCACGACGGCTCCGCGTAGACGTCCTCGACGAACGCCGCCGACCGCGCGACGAGCCGCGCCGGACCGGAGAAGTGCGGCGCCTTGAGGAGCGCTTCGTCGCGCCCGTGGTAGGCGATCTTCTTCTCGCCCGTTCCGAAAGAACGGTTCGTCGCGAAGACCTTGATCTCGTTCTTCCCCGCGCGCAGGAACGGCGCGAGCTCGACCGCGCCGTCCGGGTGGAACGCGACGCCGGCCTTCTTCCCGTTGACGAACACGACGAGGTCGCAGAAATTGAGCGGCTGCTCGAAGCGGACGCTGCCCGCGAGCCATTCCTTCGGGATCTCGACCTCGCGCCGGTACCAGGCGTTGAACTCGCCGTCGAGGTTGTTGCCTGCCTTCGCGCCCTCGACGAGCGGGATCTTGCCGGAAAGCGCGGCGCCGTCGGTCCACGCGCCCTTCTCGGGCAGGAC
>CAMVRE010000160.1 GCA_947169825.1 uncultured Verrucomicrobiota bacterium | reverse complement strand
ACCGAGAGCGCGGTGCGGCCGCGGTCCGGCGGGGTGTTGAAGCACCAGTCGAGCAGGCGGTCGACCGAGCTCTCCGCGACGTGCAGGCGGATGTCCGACGAGGCGTAGTAGAGCAGCACCCGGCCGTCCGGGTCGGCGATCCAGCCGTTGGCGAAGAGCACGTTGGCCGAGTCGCCGCGGCGCTCGCCGCCCCACGGGACGAGGACGGCGCCGCCCGGCGCGGCGATGACGCGCGAGGGGTCGTCGAGCGCCGTCACGAACATGTAGAGCACGTAGCGCAGGCCGGAGGCGGTGCCGCGGACGCCGTGCGCGAGGTGGAGCCAGCCCTTCGGCGTCTTGATCGGCGCGGGGCCCTCGCCGTTCTTCACCTCCTTGATCGTGTGGTAGAGGCGCGCGTCGATGATCTTCTGGTCGGCGCCGACCTTGGCGTGGGCGATGTCGTCCACGAGCGCCCAGCCGATGCCGCCGCCGCTGCCGGCGTCGATGAAGCCGTCCTGCGGGCGCGTGTAGAGCGCGTATTTGCCGTCCACGAACTCGGGGTGCAGCACGACGTTGCGCTGCTGGCCGGGGCTCTCGAGGTCGGGCAGGCGCTCCCACTTCACGAGGTCCTTCGTGCGCGCGATGCCGGCCGCGGCGACGGCGGCCGTCGGGTCGTCCGGGCGCGACGGGTCGTGGCGCTCCACGCAGAAGAGGCCGTAGATCCAGCCGTCCTCGTGCGCCGTGAGGCGCATGTCGTAGACGTTCACGGCGGGGTCGTCGAGCTCCGGCATCTCGATCGGCTCCGGCCAGAAGCGGAAGCCCTCGGTGCCGTTGTCGCTCTCCGCGACGGCGAAGAACGACTTGCGGTCGAAGCCCTCGACGCGCGCAACGACGCAATACTTGCCGCCGAAGCGGATCGCGCCGGCGTTGAAGACCGCCTCGACCGCGAGCCGCTCGAGCAGCATCGGGTTCGTGGCGGGGTCGAGGTCGTAGCGCCACTCGAGCGGGACGTGGAGGCGCGTGAGGACGGGGCGCTCGTAGCGGACGAACGCGCCGCCGTCGTCGAACGAGCGGGCGTTGGGTTCGGAGAGGATCTTGTCCTGGCGGGCGCGGAGCGCGGCGAGGCGGGAGTCGAAGTCCATGGCGGGGAGGGTTGGGTTGGGGGTGAGAGGTCTGAGGCGTGAGGTTACTTCGCGTCGGGCAGGAGGAGGCCGAGGACGGCCATGTCGAGGGCCTGGTGGTTCACGACGCCCTCGTCCATGCCGATCGCGAAGTGGCAGTCGACGTGGTTGTGCATCGGCGCGAACAGCGGGTCGTGCCTCGGGTAGACGGTGTCCTCGAAGTTGTAGGCGCCGCCGCGCGCCCACGGGCCCTCGGCCTGCTGGCCGTCCACGACCTCGCCCTCCGGACGGTAGCGGCTGTTGTGCAGCGGCGCGCGGATGGTGCGCTCGCCGAGGCCCGTGATCCAGCAGAGCCCGAGCGGGTTGGCGCCGAGCATGTTGTCGCACGTGCGGATGGTCCAGTCGCGGTACTTTGGGTCGCCCGTGAGGAACCACGCGTCGAGGACCGGCTGCAGGGAGTTGCCGTAGGCGCCGGTGCCCCAGTTGATTGGCGCGTCGGGGTGGCGGATGAACTTGTAGGCCATCTGGTCGGAGCCCTCGATGTAGAAGTCCGCCTCGCGGAGGACGGCGGCGCGGACGCGCGCGTAGAGCTCCGGGTCGCGCTTCCCGTTCTTCGGGTCGCGCACGAAGGAGGCGGCGGGCTCGAGGGCCTCGTAGCGGCCGTGGACGCGGCCGGGGGCGTCCGGGTAGACGGTCCACGGCACGCACGCGCGGAAGTCCTCGAGATACTTCTTGTCGCCGGTGGTATGGAGGAGCTCCGCGGCGGCGTAGGCGCGGGAGCAGAGGCGGTAGGAGGTGTACTGCGGGAGGTCCCGGAGCCCCTCGGGGACGTTGGCGACGCCCCAGTCGTAGGCGCGGCGGGCGCGCTTGAGGTATTCGTCGGCCTCCTTCCTCCGGCCGCACGCGGAGAGGACGCGCGAGCCCTGCGCGAAGGCGCCGGCGAAGACGAACGACGCCCTGCAGTCCTTGTCGTAGGCGAAGTCGCCCTTGTCGTCGAGCTCGACCGTCTGGTAGAAGTTCGGGTCGCCGGCGGACTCGGTGCCGGCGCGGACGCCGCCGTCCTCGTCCTGGAGGGAGAGCCAGGGCTTGAGCGACCAGAGCGCCTCGTCGACGATGTCCGGGAGGCCGTTGCCGGCCTCGGGGATGGCGTTCTGCCCGTCGGTGAACTTCTGCGGCGCGTATTCCCACGCGGTGAGGAGCGACTGCGCGACGTCGATGTGGCAGCGCGGGTTGTAGTCGCCGGCGTCGTGGTGGCCGCCGCGGAGCGGGATCACCGTCGGGATCGTCGGCTCGGCGCGGTCGGCGAGCGTGGCGAGCTCGGCGTCGGAGAGCGGGCGCGTCCAGAGGCGCAGGTCGCGGAAGTAGCAGCCCGCGGCGCCGTCGTCGGTCGCGTTCGCGACGACCAGCTCGTCCGTGGACGGCGGCTTCGCCGTCGTCTGCGCGACGACCGCGCCGTCGGAGAGCAGCTCGACCGGCGCCTTGCCGTCGTCGCCGACGGGCCCGATGCGGACGGCGAGGAGGCGCCACTTGCCGTCGCCGAGGCGCATCCACTGCTTTCCGACGATCCGCACGACGCCCCAGAGCGCGTCGAGCGGGATGTTCGAGCCGCCCTTCGCCGGGCCGAGGCGGAGCAGGAAGCCGCCGAGCTTGTTGCCGTCCTCGTCCTTGCGGCGCAGCCAGAACGTGACGGTCGCGCCCGTGGCGGGGTCGATCGCGAACGAGCCGGCGAGGCCGTTGTTCTTGCGGCCGGTGCGGAAGGCCTTCGCGCCGAAGGAGTCGTCGTCGACGAACGTCCCGCCGGGCTTCTCCTCGGCGATGGGCGCGAGCGCGGCGGAGGACCCCGCCACGGCGTTGCGCAGGTCGCCCTCGAGCGGGAAGCGCGCGGCGAGCGCGGGGTCGGCGAGGAGCGCGTCCTGCGCCGCTTTGAGCGCGGGATAGGCGGGGTTCGGCGAGGGGACGGGGCTCTCGCGCAGCGGGCCGTAGCCGTTCTTGAGCCAGGTCTTCACGGTCGTGAGCTGCACGCCGTTGGTGTGGCACGCGATGCGGCGCCAGCCCGCCGCGAGGCCGGGCGTGAGCTCGATGCCGCAGCGCTGCGCGAAGACGCCGGTGGACTGCACGCGGAACGCCTTGGCGTAGGCGTCCGCGCCGAGGTCGAACGCGAACGAGCGCCCGACGCCCGGCACGCGCAGGTGGTAGCGCCCGGGCTCCGCGAACTCCGTGAAGTCGAGCACGTAGACGTTCTCGCCCGAGTGGTTCGGGCGGCCGTCCTTGAAGAGCCCGTTGTGCGTCAGCTTCGCGACGCCGCGGAACGCGACCTTGCCGTCCTTCTCGCGCACGAGCTCGAACGGCGGCGGCTCGCGGAAGCGCAGGGCGTAGGGCGCGAGGTCGTCGTAGGAGGTTGAAGCGGTTGAAACGGTCGAAGTGGTTGAAGCGGTCGGATCGGCGGCGGGCTCCTCCTCCGGCGGCGGCGGGACGAAGAAGGCGTCCTCGAGCGTGGGCGTGGTCGAGAGATCGAAGGCGGCGGCGGCGGACTTCGCCTTCTCGGGGAAGGAGCCGAGCCAGAAGCCGAGGTAGGCGACCTTGGGGCCGTCGGGCAGGTAGCCGACCTGGTTGGCCTGGATCGAGCGCGTGATCGTCGTGGCGGGGTCGAAGACGAACTCCGCCTCGCGCACGCCCGAGCAGATTTTCGGGCCGACGGACACCGACACGCGGTCGCCGGGCTTCAGGTCGCGGCCGAGGTCGAGGTAGACGTCGTGCATCATCAGCACCTTGAACGGCCAGCCGAAGGGGATGTAGACGTCGATCTTCGAGCGGCGGCCGAACTCCTCCATCGGGACCGCCTCGCCGTTCACGCGCACCTCGTATTGATCCGGGTCGCGCCATGCGCCGGTCGAGAACGACGCGCCGAACTCGAGCGCGACCTTGCCGTCGCCGACCGGCGAGACGCGGCGCAGGCCGACCATTCGCGCCGCGCTGTCGTCCGCCGGGACGCGGACCGTCTCGGGCTCCGCGACGACGGAGCCGTCCCACTCGAAGAAGCAGCCCGTCTTCGCGCCGGTCGTCGGGGCGCCGTCGCCGTGGGCGACGAGCCCGTAGCGCACGCCGGGTTTGAGCGGCTCGGGAAGCTTGAGCTGGACGACGTAGCGGCGCAGCTCGTTCTTCGCGGGGTTCGGGGCGGAGAAGTCCGGGGGCAGGGGGAACTCGACGTCGTTGGCGAGCGTCTTGGCCTCCTTCGGCTGGACGAACTTCTCGTAGGCGTAGGCGGGGTCGTCCTCGGAGCGGACGCGCCAGGCCTTCGCCTGGTTGCGCGCGCCGACGCAGGACGCGCCGAACACGGCGACAACGGTGTTGGAGTCGACCGCCACCGCGCCGCGGAGGCCGTAGCACTCCAGCGCCCAGGGCTTGAGGTCGACGGGATCGGGCTCGGCGGAGGCGGGTGCCGCCGCCGCGATGCACCAAGCGGAAGGCACGATGCACAGGGCAAGAATGCGCGCGATGATTCGTTTCATGGCGTTGGGTTCTCGGGTGTGGCTCCGTTTTGGGAAGGGGACGGGCTGGACGGAGGGCGGATCGGCATCAGGATTTCCCGCCCGAAGGGGCGTCCACGCCGCCGAAGCGGCGGTGGCGCGCGGCGAAGGCGTCGAGCGCGGCCTTGAAGTCCTCCTCGCCGAAGTCGGGCCAGAGGACCGGCGTGAAGTAAAACTCCGCGTAGGCCGCCTGCCAGAGGAGGAAGTTCGAGAGGCGCTCCTCGCCGCTCGTGCGGACGATGAGGTCCGGGTCGGGAACGTCCGGCAGGTAGAGGCGCGAGGCGACGGCCTGTTCGTCGATCGACGCCGGGTCGATCCGGCCCGCGGCGGCGTCCTCGGCAAGGGCGCGCGCGGCGGCGGCGATTTCGGTGCGTCCGCCGTAGGAGAGGCAGAGGACGAGCTCGCGGTCCGGGTACTTCGCGGTGGCGGCCTCGAGGTCGGCGAGGGCGCGGTCGACGGCGCGGGGCAGGTCCGAGCGGCGGCCCATCACGCGGAGGCGCGTCTCGTTGTCGTGCAGCTCGTGCTCGTTGCGCTTGAGGAAGAACTGCAGCAGCTTCATCAGCCCCTGCACCTCGAGCGGCGGGCGGGACCAGTTCTCGACGCTGAAGGCGTAGAGCGTGACGTACCGCACGCCGAACTTCTTCGCGGCGCGGAGAATGCGCCGGACGGACTCGGCGCCGGCCTCGTGGCCCTTGAGGCGCGGCAGCCCGCGGGCCTTGGCCCAGCGGCCGTTGCCGTCCATGATGATCGCGACGTGGCGGGGAACGCTCATTTCAATGCTGAATGCTGAATGCTGAATGCTGAATGATGAATGGCGAATGACGAATGACGGGCCTTGATTCTACCATTTTTTCGTGCAACTTGCCAGCGCACAAAAGAATCGGTGACTCGCCAAAGTAAACGCCGCTTTGTCAGAGTAAACGCCTCTAGGGGCGTTTACTCTGACAAAGGTGTTTACTTGGCGGGGTCTTTTTGGGGCCGCCGTTGCGTCCATGGGCACGAAAGGCCCTGCTGGCGGGCGTCGGCGGCCCCCGGAAGCGCTTTGAAAAGGCAAGGCGCGGCCCGG
>CAMVRE010000159.1 GCA_947169825.1 uncultured Verrucomicrobiota bacterium | reverse complement strand
CGCCCGCCCCGGCGGCGGCGGAGCCCGCGCCCGCGCCGGGCGCGGAGGGCGCCGCGGAGGCGCCGCTCCCCGCCGTGACGGAGCAGAGCGACGTCATCGTCGACGTCCTCGTCGGCTTCGACCTCCATGCGAAGGCGTGGGCGGAGAACAACGGCGGAACGACGAACTTCGCCGAGACCGCCGTCCAGAACATGAACCTCGCGCTCGCCAACTCCAACCTCGACGGCTACTTCCGCTTCCGCCTCGCGGGGGTCGCGTTCGTCAACGCCTGGGAGTCCGGCGTCCGGAAGGCCTACGATCGCTACGGCACGGGCGAATGGGCGGTCATGGGCTCCGCGGCCGCGGCATGCGGGGCGGACGTCGTGACGGTGCTCATCGACACGGGCGGCGACTCGGGCACGACGGGCTGCGGCAAGGCGTTCACGTCCACGTCGCAGACCTCCTTCAACGCGGTCAACGTCTGCGCGATCCGCGCGGTCGCGATCGGCGAGACGATGACGCACGAGTGCGGGCACAACCTCGGCTGCGGACACGCGAACACGGCGGGCGCCTCCGACCCCGGCCCGCAGAGCTTCCCGTATTCGAGCGGCTACCACTTCACCGGGAGCGACGGCGAGAAGTACCACACGATCATGGCCTACAACTTTCTCGACGGCGTGTCCGGGACCTTCAAGCTTGCGAACGTCTTCTCGTCGCCCGACCTGACGATCGCCGGTGTCCCCGCCGGCACGGCGGACGCCAACGACAACCGCCGCGTCCTCACGCAGACCGGAGCCTGGGCGTCGCACTGGCGCACCGCGGTTCGTCCGGTGACCTACGACGTCTTCTTCACGCCGGCGTCGGAGACGGCGATCAGCGGCTCGCTCCGCGTGACGCTCGAGCCGGGCCGCTCCGGACTCCCGATCCGCTATACGACCGACGGCTCCGCCCCCACGCTCCAGAGCGCGCTCTACTCCGGCCCGATCACGCTCACGGGCACCACCACGATCCGCGCCGCCACCGTCTGCGACGGCGCGCTCGGCCCCGTCTGCACCGCGCGCTACTTCGTCCCGGACCTGTCGGAGGCGCTCGATACGCCCGGACTGGCCTGGACCACGTCCTCGTACCGTCCCTTCACGTTCCAGACGACGAACACGTGGGACGGCAGCGACGCGGTCCAGAGCGCCTCGAACCCGGGGTCGACGATCGAGGCGACGATCGTCGGGCCGACCTCGATGAGCTTCCGCTACCGGACGTTCTTCCGGACGGACGACTACCCCGTGGGGAACATCGCGGAGAAGCTCGTCGTCCTGGTCGACAACCAATCGGTCTGGTCCGCATCGCCCGAGGGCTCCCCGAGCGACTGGCTCCTGGGCGAGGCGGCGATCCCAAGCGGCTCCCATACCGTCCGGTTCGCCTACCAGCAGAATGGCGGTTCGGTGGTTTCGCTGGGCGGCCGGACCTACGGCGTCTGGCTCGACAACGTCCGCTTCGACGCGCTCTCCCGCCCGCCCGCGCTCTCGCCCGCCACGACGGACTCGGAGAGCACCGCCGCGGCGTTCACGGGCGGCTCCCGGACCGTCTCGATCTCGGCCCCCGGCGGCGACGGGACGCTGATCCGCTACACGACCGACGGCTCCGACCCCATGAAGGACGGCATCCCCTACGAGGGGCCGTTCACGATCTCCGCCTCGACGCGCGTCCGCGCCGTCGCCATCGAAGCCGGCCGCGACCCGAGCGTCGAGACCGCCGGGCTCTACCTCGAGCGCCACCGTCCGGTCCGTCCCGGCGAATGGACCGCGGACGCCACGGGCCTGCCCGCCGACGCGGCGGCGGACTCCTCCGCCCGCCTGATCCTCGGGCTCTACTCCACCGCCGGCATGAACACGGCCTGCGCGAACTTCCGCGGCATCGTCGAGGACCCGGCGTTCACCTCCTGGTGCGCCGCCAACGGCGTCTACCTGCTCGTCTCGGACACGACCGTCCGCCCCGACGGCGCCCTCGCCAAGCCCGTGATCGTCGACTGGGCGAACCGGCTCGAATCCGGGACGCCGATCACGGGCCCGGCCCTCGTCGCCGTCACCCCAGACGGCGCCACGACGAAGGCCGCCGACCTCACGTTCGGCTCCGGGGATGCGTTCGGGAGCAAGACCTACCAGGGCACCGTCGACTCGCTCATCGCCTGCCTTGCCGCCCTCCTCGACAAGACGCCGCCCTCCGCGCCGACCGCGACGCCGGACGGCGAGCTCGTCTCCGGCTTCCCCGTCTCCGTCTCGCTCGCCAACCCGAATTCCTCCGGCACGATCCGCTACACGCTCGACGGCTCGGTCCCGACCCGGGCCTCGGCCGCCTGGACCGGCTCACCGATCCAGATTCAGGCGGGCCAGGTCCTCTCCGCCGCCGTCTTCCCCACGGACTCCGCCGGCCTCACCTCGACGATCCTTCGCAGGCACTACCGGACCATCCCCGGCTTCTTCGGTATCCCCGATGACGCGTTCGACTGGAACGCCGCGGCCGGCGACTACCCGTGGCGCCAACACACGCTCGCCTCCGAGCCGACGCTTCGCTCCGGCAACAACGGCGCCGACCAATACGGCCCCACGTATCGCTCGGTCCTCCGCGCCGTCGCACGCGCCGCCGGAACTCTGTCCTTCTCGTTCGGCGACATAACCTACATCTACAACACCTCGGTTTTCACGGCGCCGGACGGCACGCCGACGTCCCTGAAGAGCCCCACCACCGCCTCGATCGAGTGGAAGGCCATCTCCGTCGACGTGGAGCCGGGCGACGTCCTGCTCTGGACGCGCGACGTGACGTATGCCAACCTCGAATTCGAGGCCTATGACTTCGGCTCCCACACCGCCCACTGCGGCGCGTATCTGCGCAACCTCGTCTGGACGCCCGCCGACCAGCCCCCCGTCCCCACCGCCCCGACGATCGGTTCGGTGTCGGTCTCGGACGTCACGATGTCGGGCGCGACGGTCTCTGTGCCCGTGACGGACCTCGGCGTCGACAGCTCGTCCGTGACGGTGAAGGTCGTCGTGAACGGCGTCGAGCGGACGCAGACGCTTTCCGCGCCCGGCACCGCGACCTTCGTCTGCGACGGCCTCTCGCCCGACACGTCCTACACGGCCGCCGTCACGGCGACCGGCTCCAACGGCCTTTCCGCCAGCGCGACCGCCTCCTTCACGACCGCCGCCGCAGAACCGCCCGCCGGCACCGTGTCGGTCGGCACGCCGGACTTCGCCTCCAACACGGCCACGGTGAACGTGACCGCCCTCGGCGACGGCGCGGCGTCGGTCGCAATCACGCTGGAGTATTCGACCGACGCTTCGTTCGCCTCCGCGCGCACGGTCGACCTCGGCTCCGTTTCCGCTCCCGGCGCCAAGACCGCCACGCTCGGCGACCTGGCGGCCGGCACGACCTACCACGTCCGCGCCGTCCTGACCGGAGCGAAGACCACGACCACGGCCGCCGTGTCGTTCACGACCCGTTCCTACACGCCGCCGGCGCTCGGCGCGGCGGCGGCGACCGCCGGCAAGACGACGGCGACCGTGACCGTTCCGGTGAGCGCCCTCGGAGACGGCGACGAGTGGGTCGACGTCGCCGTGACGGTGAACGGCACGACGCAGACGCAGCGCCTGACCGCGGCCGGCACCGCGACGCTTGAATTTGCCTCTCTCGCCTACGGAACCGGCTACACGGCCACGATCACGGCGACCGGCTCGAACGGCCTTTCCGCCAGCGCGACCGTCGCCTTCACGACCGCCGCCGCAGAACCGCCCGCCGGCACCGTGTCGGTCGGCACGCCGGACTTCGCCTCCAACACGGCCACGGTGAACGTGACCGCCCTCGGCGACGGCGCGGCGTCGGTCGCAATCACGCTGGAGTATTCGACCGACGCTTCGTTCGCCTCCGCGCGCACGGTCGACCTCGGCTCCGTTTCCGCTCCCGGCGCCAAGACCGCCACGCTCGGCGACCTGGCGGCCGGCACGACCTACCACGTCCGCGCCGTCCTGACCGGAGCGAAGACCACGACCACGGCCGCCGCGTCGTTCACGACCCGTTCCTACACGCCGCCGGCGCTCGGCGCCGTCTCGGTCACGACGACGAAGACCGCCGCGACGCTGACCGTTCCCGTGACGTCGCTCGGCGACGGCGGCGCGTCCGTGACGGTGTCGGCGACGCTCGGCGGCGCGACCAAGACCGCGACGCTCTCCGCCGCGGGAGAGGCAACGTTCGTCTTCGACGGCCTGACCGCCGACACGGAATACGCGTGGAGCGTCTCCGCCGTCGCCGCGCCGACCGGCCTCGCCGCCACGCCGCAGTCCGGCGTCGCGACGACGCAGGGCGTGCAGAAGGAGACCAAGGGCTGGTTCTTCGTCGACCTTTCCGACGCCGGCTACGCCGCGTTCCCGGACGTTTCCGGCGTCGCCGCGCCGGGCGGCACGTGGAGCGGGGCAGGGGAGTACTCCGCCACGTATTCCGCCGCCTCGCGGACGCTCGCCATCGCCCGCGCGGAGAACGCCGCGGCGGACGCCGAGCTGCGCTACACGCCGACGAAGCCCACCGAGAGCGGCTGCGACGCCGAGGTGCGCGGCACGATCCGGCCGAACGCGGTCTCCATCCTGCCGGCGCCGCCGTCGGGACCGCTCGGCGGCGTCGTGTTCCTGCGCCGGGGCGGGCGGGCGGTTCCGCACGGGCTCGCGGACGGCGCGTGGCACGAGCTGTCGCCTTCCGTCGCGGAGGGCGCCGACGTCGCCTGGGAGGCGATCTTCGATTTCTCCTCCGCCTCCAAGCCGCGCGTGCGCTACGCGATCGGCGCCACCACCAACGCGTGGATCGCCCTCGCGTCCGGGACGAAGCTCTCGGCCGTCTCCTTCCGCGGTGCCGGGACGCTCGGCTCGTTCCGCGGCGCCTACGCCAGGGTCGTCGGGTCGTTCGCGAAGCCCGAGTTCGGCGCCGCGTCGGCGGACGGCTCGGCGCTCGGCTTCGGCACCGACCCCGCCACGGGCCGGGCGACCTTCTCGGTCACGATCGACAACGCCACCGACGATGCCGACTACGCCGTCTACGTCTGCGACACGGTCGATGGCGACTACGTCCTGGACGCCGCCGCGACGCAGTCCGGCGCGGGCGAGGTCCGGACCTTCACGATGGTCGACGACGCCTCCACCAAGTTCGTGAAGATCGTCGCCGCCGAGCCCGGCTACGCCTTCCCGCAGCGCTTCGCCGACATCGAATTCTGAGTCCCGCCCTCCTGCGCGACGGCGTGGCGTCCGGCGATTGGATCAAGGCCGAGCACGAGATGCTCGGCGTCCTCGCCGCGGAGATGTACGGCCGCGAGCCGCCGCCGTCCGAGGCGTTCGAGTGGGAGACCCTCGAGGAGGGGCCGACGTTCGGCGGGCTCGGCATCCGCCGCCAGTGCCGCGTCTGGTTCCGCGCCGACTGCAGCGGGCCGTTCCTCGACTGGCTCGTGCTGCTCCCGAACCGCCACGCCGGCGTGGAGCCGCAGGTGCGGGACGGGCGCGTCGTCTGCGAGAACCCCGGCAAGGTCCCGGTCGTGCTCTTCCTCAACTACCGCGGCAACCACGCGCTGCTCGACGATCCGGAGACGATCGTTCCGGGGCCGCTCTAGACGCGACGCAGGGCGACGACGGCGTTGTGGCCGCCGAATCCGAGGGAGTTGTTGAGGGCGACGTCGACCTTGCGCTCGCGGGCCGTGTTGGGCGTGTAGT
>CAMVRE010000158.1 GCA_947169825.1 uncultured Verrucomicrobiota bacterium | reverse complement strand
ACCACGGGCGCGGCGGGAGCCGCAGCGGCGGGAGCTGGCCGGGGCCGGGGTCCCAGACGACCGCGACCGCGTGCTGGCCGAACCAGAGGTAGGAGCCGGCGTAGCGGTTGCCGTCCGCGTCCGCGAGCTCGCACGAGCCGGGCGCGGTCTCGACGCAGGAGATGGTGCGGAAGCCGCACGACCAGCCCGTGCCGAGAAGCTTGGAGAGCGATTCCTTGAACGACCAGAGCACGGTCTCGTCGCCGCGGTCGTCGTCCTTCTCGAGCATCCGGTCGCCGGGCGATAGGAACTTTCGCCCGAGGCGGGCGAGGCGCCAGGAGCGGCGCTCGACGTCGACGCCGATCCGCGCGCCCCGGCCGCGCAGGTAGGCGCAGAGGACCAGCGGCGCGCTGTGCGAGATCGCGCAGGCGAGCTCCGTGTAGCGGAAGGTGTCGGGCTCCCAGACGACGAGGCGCGGCGCGCCTCGATCGTCCTTGCGAACGATCGCGTCGGTCGGGCGGCGCACGACGCCGTCGCGCACGAGCAGGTCCTTCAGCGCGACGCGGGCCGCGAGCCATTCGCGGCGGCGCTTCTCGCTCCCGAGGGAGCCGAACTCCGCGCGCTCCTCGGGCGCGAGCCACTCCTCGGGCTGGAACGGCCCCTCGTCGAGCGCGCCCTGGTGCCACAGCACGGCGCGACAGGGCCCCGCGCCGGGCAGGTCGGTGCGCAGCTGGCGGGGCGCGTCGGGCATCGGGCTAGAGCAGCTCGGCGATCTGGACGGCGTTGTAGGCGGCGCCCTTGAGGAGCTGGTCGCCCGCGACGAACATGTCGATGCCGGTGCCGTCGGGGTTCGAGACGTCCTGGCGGATGCGGCCGGCGAGCACCTCGCCGTGGCCGGAGGCGTCGATCGGGAGCGGGTACCTGTTGTTCGCGGGGTCGTCGACGACGATCACGCCCGGCGCGGTCGCGAGGACCTCGCGCACCATCTCCGGCGTGACCTTTCGCGAGAACTCGAGGTTGAGCGACTCGGAGTGCGCGCGCAGCGACGGGACGCGGACGGACGTGCAGGAGATGCGCAGCGACGGGTCGTGCAGCATCTTGCGCGACTCGTTCACCATCTTCATCTCCTCCTTCGTGTAGCCGTTGGGCTGGAAGACGTCGATGTGCGGGAAGACGTTGAACGCGATCGGGTCGCCGAACGCCTTCGGCGGGTCGATGCGCGCGAGGACGTCGCGGTAGCGCTCCGCCAGCTCGTCCATGTCCTTCGCCTCGGCGAGGAGCGCCTTCGTCTGCGCGAGCAGCTCGAGCATGCCCTTCGCGCCCGCGCCGGACGCGGACTGGTAGGTCGAGGCGACGAGGCGCCTGAGGCCGAAGGCGCGGTGCAGCGGCGCGACGGCGACGAGCATGATGATCGTCGTGCAGTTCGGGTTGGCGATGACGCCCTTGTGCCACTTCACGTCCTCGGGGTTCACCTCCGGGACGACGAGCGGGACGTCGTCCTCCAGGCGGAAGGCCGACGAGTTGTCGACCATCACCGCGCCGGCGTCGACGACGGCCTGGCGGAACTGCTTGCTGACGCCCGCGCCGGCGCTGAAGAGCGCGACGTCGACGCCCTTGAAGGACGCCTCGGTCATCTCCTCGGTCACGAGCTTCTCGCCGCGGAACTTCATCTTATATCGGGCGGAGCGGGCGGAGGCGAGGAGCTTCAGGGACGCGACCGGGAAGTTGCGGCGCTCGAGGGTCTTGAGCATTTCGACGCCGACGGCGCCGGTCGCGCCGGCGATGGCGACATGGAGGGGACGGTTCATGGGGACCTTTCTGGTTAAGTGGTTACGTGGCGGCTTCGCCGCCCAAGTGGCCGCAGCGCGGCCGAAGTCGTCTGGAGCGGCGGAGTATATGCGAACCGCCCCCCGCGGGTCAAACGGTTTTGAGGCGCCTAGTTCGGTTCGGCGTCGAGGCGCAGGAGGAGTCTCTCCTGCGGCTTGAGGTCGACCGGAATGCCGCGGGCGAGGTCGGCGGCAGTCCACGTGGCGGCGTCGCCGTTCGGGATCGCGCCGCCGGTGGCGGCGTCGGAGAGACGGTAGCGGCCTTCCGCGACGTTCCATTTCAGGAGGCCCGTCGCCGGCTCCCGCGCGCCCAGGTCGACGAGCAGCAGCAGCTTGAGGTCGCCGCGGTCGATGACCTGGATGTCGCAGAGCCCCGTGGCGGGGTCTCCGTCTCGTTCGAGGAGGGCGTCCCGGCGCGCGCCGCTCGCGGCGAGGGCGTCGAGGAGCGACGGCACGGAGTCGGGCGAGTCGGCGTCGAGCCGGACGATTCCCGCGGGCGGCTCCGGAAGCGGATCGCCGCGCTCGTCGCGCAGGAAGGCGTCGGCGTCCGCGACGACCGTTCCGCCGCGCGCGGCGAAGCGGGCCGCGGCCGCCGCGCTCGCCGGCGTGGCGTAGCGCGCGGAGGGCGCGACGAGGGCCTTGACCTCCTCCGGCAGTCCGGCGACCAGGTCCTCCTCGAAGACGATCCGCAGCGGGTAGTGCGCGCCGAGGACGGCGCCGTACCAGCGCAGGAGCCGCGCGCGGTAGTCGATCCTGTCGAGGTCGAGCATCCGCAGCGTGGGGTAGGAGAAGAAGACCGCGACGCTCGCCGGCGTCGTTCGGGGCATCGGGAGGACGGCGTCCCGCAGCGGCTCGAGCTCGCCCCGGAACTGCGCGAAGCCGTCGAGCGACTCGGGCGGGTAGTTCCAGGGGTTGAGGAGCGAGGCGGACTTGTAGGAGGGCTTCTCGGCGACGCGCCGCGCCTCGTCGAGTGTCTTCCATTCCCACGAGCGCTTGTCCCAGCAGTAGGCGAAGGAGCCCGCGCTGCCGTGGAAGAGCTCGGTCCAGAGCGATGTCGCGATGTCCTCCTTGCGGCTGGGGACGCGGCTGCCGTCCTCGACGCGCGTGCAGTAGTGCTCGTCGTTCACGATCGGCTTCGCGTCGCGCGCGAGGGCGCGGTAGAAGTCCAGGTTGAAGAGGTGCTCGAGCGTCGACGCGAACGCGGCGGCCTCGGCCTCGGCGACGCCCTCCTTCGCCGCGCCGCGGCCGAAGCGAATGCCGCCCTCGTAGGCGAGGACGTCCAGTTCGCGCGCGGCGAGGCGGTAGTCCATCCCGGCGCCGCGGGCGTCGGTGAGCGTGAACGTGCTGCTCTGCTCGGCGAAGTAGACGTTCGGGCGCGCGTCCACCTCCTCGACGAAGCGCCGGCACGCCGCCAGCACCTCCGCATAGCGCTCGCCCAGGAACGCCATGTAGTCGGGCCAGAGCCGCGGGAACTGCCGGAACTCGGTCTGCCGCGCGACGTCGCCGAAGTCCTTGAAGACGGTCCCCCACGCGGCGTTGGCGCGGGCGATCGTCCCGTAGCGGGCCTTCATCCGCTCGGCGAAGCGCGCGGCGTTGCCGCGGCACATGCACTTGTAGACGGGCTCGTTGAAGAGCTCCCACACGAGGACGTTCGCCCCGCCGCGCAGCGCGGCGCGCGCCCCGCCCTTCAGGTAGGACTCGTAGTAGCGCAGGCCGTCGGGGTGCTCCGGACAGAACGGGAGGAACTGGTGCCACCCGCCGTTCTGCTGTTCGAGCTCGCGCGCCAGCGCGGGTTCGGACTTGCGGAGCGCGTCGGCGAAGCCGAAGGCGAAGTCGACGACCATCGGCTGCCCCTCGAAGCGCGGGAAGAACGCCCCGATGCGCTTCTCCGACTCGCGCCAGTCGCCGGGCAGGCCGAGTCCGTAGAGCGCCTGTCCGGGGAGGGCCCACGCGGACGAGAGCTGCGACGCGTTGAAGCCCATCGACTCGAAGAGCGCGCGTCCCGGCGCCTCGACGTAGGCGCGGTGGCCGATGCCCTGCGGGTCGGGGTTTCCCTCCTTCCAGTCGACGTGCGTGCGCGGGTAGATCCACGGGCCGAGCAGGAAGACGGGGCGGCCGTCCTGCCAGAAGCAGCCCCGCTCGATCGTTGGGCGCGGCCAGGGGTCCGAGACGACGGCCGGCTGGTTCTCGAACGACGCCCGGAAGGCCTCCTCGGGCGAGGCCGGCGGCTCGGCGGCGGCTTCGTCCGGTTCCGGGAGGACGCGCAGCGCGACGTCGTCGAAGAACGCCTCGCCCGTCGCGCCCCAGCCGTGGGCGCAGTGGAGCTGCACGAGAAGCAGCGTGGCATCCTCGGGGACGAGGAGCGCCGTTCGGAGCTCCTGCCAGTCCGTCGGAAGCGTGGTGCCGGTCCAGTCGCTTGCGGAGACGAGCCTGCCGGTCTCCGTGCGGCCCCAGAGGCCGACGCCGACGGTCTTCGGCCCCGACGCGGCGACCTGCTTCGTCGAGGCCGAGACCTCGACGCGCTTTCCGCGCAGCTTCGCGAGCTCGTCCCTGGCGACGACGTGGCCGAGCGTCTGGTTCGCCTGCGCCGTGCTGTCGTCGCGCAGATGGAGCGAACCCGCGCCGGAGCGCCACTCGTTCGTGGCGCGCTCCATCGTCGCGAACGGATCCTTCGGCATCGACCAGCGCCACGCCGTCGCCGTCGGCAGTCCGGTTGCCTCGTCCCACGACTCGAACGCCCCGCCCTCGAAGAAGTTGCGCGGGTCCGACGCGGGACGCGCCGGATCCGAGGCGTGCGCGGCGGTGCAGAGAAGAAGCAGCGGAAGGATGCGATTCATGGCGCGAATTATAGACGAACGCCGCCATTCTCCGCAACATTCCGCGTTTGCCCGTCGCTTCGCGCATTTCAGCGCGACGGGCTGATCGCGGGGCGAATGGCCAAGGACGACGGGACGACGGGGAGACAAGACGACGAGAAATCGTCCCCCGCGGCCTTCGGGACGAGGGGAACGAATTCACGTCAGCCCGTCGGCTCGTCGTCTTGTCGTCCTTTCTCCGAGCCGGCGCGGGGCGTGCTACGCCATTCTGGACAGGATTGCAGGATTTGCAGGATGAACAGGATGGGAGGGATGGGTCCTGTCAATCCTGATCATCCTGAAATTCTGTCGAATAGATGCCGGGCCGCGGGGCGGAGGCCGGAAAACCGAAAGGGCGGAGCGTTAGCGGAGCCATCGGACTCATCGGAGTTTGGATGGCGCCGCGACAGGAACTCCGATGAGTTGAATCCCTCCGCGAACGCTCCGGGGGTTGGGGTTGCTCGCCACGCCCGGCGCGGGGCAGAGGGCCGGGCTACGGCACGCGGACGCGTAAGAAGAGGGTCGGAGGGGCGGAGGCCGGCGGGGAGACCGTGAAGGTTCCGGTGGCGCCGGAAATCGCGAGTTTGGTCGAGGCGGGCGCGAGAAGCGTCGCGAAGTTTGGCGTGGCCGAGACGTCCACCGCGAGCGAATCCGACACGCCGACAAGGTCGCCGTCGCCGCTGAAGGCGATCGTCGCCGTGCCGTCCGGGGCGAGCGCGAAGCCCGTGATCGTGAGCGAGGAGAGCGGCGAAACCGTCACCCAGCCGTCCAGCGTCACATTTCCTTCCGCGTCCACGATGACGGCGTGGCGCCGCCAGCCGCCCTCGCCGTTGCTTTCCGGTTCGCCGTAGGCATAGTCGTCCGTCGGCAGCCACACGCACGCTTCGCCGCCCACGGCGACGAGGTCGTTCGTGCCGTAATCCGCGGGCAGCCAGGGCAGCGACGGCGCCGCGCCGTTCACGAGGTTCGAGACGGCGACCGGCCACACGCGGGCGACGCCGTTCGAGGGCGACGGCTCCACCGCGCCGCCCCGCGCCAGGATCGAGCCGCCCGTGATCGCGGTCGTTCCGC
>CAMVRE010000157.1 GCA_947169825.1 uncultured Verrucomicrobiota bacterium | reverse complement strand
CCCGCGGCGCAGCAGCGCGCGCGCGGCGGCGCGTCCGCTCGCGCCCGCTCCGAGGACGATGGCGGCGCGCGTCTCCATGTCCGGGACGGCCCTACAGGCCGAGCGACTCGGCGATCGTGTGGACGCCGGCGGGCTGCGCGGCGAGCCAGCGCGCGGCGCGCAGGGCGCCGCGGGAGAGGCAGGAGCGCGAGGTCGCGCGGTGCGAGAGCCGAACGAGCTCGCCGTCCGCGGCGAAGACGACGTCGTGGTCGCCCACCACGTCGCCGCCGCGCAGCGCGTGGATCGCGATCTCGTCCGACGGACGCTCGCCCGTCACGCCCTCGCGGCCGTAGCGCGCGACGGCGTCCAGGTCGAGCCCGCGGCCCTCCGCCGCGGCGCGCGCGAGCGTGAGCGCGGTGCCGGAGGGGGCGTCCTTCTTGTGCCGGTGGTGCATCTCGACCACCTCGACGTCGAAGCCCGGTCCGAGAGCGGCGGCGGCGCGGCGCACGAGCGCCTCGAGGACGTTCACGCCGACGGACATGTTGGAGGCGATCAGCACGGGCGCGACCTCGCCGACGGCGAGGACGGCGGCGCGCTCCTCCGCGGTGAGCGCGGTCGTGCCGACGAGGAGCGCCCTGCGGTGCTTCCTCGCGAGCGCGGCGTGCTCCGGGACCGCGGTGTGGAACGTGAAGTCGATCGCGAGGTCGCACCCCGCCACGGCGGCCTCGGCGTCGTCCGTCACCGGGACGCCGAGCGGCGCGACGCCGGCGAGCTCGCCGGCGTCGCGCCCGAGGAAGGGCGAACCGGGCGCCTCGACGGCGGCGGCGAGAGAGAGCTCCGGGAAGTCGGCGAGGTTCGAGACCATCGACCGGCCCATGCGGCCGGCGGCGCCGAAGATCGAAATGCGTATGTTCTTCATTGGATGGGCGCATTCAGCATTGCGAAATGAGGCCCAGGGAAGAAAGCGTGTTCTTCAGCTTCTCCCGGTTCTCGGGCCTCATTTCGCACAGCGGCAGGCGGTAGACCTCCTGCGCGGTGCCGAGCATCGCCATCGCGGCCTTGACGGGGACGGGGTTCACCTCGATGAAGAGGTCGGCGAAAAGGTCGAGCAGGCGCGTGTGGATCCGCAGCGCGCCGGCGAAGTCGTTGGCGAGCGCGAGGCGCACCATCTCGACGACCTCGGCGGGGACTACGTTCGAGGCGACGGAGACGACGCCCTTCGCGCCGGCGGCCATCATCGGGAGCGTGAGCGAGTCGTCGCCCGAGAGAATGTCGATCTTGTCGCCGATCGCGGCGCGGATGAGGTTCACGCGGTTGGCGTCGCCCGCCGCCTCCTTGATGCCGGCGATCTTCGGGTGGCCGGCGAGGCGCTTCACGACGGCGACCGGGATGTCGCGCGACGTGCGGCCGGGGGCGTTGTAGAGCAGGACCGGGAGCCCGACGTCCGCCACCTCGGAGAAGTGGCGGTAGAGCCCTTCCGGAGTGGGCTTGTTGTAGTAGGGGGCGATCTGGAGCGTGGCGTCCGCGCCGTCGTCGATCGCGTGGCGGGTGAGCTCCACCGCCTCGCGCGTGGAGTTGCCGCCCGTGCCGGCGACGACCTGCATGCGCCCGGCCGTGTATTCGACGGTCTTGCGGATGACCTCCTCGTGCTCCTCGTAGTCGAGGGTCGGGGATTCGCCGGTGGTCCCGACGGGGCAGACGCCGGCGATGCCGGCGGCGGCCTGGGCCTCGACGAGCGCGCGGAGCGCGCCGTAGTCGACGGAGCCGTCCCGGTTGAACGGCGTGACGAGGGCGGTGTAGGTGCCTTGGAACATGGGAAGCGTCCTTTCGCGTGGATGACGCGCGGCATCCTACCACAACGCCCGCCCGCTCGCAATGCAATCCCGCGGGCGCGCTTGCGTTCGCGCGGGAGGGTGCGGTATAGTTCGCGACCGTGCACCCCGCTCCGCCACAATCGAATCGTGCGGCCCGCCGGACGGGAAGAACTCCGCGGACTCCGCGTGATATGGATCCTCCGCGTACGAAGGGAGCCCGCGCGTGAGCCGGCCCACCCCGAAGCTTCCGGACGCCGCGCTGCTCGGCCCGCGTCCTTTCGGCGACCCCGCGTTCGCGAGGATCCTCCGCGCCGCGCCGCTCTGCGTGGCGGTGTCCGGCGGCGCGGACTCCGTCGCGCTCCTGCACGCGCTCGTCCGGCTTCGCGCATGGCTCGGCGGCAGGCCGCCCTACGGCCTCGTCGCCGCGCACTTCCACCACGGCATCCGCGGGGCGGAGGCCGACGCCGACGCGGCCTTCGTCGCCGACCTCTGCGGCTCGCTCGGCGTGCCGCTGCGCATCGGCCGCGGCGACGTCCCCTCCGAGGCCGCCCGCACCGGCGAATCGGAGGAGATGGCCGCCCGCCGCCTCCGCCACGCGTTCCTCGCGGCGACCGCCGCCGAGCGCGGCGCGGAAGCGCTGGCGACCGGCCACACGCTCGACGACCAGGCGGAGCTCTTCTTCCTGCGCCTCAAGCGCGGCGCGTCGGCGCGCGGGCTCTCGGGCATGCGGCCGTTCGAGCCTGCCTCCGGCGCCTCTCCCGCGCGCGTGCGCCCCCTCCTCCGCGTGCGCCACGCCGCGCTCGCGGACTGGCTCCGCGCCGAAGGGCTCGCCTGGCGGGAGGACGCCACCAACGCCGAAGACGACGCCGACCGCAACCGCATCCGCCACCGCGTCGTCCCCGCCGTCCTCGACGCCTTCGGGCCCGCCTTCCTTTCCACCCTCGCGCGCTCGATGGACCTGCTGCGCGACGACGCCGACCTCCTCGACGCCCTAGCGCGAACGCCCGTTGCAACCGGGGGATCCATTCAGCATTCGGCATACAGCATTCAGCATTCAGCATTCAGCATTCAGCATTCCCCTCCCCTCCTCCGCCGGCGCATCGCCGCGGCGCTCTACGCCGCCGGCGTCGACCCGGAGGCCGTGACGCTCGACGCCATCGAGCGCATCCGGCGGCTCCTTGCCGCCCGCCGTGGCGGCGCCGTCCCGCTCGGCCGCGGCGTCGTCGCGCGCGTGAAGCGCGGCGCGATCCTCGTCGAGCGCGCCGCGCCGCAGCGGCGGCGCGCGAAATAAATTTTCCCCGGCCGGGCCATTTCTGCCCGATTCGGTTTGGAGCGGCGGTCCATTTTTGACCGTTGCGCGAGGCGCGGGCGAAAACCGCCCCGAAAACGAGCGCCCGCTCGGGAAGGGAGCTTCCGGCGGAAGGCGAATCTCCTCCGGAACTGGCACGGCGGTTGCTCCCCACCTTCCAAGGTGGTCCTTGTAATCCAAGCGGCCGACGTCCGTCGGCCGCCCGCCCGGCCTCTAACTTCCGCCCCCTCCGCCCTCTAACCTCTAACCTCTAACCTCTAACCTCTAACCTCTAACCTCTAACCTCCGCCATGGTCGCCGACATCACCGTCTCCTCCCCCCGCTGGTCCAACGCCGAATGGACCGAGTTCTCCAACTACCTGCGCTCCAACGCCTCGCGCCTGCCGGCGGCGACGCGGGCCGGGCTCCTGCGCGTCGTTTCGTCGGCGCCTCCGGAGTTCCGCGCGCCGCTGCAGCGCCTCCTCTCCGCGCCGGAGGCGGCCTCCGCGGAGTCCCGCCGCGCCGCCGCGGAGCCGCCGACGCCGGACGCGGCGTTCGACGCGCACCGGTTCGAGGCGCTGGACCTCTCGCCCGGGGACCTGGCGGAGCGCGCGATGGCGGAGGGGCCGGAGCTCAAGGCGATCCGGCTGGACGGCGTGGACTACGAGGTGACGGGGCGCTTCATCAAGGGTCTGGCGCAGCGCCTGCACGTTTCGCAGAGCATCTTCCAGCTCTTCGAGCCGGGCGAGGTGCTGCGGCGCGCGGCGAAGGTGCAGCCGGACCTGCCGCTGCGCCTCACGGTGGACCGCCGCGCGAACCGGGCGCTCGGGCTCGTGGAGCGCGCCGGGGCGCCGCTCCCGGTCGCCCAGATCGAGCGCGTGCTGCGCGGCGACCCGCGGCTGCTGGAGTTCGAGTACCGGGACGGCGAGTTCGCGGCGCTGCTGGACATGGGCGAGGAGTGGGAGATCCCGGCGGACAGCGCGTACCGGATGCGGATCCGGTGCCGCGTGCCGGTGGACGAGATGTCGGAGCCGGAAATCCATCTGGCGACCTTCCGCCAGATCTGCTCCAACGGGCAGGTGGCGGAGGTGGCGGCGTTCCGTTCGAAGATGCAGGTCAAGGACAAGGGCGGCGCGCACTTCGCGCGGCTGCTCTCGTCGTTCTCGAACCCGCAGGGCGTCGAGACGCTGCGAAACCGCCTCCTCGCGGCGCAGTCGACGAAGGCCTCGGTGGGCGAGCTCATGTCGCTCGACGACCTCTTCCGCGAGAACCTCGCGGACCGCCGCGAGCAGATGCTCGTGCGCGAGGCGCTGATGGAGCGCGCGGGCAACCCGTGCGTGCGCTACGGGGTGGCGGACCTCTCGAGCATCGGGCAGAAGAAGCGAGCACTGCTCCCGACGGAGTGCTCGGTCGCCGACCTGCTCAACATGGCCTCGGAGGTCTCGACGCACCACTCGCGCCGCCTCCGGAGCGGCGCCGCCGGCGTCTTCGACGGCTGGGCGGGCTCGACGCTCGCCCGGCCCTTCGACCTGGAGGACCTGTACGGCAACGAGGAGGCGGCCGAGGGCCGCTACTTCGACCGCGTGGAGTGGGAGGGGGGCCGGCTCTGATGCAGTGGGAGCCCCGCCTCTACCAGGAGGAGGCGATCGCGTCGTGCCTCGAGGCCTTCCTCGCGCGCGGCCGCGCCTCCGTGATGCTCGAGTCGCCCGTCGGCTCGGGCAAGACGTACATGGCGCTGCGCGTCATCCGCGGGCTGCGCGAGCGCCTCGGGCGCCCGGTGCGCGTCGCGTGGGCCGCGCCGCGCCGGCTCCTGCTGCAGCAGGTCGCCGAGGCGAACCGGGACTTCGGCGGCGAGGACGTGCATCCCGTCACGATCTTCGAGAAGAACCCGCCGCGCGCGGACCTGCTGGTGCTCGACGAGGCGCACCACGAGGCGACGCAGTCCTGCGTCCTGCTCTACGAGCGCGTCGGCGCGACGCTCGCGCTCGGCCTCTCGGCGACGCCGCTGCGCACCGACCGGATGAAGCTCTCGTTCCAGGAGACCGTCGCGACCTGCTCGATCGACCGCCTCGTCCGCGAGGGGCACCTCTCCCCCTTCCGCTTCCACCTGCTGCCGCACTACGACCCGGCGATCGTGGCGGAGTGCTACCGCAGCGACCCGGCGCGCTGGGGCAAGAGCATCGCGTTCTTCCCGACGATCCGCGCGTGCGAGGAGTTCCGCGCGCTCCTCGCGGAGGGCGGGATCCGGTGCGAGGTCGTGACCTCTGAGAGCGACAAGGACGCGCAGCTCGAGGCCTTCGCCTCCGGCGCGGCGCCCGTCGTCGCCAACGTCTCGATGCTCACCGAGGGCTTCGACCGGCCCGAGGTCGGGACGATCTTCGCGCGCGACGCGACGCGCCTGCCGTGCATCCAGATGTGCGGGCGCGGGCTGCGCAAGGCGCCCGGCAAGCCGTTCTGCAACGTCGTGCAGGGCGCCGCCTCGCCGTTCCTCTTCGAGCGCTTCGCCCCCGCCGAGCGCTCCTACCGCCTCCACGGCGGCGTGTGGCTCTCGCTCACCGACGGCACCGAGCAGATCGAGCGCGCGCTCGCCGAGACATTGCGCCGCATCGCCGAGCGCGAGCGCCGCGCCGCAGAGCCTGACCGAGAGCATCCGCACGGCGCCCG
>CAMVRE010000156.1 GCA_947169825.1 uncultured Verrucomicrobiota bacterium | reverse complement strand
CATACGAGATTTGACTCTGTGACTGGAGTTCAGACGTGTGCTCTTCCGATCTGAAACCAACGAGGATACGTTCGACCTGAGCGGCAAAAACGGCAATCCGGGCGGCGCGGGCGGCGACGGCGGCGACGCCGGCACGGTCTATCTTCTCGGCACCGCGACGCTGGATGTCTCCCCTGGTGGCGGTGGAGAGGAAATCAACAGCGTCGCACAGTTTGCGCCCGGTGCCAAGTACGACAGGGGCTTTTGGCGCTACGCCTTCGTCGTCGGCGGCGCGGCGCCCGGTGGCGAGGGCGCCGGCGGCATGGCGGCGCGCGCCGGAATCGGCGGCGGAGGAGGAGGCGGCGGAGGAGGAGGATCCGGCGGAAACGGCGGCTACTACTGCTGGCTCACCGGCGAATCCGTCCAGTGGGATTGGGAATATCCGCGCGGAGAGTCTGGCTATGGCGGCAAGTCCGCCGACGGCACGCTCGACGGCGGGCGCTACCACCCGACCGACTCCGTCCTGAAGAACGGCGTCGACGGCGGCAAGGCCGGCGCAGGCGGCGCGGCCGGCGCAAACGGCACGGGCGGCGTCCTCCGGCGGATGGCCTCCACCACGTTCGAGGGGACGGTCGCGGACGACGCCCAGTTCACCATCTCCCTCACAGACGTCCCGACGGCCGTCAAGTATGACGTGATTTTCAACGGGGGCGGGTATGCCGGGCAGAGCGCATCGTCCGTCGTGCTGGGCGTGGCGGTCACGAACTGCATCGCCGCCGCCGACGTGCCCGTCCCGACGCGCTTCGGCAAGACGTTCCTCGGCTGGTTCACGGAGGAGAACGGCGCGGGGACGAAGTGGTTCAACGCGGACGGATCGGTCGCGAATGCGCCGGAAATCTACGAGACGATTGGCAGCACGACCCTCTACGCCGTCTGGCGGGACGAGGATCTCGCGCCGTGGCGCGTCGACCTCGCCGGCATCGAGGTCGGCTCCGGTTCGGTCGTCCTCTCGCTCAAGGCCGCCTCCGCCGAGAAGTTCGCCGAGGCGAAGCCCCACCTGCACGTCTACGCCTCCCGCACCCTTCCCGTCCCCGAGACGGCCGAGGCCAGGATCGTCGGACCCGCGATCGTCGACAATGGCGACGGCACCGGCACCGCCACCTTCCCGCTCGACCCGGACCTCGGCGCCCAGTTCTACGAAATCGGCGTCGGCGACTGACGCATTGCCGGTTCCAAGGCAGGGACGCGCCCACGGCGCGTCCGCCCTTTCGGGCGTTCCGCGGAAACCCCGCAGCTACTGCCAGAACGGCCGACCACGGTCAAATCCGGTGAGAAACCGTCGGCACCTTCGACGATCCGCGAATAATTCATGTATCCTCCGCCCCCCCTTTCGTGTAGAATGGGCGAACACGCAATCCCACACCACCCTTCACCCTTCTCCCTTCGCACGCCATGAGCATCTCGATCGACCAGAACGCACAGCTCGCCCAGTTCGTCCGGTTCGCGGACGCCGCCGCCGGAAAGGACGTCGCCCGACTCTCGCCGGTAGGCCTCGCCGGGCATGAAATCTCCGCGACGAAGAGCGACTCGGTCCACGCCTTCGTCCGTTCGCGCGGCGACAAGAAGGCCAACGACGCCGTGCGCGACCTCTTCCGCAAGGCGGTCGCGGACCTCTTCGGCGGCGAATCCCGCATCCCGGCGTCCGTGAAGAAGGCCATGCTGCTCTCCGACTACGGCAAGGGCAAGCCGCTCACGGCGCGCCGCATCCTCGCCGTCAAGGCCGCGATCGAGGCCGTCCAGGACTCCGTCGACGTGGCCGGCGACAACCGGAAGATCGTGTCGGCCGTGAAGACCGGCCGCTTCAACGAGCTGCCGCCCGACATTGCCGCCGGGATCGACGACGTCCTCGCCGAAATCGGCGCCCACGGCGGCGACGGCATGCCGAAAACCCGCGCCGATCTCGTGAACTTCATCGGCATGCTCCGCCTCGGGAACGCGATCAAGGCCCATGCCGACGAAACCGGGCGCCCGCTCACCCGCGCCGACGTCCGCGACTCGATCCTCTCGCTCGTCCGCACCGAACGGTTCGTCGAGGTCGCCAAGCTCAACGAATACCTCGCGAGCGGCCTCGTCGTCCTCCACGGCGAGGAGCCCTCCCGGCCTCTCGCCTGCTCCCTGTTCGCGGCGCTGCCGGCATTCGCCGGCGACATGGCGGCGTGCCGGAGCGAGGACGATTTCCGCACCGCCTGCGTCCGGCACCACAACGACATCGCCGACCACCTCGAGACCATCGCCGCCGCCAAGGCCTGCAAGGCGCGCGCCGGCGAGATCCTCCTCGAGGAGTTCGCGAAGGCGACCGGGCTCGGCATGGAGGTCCTGCGCGAGCGCGTCCCGCTGTATGCGTTCAGGACCGGCGCGGCCCAGGACCTGGCGGACAAGATCTGCGACGGCAAGTCCGAGGCCAAGACCCCGGCCCAGATCGAGGCCGCCTTCCGCGACATGGCGCGCCGCGTCGTTCAGGAGCACGTCGACGCCGCGAAGAATGTCGATTCCATCCCGAATCTTCCGGAAACCTTCCGCAAGGCGCTCCGCAACGGCGCCTACTTCTGCCAGTCCGTCAAGGACTACAAGGTCTCGCAATACGCGCCGCTCGCCGCCCGGATCGACCTCTCCAAGGTCGTTGCCGCCGCGAAGCGGGCGCCGCTCGACATTCCCGCCATCGCCGCCGCGCTCAAGGAGGTCTTCGTCTCGCTCGCCCAAACCGGCGTGGACACGCTCGGCATGGACAAATGGCGCAAGCTCGGCGTGGACGGCCAGCAGCCCTTCGGCAGCATCGTCTTCCTCTGCGCGCTGGCGAAGGAGCCCGCGCTGGCGGGCGTCCTCGGCGCCAACGCCGACGCGCTGATTGCCGCGACGAGCGACCTCTTCGCCCCGGACGAGCAGATGGCCGTCGGCATGATCACCTCCGCCCTCCCCGCCGCCAAGGAAGTCGTCTCCTAAGCCCCCCCTCCGCGCGCGGCGCGCGCGTTTTCGCGTGACGGGACGGCCGCGTTCGTGTAGAATGGCCGCCGTCATGGACGTCCGTGAAACGATCGAGGAGCTCCGGGCCGCGCTGACGGAGCTGGAATCGGGAGAGGGGCTCTCGCGGTTCGTGGAGGGCCACGGGCTGCAGAGCCGCGTCTTCGTCTTCTCGTGGGAGTCGGAGGAGCTGTCGATCGACTTCGAGCTGCCCTGCGAGCGGGTCCTTTCCGACGAGGAGGAGCGGGCCCTCGACGCCCTCCGCGTCGGCTCGGCGCTCCGCCTGGCGATCCTGCTGCTCTCGGCCGCCGCCGAGGGTCGGCTCCTGGCCGAGGGCGAGGCGGGCCTCTCCGTCGCGGCCGACGAGGACGGCGTGCGCTACGTCGTCTCCGGCCCGGACGGGGGCGTGATCGACGAAGCCGAGGACTGGGACCCGCTCGTCGCGCGGCTCGACGCCGCGCTCCCGGACGGCGACGACGTCCAGATCTTCTGGCCGTAACCTTCCGCGGCGCCACGGGTAGTCACCGTATCAGACAACCAACCGAAACGAGGAGAACCCATGAGCGGACACGGAGGCTTCAGCGTCATCGCGGGCGGCATGAACAATCCGCTTCCCGTCGAGCTTCCCAAGGTCGCGGAGCCGAATCCCGGCGCCGGCAAGAGCGGTGCGCCGAACGCCGAGGCCGGGAAGGGCGAGCCGGCCGTCGCGGACGCCCGGCTCGAACAGGCCGGCCGCATCGCCGCCAAGCTGGACACGATGCTCCTCAAGGCGGCCAGGTCGGTCGCCAAGCCGGTCGACGCCCAGGCGCTCAAGGCGACGACCGCCGGGCTCCCCAAGGCGTTTCGCAAGGCGATCGACAAGGCCGCCGCGGCCGCGGAGAAGGCCTACGGGGAGATCGGAAGGTTCTCGGGCCGCCAGATCGCCGACGCGCTCGCGAAGGACAAGAGCAACCGCTTCGTCTGGAACGAGCGCGACCCCGTCGGCAAGACGGTCAAGGCCGCTCTCGACGCGCAGGCGAAGCTTTCGGAGCAGCTCGCCAAGGCGCTCAACGGGCTTCCGCGCGGCACGCCCCCCGCCGTGCGGTCCGCGCTCGAGGAGGCGATGTTCCTCAACGACCGCCGCGCCACGGAGGTCGAGACGCTCGTCTGCGAGTTCGCCGACCTGGCGGAGAAGGCCCCGAACGACCCCGAGACCGCCGCCCGCCTCGACAGGACGCTCGCCTCGCTCGTCCCCGAGAAGTCGCTCGGGATGCACGGCTCGGAGAAGATCGCGGCCGACTTCCGCGAGGCGCTCGCGCCGCTCGCCCGGCGCATCGACGACCTCGCCGCCGCGGCCCGGGAGCGCCAGCTCGACGCCGGCGAGGCGATGGACATCCGCCGCCAGCTCGACGAGGCGGAGAACGCGCTCGCGAAGGCGGAGCGCGACCACGCCGCGAAGGGCGCGCCGCTCGACCCCGAGCTCTTCCGCGCGGCCCGCGACCAGCTCAAGGCGTGCCGGACGCGCCTCGCGGACGTCAAGGGCAGCGTGGCGCTCAAGGCGCTGGCCAACTTCGCCGTCACGACCTTCTCGCCGCCCGACGTCCCGCTCCTGCAGCCGAAGTTCGCCCCGCTCCTGCGGATGCTCTTCCCCGCGCTCGGCGAGGTGGTCGGGGCGCAGCGGCGGCTCCGGGAGGTCGCCCTCGAGTTCATCGCGAACCCGACCGACGCGAACCGGAGGGAGATGGACAAGCTCGCCGCGGCCCTGGCGGAGCACGCGGGCCAGGTCTCCGACGAGCTGAAGCGGTTCGCGGACGGCGCCTCCGCGCAGGACTACGACCTGTCCGCGCTCACGGTCCCGGAGCTGCGGACGCTGGTCCAGGAGCTTCCCGTGCAGGAGCAGGACCGCTGCACGCTGCGGCTCGTGAGGGAGTTCCGCGAGGCGCTGAAGGCCCACCTGGCGTCGCCCGCGAAGACGCTCGACGCGCTGAAGCTCGCCTACGGCTCGCTCGGGGCCGTCGAGACCCAGACGAAGCACCTGGCCGAGATGCGCCGGATCGTGGACGCGCGGGACGCCTCGCAGTTCCTCACGAGCAAGACGCTCGAGGCCGCCTTCGAGGGGCGCCTCGCCGTCACGACCCTCGTCGAAACGCGCCTCAACGGCCTCCCGGACGAGGACGCCGATCCCGCGCTCGACGGCGCCAACGCCGTCTCCTCCAAGGCGCTCGGCAGCGGCGCCGCCAACACCGTCTACGAGGTCGGCTTCAAGGACGGCTCCACCTACGTCTTCAAGCCGGAGGCGCCCGGGCGCCAGGGCATTTCCGCGCTCCAGCTCTCGCAGGGCACCTACCGGGACGAGCTGCTCGTCGCGCAGCTCAACATGGCCGCGCAGCGCACCGCCGACGCCTTCGGGCTCGGCGACGTGATGACGAAGACGTCCGTCGGCGCGCACGGCGGGCGGTTCGGGCTGTTCATGGAGAAGGCGCCCGGCACGGAGGCGGCGGGCTTCGCGCGCGCCAAGAGGAGCCCCGGCCGCCTGAACGCCGCCCAGATCCGCGCCCTCGACGACGCGAAATACGCGAAGGTCGTCGGCGGGCTGATGCGCAAGGCCAACCGCCTCGAGTGGTTCGACCTGCTGACCGCCCAGGGCGACCGCCACGGCAGGAACTACCTCGTGGAGGTGCGCGAGGACGGCACCACCTCGCTCAAGGGCATCGACAACGACGCCTGCTTCGGCAAGTTCCTGATCGGGCCGGGGCTCTTCCGGCTCACGGGCAG
>CAMVRE010000155.1 GCA_947169825.1 uncultured Verrucomicrobiota bacterium | reverse complement strand
TGCTACGCGCTCGTGTGGTCGCCCGCCGGCCAGGCCTTCGCCGGATTCAATGCGGACGGCACGGCCGCCTCGCCCGCCGACCGCGTCGTCCTCGCCGCGCCGCTCGCGCAGGGCGGCCGCTGCCCGGAGTGCCTGTTCCAGGTCCCGGCCGAGGAGGCCGCGCCGCTCGAGGGCGGCACGTGGAGCGTCTGCCTCGTCGACACCCGCACCGCGGCCGGCGTCCCCGCCGGCGCCGCGAACGGCGTCCCGCGGCGCGTGAACCGCTGGGCCGCCGTCAAAGGCGGCGTCATGGTCTCGGACGCGTCCGGCCTGCTGGCGGCCCCCGCCGCCGCGAACGCCCCGACGCGCGGCGGCGACGCCGGCGTCCGCGCCTCGGCGCTCTCCTCCGTGCCGGAGGGGACCCCGCAGCCGACGATCGTCGACATGTCCGTCGAGGACGGCGTCGCCGCGTTCGCGGTCGCCGATACCGTATCCTTCCTGACCTACACGGTCGAGTCCTCCGAAACGCTCGGCGACTTCTCCAGGGACAAATACGCCGACAAGGTCGACGGCGACGCCTCGGCCGAGATCACGCTCGCCACCGACGCGCCGACCGAAACCCGGTTTTTCCGGATCACGAGAGCCGAATAGACAAGGGGAGACCAGACGATGAAACGCTTTTCCGCACTTTTCGCCGCGGCCCTCTGCCTCGCCGCCTTCGCCCCCGCGAAGGCCGACTACCTCAGCATGGATATGTTCGGCCATTCGATCAAGCTGATGGTCGACGGCTACACCGGCACGGAGACGCTCACCAACTTCCCGGTGCTCGTGCGCCTGTCGGAATCGGGCATTCCGGGGTTCCTGTATTCCGACCTCACAAACGAAAAGGGCAAGGACATCGCCTTCTTCGACGAACTCGGAAACCATCTGGCGTCCGAAATCGAGACCAACTCGTGGAAATACGCCAACAACGAATCGCTCGTCTGGGTTAGCCTTCCGCGGATGCAGCAGGGAACCAAGTTCTACCTGTGCTACAACACGGATGCATCTGGCGTGTGGGTCACAAACCAGAACCCGTGGACCGAGTATGTCGGCGTCTGGCACTTGGATGAGTCGGGCGGTGAGAACAAGCCGGTTTTCGATTCGACCACCAATCAGCTCCACGGCGTGAACCGTTCCACATCCGGCGCTGTCGTTTCAAGCGGCGCAATCGGCAAAGCCCGCAAGATCGCCAATAGCAACGCCCACGACCCGGGCATCATTGTCGACACCCTGTCCGACCCCGTGAAACAGGCCGCCGCCGATTCGCTCGGCACGGATTTCCATGCCTCCTTTTGGATGAGTCCGCAGGGGAATAACACCACCAATCGAAAATGGTCCAATCTGCTTGGTCGGCGCAAAGGCGACAAAGGCCAATCCTGGGGTGTCTCCATTGACGACGATGCAAAAGGGTTGCGCCTTTATGCCGACGGGACGCAGACAGCCAAGAACGACCAGCAGAGGTTCGTTTCCACGTACCGTGATACGGGTCATGGTCTCACCACCACGAAGGTCCCCCCCACGATCCCCAACCAATTCCCATTCCTTGATGTTCAGGGTGGGTGGCATAAAATCGATATCCTCTGGAAATACACGACAGCAGGAGGCAGCGCTTGCTATGAGGTTTATTCAAACGGCGTTCTGGCCGCCGCCGGCGTGCTGATCGGCCCCGTTTCGAATGTTCCCGCCAATATCGGCATCGGTTGTTCTACGCAGGATGCGTATGGCTCTTCCCCCGCGGAGAAGAAAGGGCGTCGTTTCTACGGCGATATGGACGAGGTTCGTCTCAGGCCCGGCATCGTGAGCGCCGACTGGATCAAGGCCGACTTCGACACGGTGAACAACGCGAGTTTCGTCACGATTGCGCCGCCCGAAGTGCTGGAAGTGGCCTGGGCGGAGGATTCCGGCCGGGTGGGCGTCACGAACGTCCTCTGGAATGCGGCCGCCGTGGGCGGCGTCGTGACGGGTCTTGGCCCGAATGCGACGGAAGGCGCGATCGAGGGCAAGTTCTGGGCCGACGGCGAGACGGAACCCGCCGTCTGGACGACCCTCACGAACGGGCTCGACCGGCTCGACGCGTTCGAAGTCGTCGTTTCCTGCGTGGAAAACACGACATACCACTACAAGCTCCGCGCGGTTGACGACGGCAATTCCGAGACCGATCCCGTTTCCGGCTCCTTCACGACGCCGCTCGGGCTGGCCGTGACATGGGCGACGGTGCCCGGCCGGGCGGGCGTGACGAACGTGCTCGGCCACAGTGTGGTTGTCGGCGGTTCGATCGGCTGCCTCGGCGATTCCGCGACGGTCTCCGTCGAGGGCAAGTTCTGGAAGAACGGCCAAGAGGAGCCGGCGACGTGGACGGCGCTTGTCGCGAATCTGTCGCAGACGGGCGATTTCTCCGCGTCGGTCATGGGCCTCGAGGTCGACACGGTCTACAGCTACAAGCTTCGCGTCGCCGGCAGCAACGGGAACGCGACGGAACCCGTTTCCGGCACCATCACGACCAGCCATGGCCTGACGATTTCCTGGGCGGGCACCGCCGAGCAGCCCGGCGTCACGAACGTCGTCTGGAACGCAGCCGTCGTCGGCGGCATCGTCGAAGCGCTCGGCGACGTGGCGTCCTGCACCGTCGAAGGCAAGTTCTGGGCGGACGGCGCGGCCGAGCCGGCGGAGTGGTCTTCTCTGCGCGCGGGCGTCGGCGGTGGCGCCTTCTCGATCCGGGTTCCGAACCTCGCGGAGAACACGACCTACCAATACAAGCTTCGCGCAACCGAAACCGACGGCTCGGAGACGCCCGCGGCCTCCGGCTCGTTCACGACGCCGGTCGGGCTGGCGGCCACCTGGTCGGGCGATATCGCCGGGCGACCGGGCGTGACGGCCGTCGGCGTCTTCTCGGCCACCGTCGGCGGTTCGGTCGAGTGCCTCGGCGATTCCTCGACCTGCACCGTCGAGGGCAAGTTCTGGACGGGCGAAACCGAACCGGCGGACTGGACGACGCTTGGCGACACGCTCTCGCAGACCGGCGCCTTCACCGCGACGGTTCCGAGCCTGGCGGGCGGGACGGCCTACAGCTACAAGCTCCGCCTGGCCGGGAGCAACGGCGTGGCGACGGAGCCCGTTTCCGGCACGTTCACGACGGATCCGAGCCTGACGGTGGCGTGGTCCACGGCGACGGCTTCCACGGGCATCGCGAGCCTCGGATACGGCTATGTCGCCGTGGGCGGCCAGGTGACGGCGCTCGGCGAAGCGACCTCCTGTTCCGTCCAGTCCAAAATCTGGATCGCGGGCGGAACCGAACCGGACGAGTGGACGACGCTCAAGGACCGCCTGGGCCTGAACGGGACCTTCTCGGTCAACGTCCCGGGCCTCAAGGCGGGGACGACCTATCGCTACGAGCTGCGCGCCGTCGGCGACGACGGCGAGGTGACGGCTCCCGTTTCCAGTTCGTTCACGACGCCGGGCGAGTCCGGCGAGGAGATCGGCTCGGACTACACGAAGTTCTTCGACGACGGAACGAACGCCGTCTGGGTCGCAGACGGCTTCGAGCGCTACCTGCCTTTCACCGTGACGGGCTACACGGGCTCCGAGACGCTGACGAACTTCCCGGTGCTGGTCGAAGTTCGCGCCAAGGACACGAACGGCTTCTCCTACGACGACTTCTACCACTACGACGGCAAAGACATCGCCTTCGTCGACGAGAAGGGGCATATCATCCCGCACGAGATCGACACGTGGAACAAGAACGGCATGTCGCTCTTCTGGGTGCGTCTGCCGGAAATGAAGAACGGGACGACGTTCACGATGTGCTACCGCAGCCCGTTGCTGAAAACGCCGCCGGATCCGGGCAACACGTTCGAGCGCTACGTCGGCGTGTGGCACATGAACGAGAAGGGCGACGGCGTCGTCAACCTCAAGGACTCCACGGTCAACGACTTCGAAACCGAAACGCACGCGCAGTCGCTGTACGCGAGCAGCGGGCGCATCGGCGGCGCCCGCCAGGTGGCGCAAAACCCGGGCTCCGCGGCGTCCTACGGCCGGATCATCGCCTTCGACCACGACGACATCCTGCGCACGGGGGTCGGCAACGTGTTCACCTACTCCGGCTGGTACAAGCTGCTGGAACAGCCGCCGAAGTGGGCCTATCTCGTCAGCCGCAAGAGCGAGGACGCGGACCGCGGCTGGGGCGTGCAGTACCAGGAGACCGGCACCGCGCAGCTGCGCGTCTGGTCCGGGTCGAAGTCGAAGAGCGGATTCAACGGACAGACCTTCAACTTCTCGAACACTGGCACGGACTGGCATTACTGGACCTTCGTCTTTGACGGGAACGGCCCCTTCGGTCCCGGCACGAACGGCCTCTTCTACGCCTATCTGGACGGCGAGATAGTGAAGTCCGTCGCCAACGGGCTTCCGCTGAAATACGACATCGCGAACGACGAGACGGCCGACTACGACAACCTCTGCGTGGTCGGCCAGCAGAACGGCACCGGCGCCTTCAAGGGTCTCGTCGACGAGGCCCGTTATTCGAAGGGGATCCGTTCCGCCGACTGGATCAGGGCCGAGTACCTCTCGACAATGCAGGCGCAGTGGTGGAATACGGACAAACGGTTCGTCACCAAGGGCACGGTGAGCCGCGGCGAGGATTCGCGCGTGCCGGTCGTCGTGTGGGAACGCGGTTCGGGACTGCCCGACACGATCCTCGACGTGAGCTACGCCTACGTGCAGTTCGCCGGCACCGTGACCTACTGCGGCTCGGGGGCGACCAACTGCTGGGTCGAATACCAGCTCTGGGTGGACGGCGAGTCCCAGCCGGAGACCTGGACGACGCTCGCGAGCGACCTGCGGGCCGGGCAGTATTTCTCGATCCCGGTGACGGGCCTCAAGCAGGACATGCTCTACAACTTCCGCATCCGTGCGGTCGCCTTGGTCGACGATGAGCTGCGGCAGAACCGCGACCACACCGGGCAGTTCCGCACCAACGGCAACCTGGAGCTCGGCGAGGTCGACGGCGAGCTGTTCCGTCTGGGCGACAAGTTCGTCCATCGCTACCGCGCGGGCGCCTGGACCTTCACGACGCCGGACTACGTGACGAACATCGAGATCATGGTCGTGGGTGGCGGCGGCGCGGGCGGCTACAAGGTCGGCGGCGGCGGCGGCGGCGGCGGGCTCTTCTACAGCGCGTCCTATCCCGTGACGACGAGCACCGTCTATCGGATCAACGTCGGCGAGGGCGGAACGGCGCCGTCGAACGTCTCGACCCATAGCGAGATCGGAAACGGCCAGCTTTCCTATTTCGCCCTTGGGAGCGACGAGGGGCATCCGCTGATCCTCGTCCCCGGCGGCGGCGGCGGCGGCAGCTATGCCAACGACGCCGACGTGGCGACCGGGGCGGACGGCGGCTCCGGCGGTGGCGGCACCTACGCCAAGCTGGGCGGCACGGCCACGGAGGACGGCGTTTACGGCCACGACGGCGGGCGAGGAAACGATACCCTGCAAGGCGGCGCGATCGGCAAGGTCGCGGCGGGCGGCGGCGGCGGCGCGGGGCGCGCCGGCCTCGGAGCGACGTTCGACTCCTGGTCGACGGGCGGCTCCGGCGGCGTCGGCGTCGCCAACTCCATGACGGGCGAGACGCTCTTCTACGGTGCCGGCGGCGGCGGCGGATACATTTACCGCGACGAGCTCAAAGACGGCAACCTGAACTTCACCAAGCCGGGCGGCGGCGGCTCCGGCATCGGCGGCAACGCGGCGGACG
>CAMVRE010000154.1 GCA_947169825.1 uncultured Verrucomicrobiota bacterium | reverse complement strand
GGGGCCAGAGCCCGGTCGCGGCGGCGGCGAGCGCCCACGCGGCGGCGGCGAACCACGGGACGCGGAACGCGCCGCGCAGCAGGCGCGCGAGGCCGGCGGCGACCAGGACGAACGACAAGGCGAGAATCGCGTATCCCGCCCAGGCGAGCGCCTCGTGGAACTCGAGGGGCCAGCGGCGGCCGGAAAAGAAGACCCACCAGAGGACGAGGTGGGCGCAGAGCGCGAGCGCGGACGGGACGAAGAGCCCGAGCGCGACGGAGAAGGCGGGCGTGCGGATGGATTTCATGTTCGTTCGCGGGAGGGGGCTGGGAGACGGGAAATGCTGAATGCTGAGTGCTGAATGCGGGGGCGGGGCTAGTCGTCGAAGAGCGCGTCTTCGCCGGAGGGCGCGGGGGCGGCGGGGGCCATCGCGCGCGAAACGCCGAGCATCGCGAGCGAAACCCAGGCGCGCAGTTCGGCGGGGTCGAACGCGAAGAGGCCGACGGGCGCGCCGTCGCGCACGCCGGCGTCCCACCGGAAGCGGCCGCCCCGCGGAAGCGCGGCCGCGGCGTCCCCGAGCGCGGGCGAGAGCGCGAACCGGGCGAAGTCGACCAGATGCGCCTGCACGCAGGCGACGCGCTTCGCGCCCGGCACGAAACGCTCCAGCGCCGCGCCGTCCGGCGGACGCTCCCCGGTCGGCGCGGGAAGCGGCGAGCCGGCGGGTCCGACGGCAGAGACGAGCCTCTCGCCCGTTCCGGGGCCAGCGACGCGGCGGACTTCGCCGCGGAGTCCGTCCGGGCCGAAGAATCGGCGCATCGCCGCGAGGGGGCCGGTCGCGTCCGGGCCGGAGGGCTCCTCCCCGTCCGCCCAGGGACGGCAGCCGAACTCCCACCCGTCGTCGGTCTGCCGGAACGCGAAGGCGTTCGTCGCGGAACCGACCCACATCTCGACCGGAACGTCCCGGCCGTCCGCCTCCTCGCGCCAGCGCGCGCGGAGCCGGTCCACCGCGGCGGAATCGCGGAACGCGGTCTCGGCGACGCTTTCCAGCGCACCTCCGGGCGCGAGCGCGGCGAAGCCGGACGCGGCGCCGGCCGACCGGAGGAGCGCGAGGGATTCCTCCGCTCGTTCGATCGCCTCCCGCGCCGAGCGTTCGGCGCGCGCGATCTCCTCCGGGTCCGCGCCGCGGCGCCGGAGGGCGAAGGCCACGTTCTGCGCGTAGTTCGTGGCCGTGAGCGCGAAGAAGGACCCGGCGAACCCGCCGAAGACGGTCCCGAGGTCCGACACCGCGAAGGCGAAGAGCGCGTCGTCGCGCCAGATCGACGCGGCGGGGTCGAGCGCGGGCGCGGCGGCGAGGGCCGCGAAGGCGCCGGCCGAGGATTCGGCCGGCGTCGCGGCGAGCGGAACGAAGAGCCCCGCGGAGGCGTCGAACGCCGCCCCGAACGAAACGGTTTCGAGCGGGGCCAGCGACGGGCCCGGGACGCCGGGCCCCCAGGCGAGCTCCCGCTCGATCGTCCGCAGCGCTTCGCCGCGGACCGTCGCCTCGAGCGCGGCGCCCGGGAAGCGCGGCGCGGCGGCGGCGGCGAGGAGCGCGTCGGCGAAGGCGAGGCGTTCGCGGGGATGGGCGAAGACGTTGTAGCCGTCGCGGTGGAGCATCGCCGTTCCGTTCCCTTCGGCGCCGGGCTGCCGCCAGACGCCGTCCGCTCCGCGTTCGGGCGTCGCGCCGCCGAACGCGGCGGCGAGCCGTTCCGCGGACGGCTCCGGCCCCGGAACGGCGACCGCCATTTCTTCGGACGCGCGGGGATCCGCCAGCGCGAGCACGACGGGACGCGCCGGATCGACGTCGACGCCCATTTCCGCGAGTCCTTCCCGCAGCGAGCGGATCGGCTCCTCGGCAAGCGCCGGCATCCTGACCGCGTCGGAGACGCCGCGGATCGCCTTCTCGATTTCTTCGATCGAGGCGACGCGGACGAGCAGGGCCGGCGGCACGGCCGGCGCGTTCGTGGCGGGGTCTTCCGCCCGCGCCGCGACGAGCGGCGCAAGGGCGAGGAGGGGAAGCAGCAGGGCTGTCGTTTTCATGGCTGCGCGGGTGGTTGTTGGTGGTTGGCGGGGTCAGAACGAGAGCATGCCGAACAGGGCGAGAAAGCCGATGCCGGCAAGGACGCCGACAACCGCCGCGGCGACGGCGGTTGCCGCGGGGCGGCGGAAGAGAAGGCGGCAGGCCGTTCCGGCAAGCATTCCCCCCAGGCCGGCGATCACGACGCAGGTCCAGTCGCCCGGCGCTCCGTTGCCGAAGAGCGCGCCTGCGGCCAAACCGCCCAGAAGCCCTCCGCCCCACGCCGCGAGCCACCGCGACATCGCATGGCAGACGGCCTTGGTCTCGGCGGATTGTCCGGTGGACGCGGCGATCGCCCACGCGACGAGAAGAACGACGGACGAGACGACGAAACAGGCATAGCCGGCGAGGCCGACGAACGTCGCGACCAGCTCCGGGACGGCCGTCACGGACCCCTCGATTCCCCATACGAGGAACGAGAAGAACCAGGTCCATCCGACAATGCGGAAGAAACGCGGCTTGATGACGATTCGACTCATGGGGTTCCTTTCTTTGCTTCCTCCGCGGACTCCGCGTGGGTTTCATCCGCGAGCGCCTCGAGCACCTCGAGCGCGGCGGGGTCGTTGGTCGCGCCGCCGAGGAAGGCGGCGTCGGTGAGGTCGCGGGCGCGGATCGTCTCGGCGCGGCCGTCCCGCCGCACGAGGACCACGAGGCGGTCGCCGAAGGGACTCTCCCCGGGCGCAAGCCGGTCGCTCCACGGCCGAGGTCGCTTCGGGTCGGCGCCGGCGAAGTCCCCGGGACGGAGCCCGCGGAGGTTCCGCGTCCAGAGGACGGGCGTGGCGGGGTGCGCCCCGCCCGCGCCGGCGAGGACGCTCCAGGAGCTGCCGTGACGCCCGAGGTCGTCCGGCCATCCGGCCGCTTCCACACCGCCGCCGGCGAACATCGCCGTGGAAACGCCGGAAAGGACGCCCTTCGCCAGCAATTTGGAGAAGTACGCGTTCGCGGAATCGTACTTCCCGACGGACGGCCACACGGAATGCTCGCCCTTCCCGGTGCGCTCGGCGTCGGCGGCGAGGATTTGCCCGACGACGATCCTGCCGTTGTTCTCCAGGCGGACGTGCTGCCCGCGTTCGATCCTTCCGCGGGTCAGGACACAGGGCAGGGCGACGAAGGAGAGCATGACGATGGCGAGCGCAACGAGCAGCTCCTTCACGCCGGGGACGTACCAGCCGCGGAGCCGTCCCGCGACGAGCAGCCCGGCCATGGCGGAGATTCCCAGCACGAGGCCGAACTGGCCGATTACGTCGAACTCCGAAATCGAAACCCGTTCGAACAGGGCGCGCAGGGCGACGGGAAGGCCGACGAAGAGGAACAGCGGCCCGAGGACGGCTCCGAGGCGCTTCGCGAAGGACCGCCCGCGGCCGTGCCGCGGTTCGGGTTCGATGGATTCCGTTCGTTCGGTTGGTTCCGTTGGAGGATTCATGGTCTTTGTCCTGTCGTTGCGTTGGGAAGCGGGGGAGACTCGAAAGCCTGGGTCCCTACCCCCCCATAGACGCGGTTTCGGGGCAAAACGTTCACGATTTTTTAAACTTTTTTCGTGGTGGCGGGGTGGGGACCCCGCCACGGCGGGTTGCGACGAGGGCGAGGATATAGGAGGGGCGGGGGCGTGTCAAGGGGGTTTGACCCCGTTTTTGCATTTCCCACACTTTCCCACAATTTATTAACAGCCCCCTCCGGCCCCCCTCCCCCGCTGCGAGCCGGTGTTCCGCCCCTCGCCCGCGCCGTGATCCGCCCCCGAAACGCCTGCCGTTCCCGCCTTGTCTTCCAACCGATTCCACCGTGCGTGATTTTCGCCGTTTACCCGCTCCGGAAGATGCAAAATGCATCAAAATAACGCACGGTGGAATCGAAATCGGCGCGCTGGAAAAGTGTGATATTCTTGCCGGCTGGCATCCGGCGTCTGGCGTCTCGCCCGATGCAAGGCGCCAGACGCCAGACGAAAACTCACTCTGAGTCCTCTGCGTTTCCTGCGTGGGAGACTCCCCCAGCCTCGCTTCGCTCGGCAGCCCCCTCATGGAGGGGACCGGCTTCGCCGGGACGGGGCTCTGCGCTCTCTGCGTTCTCTGCGTGTGATTCGGGCTCCGCGTGGGGGGCGGGCGTCGAGGCCTCTGCGGGCGTTTGGAAGAGGTCCCAGACGAAGGGTGCCGGCTTGGCGGCGGCGGCGGGATCGGAAGAACCGATGAGCTTCGCGAGAATCTCGACCTCGTCGCGGGAGAACGAACCGGAGATGATGAACCGGCCGTCCCGGATCGGTTCCCGAATGAGAGGCGCGCAAAGGACCGCGTCTCCAAGGACGATGGCCAGGCGTCGGCCGTCGGTCCCCGGTTTCATCGCATTTGCGGAGGTGACGGCCGCAAAGGCCTGCGCGTCTCGTTTGCCGAACGTGGCGGAGACGATGTTTCTTTCGTTCAGCGGATCCGTTTCGGCCTTGCACGACCGCATCGCCGCAACTTGGCGGAACGCGGGCTCCGTTTCGACGAAGACGGGGCCGTAGAGATTGCCGGGAAGCCGCTCGATCAGGCAGATCTGTCCGGCGGACGGATTCCCGAACGCGCGAAGGCGGGCCGAGTCGATCGATTTCGAAAGGTCGCGCGCGAACCCGTAATCGTCTTCCGTCGCAAGGAAACCGTCGGGCGCGTTGCCGTCGGTGGCGGAGACGAGCGCCTTGGCGCGCGATTCGGAGTCTTCGGCAACCAGGTGGAACGAGAGTCCCGGCGCGACGGGCAGCGAAGCCAATGTTTTGGCGACGTCCAACGACACGCCGGAATCGGTTGCGGTGGCGGCGGCGTTCGTGGCGACGGAATCCGGAACGACGGCAACGTATTCTTCCTCGACCCGGAAGCAGCCCGTTGCGGCAACCGTGGCGAGAAGAGGAAGGAGGAAGAGTGTTTTCATTGTTGGTTCGGTGGTTGGGGGTGGTGGGTTCGGGAAGGGCGTGGAACGGCGGGCGGGGGCGGGGTCAATGCTGAATGATGAATGCTGAATGCGGTGCGGCGGGGGATTCGGGAAGGCCGCTCCGCGCGGGCGGCGGCAGACTCTGTCAATCAGTCGGGATACCAGTAATTCCATCCAATCAGCCGATCGTTTTCGTCAAAGAACAGGTCGAGATTCTCGGAATGCAAGAATCCCGTATCGTGTCCGTACCAGACACAAGTTCGAATGACGCAATTCGTCTTTGGGAAACGGGAGTCGAACAAAACGGTTGACGAGGGTCGGGAAATGGTTTCCACATCCTCTAAGACAAACCCCGCCAGTTTCCTTTCAACGGTGCCGCGGTCTTCCAGGAAAACAAGACGGCCTGCCTCTTCTTGCAATGTCTTCTTCGCTTTCGTGCAGGACTGCAAGGCGAACAGGGCCGTTGCAACGGCAACGAACAAGAGAAGCCGGGTGGCCGTGCGCTTGGTGCGTTCTCTGGCAGGTTTCATTGTCGTTGTGCTTTCGGGGTCAGGGGGCGTTCCGCGGCATCGCCGCGCCCGCGCCCGCGCGGAGCGGGCTTATCCTTGTTGTTGTTCAGGGCGGAATTGCCCGCCGCGCCCGCGCCCGCGCGGAGCGGGCTCGCACCCCCCTGCGCTTCGGCTCCGTCGGGGGGCCGCGCCCGCGCCCGCGCGGAGCGGGCTCGTCCTCCTGCTGTTGTTGCTGAACCGCATAAGCCGCGCCCGCGCCCGCGCGGAGCGGGCGGGCTAACGGATCATCGCGAGGACGGT